>DASZJU010000331.1:0-4664 GCA_035947815.1 Reyranella sp.
TAGACCGCGCCGGCCAGTCCCGCCAACGCGCCGGCCAGCACGAACGCCATCCACTGGAAGCCGCGCACGTCGATGCCGATCGCCTCGGCGCGCAAGGACGAATCGCGGCCGGCCCGCAAGGCGTAACCGAACGGCGAGAACAGCACGCGCCACAAGAGCGCGATGCCGGCGCCGCAGAGGATGAGCGCCAGGTAGTAATAGATCGTCTTGCCCGCAAGCCACGCCGACGGCCAGATGCCGAACAGGCCGTTGCTGCCGCCGGTGAAGGAATCCCACTGGAAGACGATCGACCAGCTGATCTGCGCGAAGGCCAAGGTCAGCATGGCGAGATAGACGCCGGAAAGGCGCACGCAGAACCAGCCATAGACCACGGCGAAGGCGCCGGCGGCGAGCGGCGCCAGGATAAGCGCCGCCTCCATGGGCAGGCCGAAGCGCTTCAGAGCCAAGCCGGCGGCATAGGCGCCCAGGCCGAAATAGGCGGCGTGGCCGAACGAGACCATGCCGGCCGGGCCCATGATGAAGTGGAGGCTCACCGCGAACAGGGCGAAGCAGACGATGTCGGTCAGCAGGATGGTGACATAGCGGTCGGCGAGCAGCGGCATGGCCAGCAGCAACGCGAGCCAGACCAGGGCGAAGGTCCAGGACGGCGCCTTGAGCGGCGGCGCCGGGTCGGCCGCGAGCCGCAGCACGGCCGGCGGCTTGCCTAACAGGCCGAAGGGCCGCACCACCAGCACCAGCGCCATGATCAGGAACTCGACCACCAGGGTGAGCTTGGAGAAAACGATGTCCTCGCCGAACCAGTGCACCGTGCCGATGCCGATGCAAAAAGCTTTGGCGACGCCGATCAGGATGGCGGCCAGGAACGCGCCGCCGATGCTGCCCAGCCCGCCCACGACGGTGACCACGAAGGCGTCGGCGATGACGGCAAGGTCGAGATCGAGGTTGGCGGGCTCGCGCGGGATCTGCAGCGCGCCGCCCAGCCCGGCCAGCACGGCGCCGGCGAAGAACACCGAGGTGAAGAGCTTTGCCTGATCGACGCCCAGCGCGCCCACCATCTCGCGGTCCTGGGTGGCGGCCCGCACCAGCGCGCCCCAGCGCGTGCGGCTGAGCAAGAGCCACATCGCCACCAGCACGACCGGTCCGATGACGATCAGCAGCAGGTCGTAGGCCGGGATGCGCTTGCCCAGGATCTCGACCGCCATCGACAGACCAGGGGCCCGCGGGCCGACCAGATCCTCCGCGCCCCAGGCAAACAGCGCGATGTCCTTGATCACCAGCACGACGGCGAAGGTCGCGAGAAGCTGGAACAGTTCCGGCGCCTTGTAGATGCGCCGCAGCACCAGCAGCTCGATCAGCACGCCGGCCAGCCCGACCGCGAGGGCTGCCAGCACAACCGCGCTCCAGAAGCCGATTGGCGTGCGGCCCAGCGCCTCGATCAGCGTGTAGGCGCCGTAGAGGCCCAGCATGTAGAGCGAGCCGTGCGCGAAGTTCACGATCCGCGTCACGCCGAAGATCAGCGACAGGCCGGCCGACACCAGGAACAACGACGACGCGGCGGCCAGTCCGTTCAGGAGCTGGATGATGATGCTGGCAATGGTCATGCGGACCGTTGTTGAGCCTTTCCTCCCCAGCGAAGATCAATTGGCCGGCCTCATCTTCTTAACCTCGGCATCCGACGGCAGCGCGTCCTTGCCGTCGACGAAGCGCCATTCCTTCATGTAGCCCTTGCCGTCCTTGACGCCGATGCGGCCGACATAGGCGCCCATGGTCGACTGATGGTCGATCGGCCGGTACTCGACCTCGCCGAACGGCGTCAGGACTTTCAGCCCGCTTGCCGCCGCGATCAGCTTGTCCTGGTCGAGCGAGCCCGCCTTCTTGATGGCCGCGACCGCCGACATCACCGTCGAATAGCCGACCACCGAGCCCAGGCGCGGATAGTCCTTGTACTTGGCCTGGTAGGCGTCGAGGAACTTGGTGTGCTCCGGCGTCTTGATCTCGCTCCACGGATAGCCCGTGACGTACCAGCCGTCGGGCGCCTCCTCCTTCAGCGGGTCGAGATACTCGGGCTCGCCAGCCAGAAGGTTAAAGACCTCGACGCCCTTGAAGATGCCGCGCTGCTGGCCCTCGCGCACGAACTTGGCGAGGTCGGGACCGAACAGCGAGGAGAAGATCGCGTCGGGCTTGGCATCGGCCAGCGCCTGGGCCACGGCGCCGCCGTCGATCTTGCCGAGCGGCGTGGCCTGTTCGGTGACGAACTCGACGTCCGGCTGCTTCTCCTTCATCAGCTTCTTGAACGCCGCCGTCGCCGACTGGCCGTATTCGTAATTGGGATAGACGATGGCCCAGCGCTTCTTCTTGAGCTTGACGGCATCGGGGATGAGCATGGCCGTCTGCATGTAGGTCGAGGTGCGCAGGCGGAAGGTGTAGGCGTTGCCGGCATCCCACACGATCTTGTCGGTGAGCGGTTCGGCGGCGATGAACAGCACCTTGCGCTGCTTGGCGAAGTCGGCGACCGCCAGGCCCACATTGGACGGGAAGGTGCCGATCAGGATCGACGCGCCCTCGCGGCTCAAAAGCTCTTCGGCAACGCGCACGGCATCGCCGGGATTGCCGTTGTCGTCGCGGCTCACGACTTCGATCTTGCGGCCGAGCACGCCGCCCGCCGCATTGACCTCCTCGACCGCCAGCTCCCAGCCCTTCTTGTAGGGTTCGAGGAAGGCCGGAAAGACCTTGTAGCTGTTGAGCTCGCCCAGCTTGATCGGCGCCTGCGCGGCGGCCGGCCCGACCAGCGACAGCGCAACGAGCGCCGCGGCGCCGGCGAGCAACGTGTTACGCGTTAGCATGATATCCCCTCCATGAAGCTTCCCCTGCCGGACCCTAGCGAGCCCAGCCTACAAATCACAGGCAGAAGAGCGCCTATGAAGGCGCCTAGGACGCGAAAGAAGAGCGCGCCTGTATCCCCCAATGGCCGTCCTGAAGGGTCACGATGTAAATCGTCTCGAAGCGGCCGATCAGCGATCCATCCGCCCGCCAGCGGCTGAACGCCACCTTCAAATGCACTTTGTCCGACCCGACATGGATGGGCGTGCGCTCGTCCCACTGGCTTCTCGCCCAGCCGTCGCCGGCCCGCGCCCGAAAATCCGCGAGCTTGTAGTCGCCGTGTTTCGGCCAGACGACGACCTTGCCACCCGCCAACCGCACATGCGGAAAATTGCAGGTGGCGTTGACCGCCGCTTCATCGCCGCGATTGAGACCCGCCATGTAGGCGTCGAGCACAGCCGTCGCTTCCTTCAGGGGATCACTCATCCTGCCCGTACCTCAGCAAGTGTCATGCCGGCTCTGCCTTCGGTGACGCTTACGCTTGTCAGCAATGAACACCTCGAAATCGAAGGACGTGGCGGTACCGCTGGCTTCACCTTCGTCAAGAGCGGCGCGCAAGGCCGCCAGCTTCAATTCCTTCTCTTCGAGCTCGAAAGACATGTCCTTGCTCATCACGCGCTCCTGTCCACCCCAGGCCTATCGCACATAGTGACTTCCGTCGTCTCGACCGGAGCGCGAAGCGCGGAGCGGAGAGACCTTGCCTCCACGATAAGCGGCCTATCGTGGAGACAAGGTCTCTCCGCTCGGGCCTGCGGCCCTCGGTCGAGACGACGGAGAGGCGCTGTCGACGATAGCCCTGCCGTCGCATCGATGCGCCAGTGTCCTTGCAGCGAGAGCGCCGCGCCCTCGATCAGGCCGCACAGCCGCAAACGACGGGCTTCGACCGCGCCCCGGTCCAACGCTTCTTCCGCGAGAGCCGAAGGCAGAGCGCCCACGGCGACCGTCACCGGCAGGTCCAAAAGGTCGCTGTCGGGATCGAGCGCACGCGCCGGCCGGCGCTCGATCGCCGGATGCTCGACATTCACCGCGTTGGCGACCAGGGTCGCGGCCGCATCGGCGGCAGCGGCCGTCGCGGCGAGCACGGTCGCGGAGTCGGCAATGCCGAGGGAGAAGGAACGCCCGCCGCGGCCCGAGGTCGCGATGCCGCGCACGGGACTGTCGTAGGTAAGGCACGCCACGCCGTCGAGCGCAGCCGCGAAGATCCCGGCGCGCAGTTCATGGCCCGGCGTGAGATGGATAGCGATGTCGCCGCCGTCGTTCACATAGGCCTTGTCGAGCGTGCGGCCGTGCACCAGCGCCTGCAGCATCTCGTCCGCGACGGCGCCTGCTACCGCCGCCATGGGCGTGATGTAGACGGCACGATGCGGCCACACGGCTTCGGCCATGCGCCGCGCGACCGGTCCCTGCAGCAGCGGATAGGCATCGCTTACGGGACGGCGCAGGGTCGGCAGCTCGCGCACCAGGGTCGGGAGAATGTCGCCGAAGCGCTCGACCGCCTGGCCGTAGCTCCGTTGGACTTCGTCCGGCGCGCCGAACGCCTCGACGATGAGATCGATCGGTCCGTGCTGCAGGTGCAGCCTGCCGTCGGGCAGGCGGACGGCGACGGCGCTCATTGGCCGTTCTCGTCGACGCGCACCTTGCCTCCGTGCGCCAAAACCTCCTCGAGCGAGACGGCGCGCGAGGCGTAGCCGCCCAGCGCTGCATAGTCGTCGGCGCGCAGGGTGAATTCGATGGGCGCCACCAGCGCCGGCGTCGGCACATAGCCGAAGGATTTCTCCGGCATG
>DASZJU010000332.1:0-1693 GCA_035947815.1 Reyranella sp.
GTCCATGACGTCCCACGTGACCTTGCCGCTTTGCACCATCAGGCGGATGCGGCTGGTCGAGGGGCCGGTGCCGTCGATCGCGACCTTCCGGTCGGGATACTTCTTGAGATAGGGATCGACCCAGGCGTTCTTCATGCCGCGCACGGCGTCGCCGCCCCAGTTGACCAGCACCAGCTCGTTCTGGTCGGCCAGCGCCGGTGTCAGGCTGGCCGCGACGGGCGCCAATCCCAGCGCGCCGCACATGCCAAGGAAAACCCGGCGCGGATAGACCTTGCCCTCGGTCCGCTCCACGAATTGCGAGAGTTCGTCCAGGCGATCGCGCACGTCAGACATTGTCCAATCCTCCCTTCAAGCCGCCTCTTCCGTGGACAGTGGGCTCTGCGCCCGTCTTGCCCGCAGCGAAAGTTCCGCGATGAGAACCAGCAAGGTGAACAGGATCATGCCGGTCGCCACCACGGCGATGACGGGATCGAGATTGTCGTTGATGCCGTCCCACATGCGGCGCGGCAGGGTGAAGAGCGCCCGCCCGCCGATGAAGATAACCACGATCAGCTCGTCCCAGGAATGGATGAAAGCAAAGATCGCGCCTGACAGCACGCCCGGCACGATATTGGGCACGATCACATAGCGCAGCGTCTGGCCTATCGAGGCGCCCAGCCCGCGCGCGGCCTGTTCGAGCCTGGGATCGAGATTGCTGAGCGCCGCCGAGACGGTGAGCACGACATAGGGCAGCCCGGTCACGGCATGGGCCAGCACCACACCCAGCCCGGTGCCCACCAGGTCGAGGGCGACATAGAGGCGGTAGATGCCCAGGGCATAGACAATCGTCGGCACCGCCAGGGGCAGGATCATGGCGCTGCGCACCCGTTCCGACGCGCGTGAGGCGATGCGCCAGCAGCCGACCGCGCAGAGCGTACCGGCCGTCACCGCCATCACTGTCGAGACGGCGGCGATCCACAAACTCTGCCAGATGCTGGTGAGCCACTCCCGGCTCGACAGGAAAGTCCGCCAGTGCTGCAGCGACAGGTGCTCCTGCGGCAGAGAGAGATAGCGCGTGTCGGTGAAGGAGACGGGGATCACGGCGAAGGCGGGCAGCGCCAGGAAGCTCAGCACCAGCCAGGCCAGCGCCACCACGGTGCCGGAGGTATTTAGCCGGTTCATGCGCCGACCCTCATGCGCCGACCCCTCATGCTCCGAAGAGGCGTCGCACGTCGATGACCCGCGACAGCGCCCACAGCGCACCCAGCACCGAGATCATCAGGGTCGCCGCCAGCATGGTGCCCAGCCCCCAGCGCAGGGTGTCGTTGATCTGGATGGCGACATATTCGGCGATCATCAGCACCTTGCCGCCGCCCAGCAGCGCCGGCGTGACGAAGAAGCCCAGCGACAGGATGAACACCAGGGTACCGGCGCCGATCAGGCCGGGCCGGGTGAGCGGCAGGAAGACCATGCGGAAGGCTTGGCCGCGGCTCGCCCCCAGGCTGCGCGCTGCGGCGACCAGGCCGGCATCGATGCCCAGCATGTTGGCGTAGAGCGTGAGGATGGCGTAGGGCAGCATGACGTGGACCATGCCGATCAGCACGCCGGTCTCGTTGCGCGCCAGGGCCAGCGGCTCGTCGATCAGGCCGGCATCCATCAAGAGGCCGTTGATCACGCCCTGACTGCCCAGCAGCGTCAGCCAGGCGAAGGAGCG
>DASZJU010000333.1:0-1552 GCA_035947815.1 Reyranella sp.
GCCACCAGGATCATCAGTTGCTCGCTCATCACGGGATCTCCAGCAGCTCGCGCGCCACCAGCTCCGGCGCCGAGATGATGCAGTTGTGACCGGCCTCGATCGGGCGGAAGCGGATATGCGGCATCGCCTGGACCTTCTCGTGCATGCCCGCCGACACCGGATAGCGCGGCTTGGTGCAGGCGATGTAGGTCATCGGCCGGCCGTTGCCGGCGGGATGCTTTAGCCGGATCGGCTTGGTGTAGCAGGCCAGCGGATGCGGCGTGAGCTGGCGGTGCGTCCAGGCGGCGAGCGCGGGATCGTCGATGATGAGGCTGCCGACCGGCGCGAAAGGCAGCACCTCGGTGCCGTTCACCACCTTCACGAGCTTCTGCCGCTTGGCCACGATCTCACCGGGGATGCGGCCGAAGATCGACTGGCCGTCCTGCGGGATGCCGCCGTCGATGATCACGAGATGGGCGATGCGATGGGGGATGCGATCCGTCACCAGGCCGGCGATCAGGCTGCCGAAACTGTGGCCGACCAGCACGACCTCCTTGAGGTTCTCGTTCTCGAGCGTGGCGATCGTGTCGGCCAGGAAGACGTCGTTGTCGAGCGCGGGCGACAGCTCGGCGGCGCGCTCGCCGACGCCGCGAAAGGGCAGGGCGCGTGCGTCGTGACCCGCCGCACGCAGCCGCTCCAGCACGAATTGCCACGACCAGGCACCCATCCAGGCGCCGGGAAGACAGAGGTAGGTACGCATTGCATCGGCGTCTTAGCACATCAGCGCGCGCGTGCTAGCCTGTGCGCAAACAGGAGGAGCTCATGGCTACCAACCGTCGCGTGCTGCTGAAGTCGCGCCCGCAGGGCGAGCCGACCCATGCCAATTTCGACGTCGTCGATTCGCCGATCCCCGAACCCAAGGACGGCGAGTACCTGTCGCGCACCATCTGGATGTCGCTCGATCCCTACATGCGCGGCCGCATGGCCGAGACCAAGGGCTACGCAGCCAACGTCAATTTGGGCGATGCCATGGTCGGCGGCACCGTCGGCCAGGTCGTGAAGTCTAAAAATCCCCGGTTCAAGGAAGGCGACTTCGTCGCCGAATATTCGGGCTGGCAGAGCTACGCCGTGTCCACCGGCGCCATCTCGATGAAGCTCGATCCCAACGTGGCGCCGCTCTCGACCGCACTCTCCGTGCTGGGCATGCCGGGCATGACCGCATGGTGGGGCCTGATGCAGATCGGCAAGCCCAAGGCCGGCGAGACTGTCGTCGTCTCGGCGGCGTCGGGTGCGGTCGGCTCGGTGGTCGGTCAGCTCGCCAGGCTGCACGGCTGCCGCGCGATCGGCATCGCCGGCGGCAAGGACAAGTGCGACTACGTCGTGCAGGAGCTGGGCTTTGATGCCTGCGTCGACTATCGCACCGCCGGCGCCAACCTGTTCAAGGAGCTGCGCGCCGCCGCGCCCCAGGGCATCGACGTCTATTTCGAGAATGTCGGTGGCGCGGTGCAGGCCGCCGTCGTGCCGCAGCTCAACGACTTTGCGCGCGTGCCTTTGTGCGGACTGATCTCGCAGT
>DASZJU010000334.1:0-2101 GCA_035947815.1 Reyranella sp.
CACCGCGCCGGCCATGTCGGGCGAGGCGCGGAACGGCACGATCGCCGCCTTGATGCCGGCGGTGCTGGTGAACAGCTCGGCGGCGAGGTTTTGCGTCGAGCCCGGATTGATGGTGCCGATATTGAGCTTGCCGGGATTGGCCTTCGCCGCGGCGATGACATCGGCAATCGATTTCAGCGGCGAAGTGGCGCGGGTGACGATCAGCACGTCGAAGAACGCGGCGGTCGAGATCGAAGCGAAATCGGTGAGGATGTTGTAGGGCAGCGACTTGAACAGCGCGACCGCGATGGCGTTGTTGTTGCCGGTCATCAACAGCGTGTAACCGTCGGGCGCCGCGGCGGCGCCGGCCTGGGCGGCGACGATGCCGGCGGCACCGGGGCGGTTCTCGATGACGAATTGCTGCTTCAGGCGATTGCTCAATTGCTCGCCGAGGATGCGCATGCCGACATCGGCGACGCCGCCGGCGGCGTAGGGCACGATCAGGGTCACCGGGCGGTTGGGGTAATCGGCCTCGGCAAGCGCTTCCGATGTTGCCGCAAAAACGGCGACGAACAACGTTGCGGCAACGGCAACGACTTTGCAGCCTGCACTCACGAGCGTCCCGCTATGACAAGGGTGGGCAAAGGCGCGCAAGCGCCGTGCCCACGCAGCTCTGCACAGCGTGGGCTTCGCTTCGCTCAGCCCAGCCTACGGATCATTACGGCAGCTGGTCGTAGCCCTCGCCAAAGCCCTTCAGGCTCATGGGAAAGCCGATGCCTTCCTCGGGCGTCTGGAAGATGATGAAGGTCGAGGTCTGGCCGTTGCGCAATTTGGTGATCAGGTTGTCGTCCATGACCACTTCGGCGATGCAGCCGTTGGGCAGGCAACGCACGAAGCCGGCGCGGCCGACGTCGTTGTTGTCGATCTTCAGCCCGAGCCCCGACGGGATCAGGACGCCGAGCGGCGCCACCACGCGCATCAGCCGGCTCTTCTGATCGCTGGTCTTGAGCACGATCACGACCAGGCCGAGATTGGGCCGGTCCTCGGCCGTCACGCTTTGCATCAGCGCGCATTGCTCGTTCTGGGCGCCGGGCGGCGTCTCGCAGCGGATCTGCCAGTCGCCATGGACCGAGCGGACTGCGCCCTGGGCGGCGGCCTCTCCGGCGAACGGCAGCGCGGCCGCCAGCAGGACGGCGGCGCCGGCGAGCGCGGACGCCCGCAGCCGCCGCGCGACATCGAATATCGCCATGGTCGTGTTTCCCTCGACGAGCCGCCCCCGATGGGCGTCCCACCGCGAATCATCAAGCCCGGTCGCCGGGCGAGCCTGCGTACATCGTGAGCCTACGGTGTCAAGATTGATCCAAATCAAGGCATTGTGGCCACGGAAAGGTGGATGCAGTTCCCCGCCGGGCGCGCCGGAAAGCGGCTACGCGCAGCCCTTATCCAGACCCATCGGACGCGGAGTTAAGAGTGCATTGCAGCAGAGCCGGATTTGTGGTTTTGAGGGGCTGGGATTCCCCCATCCCGCCGACGCCTGCCAACCAGAACCGTGGCGCAAGCCCCGCCGGACGCAGGCGGCGTCATACCGTTGCGGTCCGCGCCGACATAGTCTGCGTTGCTCGTGGACGGTCATGACCCAAGATCAGAAACAGGGAGCAGAGAGACAGATGAAGGTGTTGTCACGCTTGACCGCCATGGCGGCGGCCGCCCTGTTCGCCAGCGCAGGCTCAGCCTTTGCCGGGCTCGGCCAGCCGACGCCCTGGCAGCTCGGGCTGCAGGACTCGGCTTCCCCGGTCATGGAGCAAATCGCCTCGTTCCACACTTACGTGCTCTGGATCGTCACCGCCATTACGATCTTCGTTCTCGCCTTGCTCGTGATCATCATCGTCCGCTTCAACGCGCGCGCCAATCCGACGCCGTCGCGCACCACGCACAACACGCTGCTCGAAATCATGTGGACGATCGTGCCGGTCGCCATTCTGATGTTCATCGCCGTTCCCTCGTTCCGGCTGTTGTTCACCGAGCTCGACGTGCCGGCGGTGGACCTGACGATCAAGGCCACCGGCAAGCAGTGGTACTGGAGCTACGCCTATCCCGATAACGGCAATTTCGAATTCGATTC
>DASZJU010000335.1:0-30134 GCA_035947815.1 Reyranella sp.
CTTCGTGCCGCGCGCCGAACCCTTATCGAAGCGATAGAGGGCGAAGCATCCAAGCCCAGGCGGAGAAAGCGGGTGTACTAGGTTCAAGCTTTTGCACGGCAGAAGAGGCCGGGCTAATCGCGTGTGTTAGGGAAACGCCTAGGCGGGCCGACATTCTCGTAGTGGCAAAAATTAAGCCCGCATCATCGCGGTTTCTGAGACTAGGGAGAGACTAAGAGGGAGAGAGAGTGGGGAAAATGGCGCGCCCGAAGAGATTCGAACTCCTAACCTTCTGATCCGTAGTCAGATGCTCTATCCAGTTGAGCTACGGGCGCACGGCCGGACGGCCTTCCAAAAGGGGTCCGGCGAAGAGGGGCGCACCCTAATGAAACCGGCCGGGTGATGCAAGCCGCGAAGCGACCGCACGATGTCCCACAAAATCAGAGTTTTAGGCAGGCCAAACGCTTCTAGGGGCTGATCCGACCTTCCTGCAATCGCGTATCCCGGACCAGGGGCGTAGGATGACGGCCATGGTCTTTCGTTTGCTTGCCCTCGTTGGAGTGCTCGTCGGCCTGACGGTCGGCGCGCAGGCGCAGGACGTGTCGGCCGCCGACCGCACGGCGATCCGCGACATCATCCAGTCCCAGGTCGATGCCTTCCGGCGCGACGACGGCGACGCCGCCTTCGGCCTCGCCTCACCTTCGATCCGCGGCATGTTCGGCTCGTCCGACATCTTCATGGACATGGTGCGCCAAGGCTACCAGCCGGTGTATCGCCCCCGGGCGTTCGACTTCGGCGAGATCGTCATCCTGGACGGCCAGGTCACGCAGAAAGTCCATGTCGTCGGTCCCGACGGCCGGCCGGTCACCGCCTTTTATCCGATGACGCGACTGCCCGACGGCACCTGGCGCATCAACGGCTGCTATTTGCAGGCGCCCGAAGAACACCAGGCCTGATTTCTCGTCCGGCAAATTCCGTCATGAATCGCGTATCGCCGAAGGTGCTGGCGCTGCTGGGCACGCTCACGCTCGTCTGGGGCACCAACTGGCCGCTGTTCAAGATCGCGCTGGACGAGCTGCCGGTGCTCACCTTCCGCGCCATCGTGCTGGTCACGGCGTCCGTGGTCCTGCTGGCGATCATGCTGGCGCGCGGCGAGAGCTTCGCGGTGCCGAGGGGCAAGTGGCCGGCGCTGATCGCGGCATCGGCGACGAACCTCTTCATCTGGAACATCGCGACGTCGCTGGCCGTACTCTATATCCCATCCGGCCACGCCTCGGTGCTGGCCTACACCATGCCGCTCTGGGTCGCGTTGATCGGCTTTGCCGTGTTCGGCCAGCGTCTGACGGGCCGCCTGCTGGCCGCGATCCTGATCGGCGCCGCAGCCGTGGTGGCGCTGATGGTGCCCAACTTCGCAAGCTACGCGCACGCGCCGGCGGGACTCTTCTGGGGCCTGTTCGCGGGCTTCTGCTGGGCAGTCGGCACCTTCATCGTCAAGCGCACGGGCTGGCCAGGCATGGGCCTGTCGCTCACCTTCTGGCAGGTCGTGATCACCCTGCCGCCGATCCTGCTCGGCGCCCTGGTGATCGATGGCCTGCCGATGCGCTGGCCGTCGACCCAGGCGCTGGTCGCCACGATCTACACCGGCGCCGTTCCAATGGCGCTGGGTACCGCCGCCTGGTTCGCCCTGGTGAAGCTTTTGCCCGCCCAGGTCGCGGGCCTCTCCGCCATCGCCATCCCGATCGTGGCCATCGCGAGCGGCGTGCTGATCCTGCATGAGCCCCTCTCGCCGCTGCAGGCGCTGGCCATCGCCTCGACCGTGCTGTCGCTATGGCTGGCATTGATGCCGGCGCGGGGGCGTTAGACGACGGGCACCGACAGGGCCAGGTCAGCCCAGCTCGAGGCTGGTGACGCCGAAGAGGCCGGCATAATCGACCTTGGGGTCGGGGCCGGTATACATGCGCGCCGTTTCGAACGACGGTTTTAGCCCGATCCGTTCGGCAAGCGCGATGGCCGGCCTGTTGATGTCGGGCATGTCGATCGCCACGGCCGTCGCACCGGTCTTGGCGGCGAGGCCCGCGACCAACGAAGCGGCGATCTCCGGTGAATCGGCAAACAGCGGGCCCACGCGCGACGCCGCCTGGCACGCCCGCATCACCGCAAAGCCTGCCAGCTCGCCGTCACGCACCGCCACCATCGCGGCCCGTTCCGGCAGCGAGATCCACGGCGCCAGGAAGGAATCGCGCGCCTCGGGGAAGAAGCGGCGGTCATAGGCGGCGAGCTTGTCGAACGCCACGCGGCGCGCATCGATTAGGCTCACGCCAGCGGGGAGCGGAGCTGCGGCCGGCGTTCCCTCCTGGCGGACATTGTTCCAGGCCGAGCGGAAACCCGACTTGCGATAGTTGGCCTGCTGCGCCACGACGCCGTCGAGCCCGACATTGCGGCCCTCCAATCGCGCCATGCCGGCGCGCCAGACCTGGATGCCGTAACCCTTGCCGCGCACCTGGGGCCGGGCGATGTAGAAGCCCAGGAAGCCCAGCGCCTGGCCGTACTTCACGACGGAGATGCAGACGACCGGCTCACCGTCGAGCCAGCCGATGCGGAAGGCGCCGGGGTCGGCAGCAAAGAAGGCGTGGGTATCGGTATTGCCCGGATTCCAGCCCTCGTCGGCGGCCCATCGGGCCATGCGCTGAACGTCGTCGGCGCTGCCGACCGTGATCTCGAAAGTCATGCAGCGAAGCTAGCCGAAACGGCGGCAGGCGGCGACAGCCGCTTGCAAATGCCTCGCCATCGCCGTCAGACTGCCGGCAACAATAAATGTGCGGAGGATACGCGATGAAGCGGCTGACCCTGCTGGCGACGATGCTTTTCGTTTCACTGCTGCTGGCAGGTCAGGCCAGCGCGCAGCAATGGGTGGCGAGCTGGACCGCTTCGGTGCACGGCCCCTACCCCGTCGGCAATCCGACTGCGCAGCCTGAACTCAAATACGCCTTCGCCTCTGCCCAGCAGGGCGCCCGCAACCAATCGTTCCGCATGATCGCGCGGCCGGATGTCTGGGGGCCGCAGACACGCATCCGGCTCTCCAACGCCTTCGGCACCCAGCCCGTCACCTTCAATGACACTTTCGTCGGCCTGCAGGAGAGCGGCAGCGCAGTCCTCAAGGGAACCAACCAGCGGGTTCTTTTCGGCGGACAGAAGAGCGTAACGGTGGCGCCTGGCCAGAGCGTGGTCAGCGATGCGGTGGCACTGCCCTTCGTCAAATCCCCACCCGATCCGCTGCTCAAGGGACGCAAGCTCGCGGTCAGCTTCCATGTCGTGGGCGAGAGCGGCCCGATGACCTGGCACGCCAAGGCGCTGCAGACCTCCTACATCGCCCCGGCCGGCTCCGGTCCGCACAGCCAGGACGAAGGCGAGAGCGCATTCCCCTACTCGACGACCTCGTGGTATTTCCTCGACGAGGTCGACATGAACCTGCCGGCCAAGGCCGACGTCATCGTGGCCTTCGGCGATTCGATCACCGACGGCACGGCGAGCACGATCAACGGCGACGACCGTTGGCCGGACGTGCTGTCGCGCCGCCTGCATACCGCCTACGGCGACGATTTCGTCGTGGTCAACGAGGGGATCGGCGGCAACCAAGTGGTCGGGCCGGCCGAATACACGCCGGCCAAGCCGACGGCCGGCGGTCCCAGCGCGCTCTCGCGGCTCGACCGCGATGTCATAAGCCTGCCCGGCGTGTCGGCCGTGATCTGGCTCGAGGGTATCAACGATTTCGGCGCCGACACCGCGGCCGATGCCGTCATGGCGGGCTACACCAAAGGCGTCGACTATCTGCGCCAGAAGATGCCCGGGGTGAGGATCTTCGTTGCCACCCTGACGCCGGCCCTCAACAGCGCGATCGCGAGCCACGGCCGTCCGGAAGTCGACGCCAAACGCAAGGCGCTGAACGAGTTCTTCCGGACGTCCAAGATCTTCGACGGCGTCATCGACTTCGACAAGGCGACGCTCGATCCTGCGACCGGCGAGGTGAAGGCGGAATTCCAGCCCAATTCCTCGACCGGCGGTCCGGGCGACAAGCTCCATCCCAACCGCGCCGGCTACGCCGCGATGGCCAACACCATCGACCTAGCGGTGATTACCGGACGCCAGAAGTAGGCCGATGAAGCTCGCAAACCTGTCGGGCCGGAGGCCCGCGGTCCCAGAAAAGTCCCGACGCTATTCCGCTGCCTTGGCCGCCGCAGAGAAAAAGCGGTTCTCCGGCCGCGGCAGGCCGAGATTCTCGCGCAGCGTCTTGCCTTCGTACTCGGTGCGGAACAGGCCGCGGCGCTGCAGCTCCGGCACGACCTTGTTGACGAAGTCATCGAGCCCGCCCGGCAGATAGGGGAACATGACGTTGAAGCCGTCGCTGGCCTCCGTCACCAGCCATTCCTCCATCTGGTCGGCGATCATCTTGGGCGTGCCCATCACCGCCAGCCCGCCATAGCCGCCCAGGCGTCCGGCAATCTGGCGCACCGTGAGGTTCTCGCGCTTGGCGAGCGCCACGACCCGATCGCGGCCGCTCTTGCTCTGGTTGGTCTCGGGAATCTCGGGCAGCGGCCCGTCGGGATCGAACTTGCGCGCATCCTGGCCGACGGCGATCGAGAGTGCCGCGATACCGCTGTCGTAGCTCACCAGGCTGTCGAGCCGGGCGCGCTTTTCCTTCGCCTCGTCGAGCGAATCGCCCACGATGGTGAAAGCGCCGGGCAGGATCTTTATATGATCGGGGTTACGGCCGATCTTGGCCGCCCTGCCCTTCACGTCGGCATAGAAGGCGCGGCCCGCTTCGATCGGCCCGCCGGCGGCAAACACGACTTCCGCCGTCTCGGCGGCGAGCTGGCGGCCGGCATCGGAGGCGCCAGCTTGCACCATCACCGGCCAGCCCTGGATCGGGCGGGCGATGTTGAGCGGGCCCTTCACCTTCAGATACTTGCCCTTGTGGTTCAGCACATGGAGCTTGGCCGGATCGAAATAGAGGCCCTGCTCGACATCGCGGATGAAGGCGTCGTCGGCCCATGAATCCCACAGGCCGGTGACGACGTCATAGAATTCGCGGGCGCGGGCGTAGCGCTCGGCATGCTCCATCTGCTCGTCCATGCCGAAATTGAGCGCGGCGTCGGGGTTGGACGTGGTCACCAGATTCCAGCCGGCACGACCGTCCGAAAGGTGATCGAGCGAGGCGAAGCGGCGGGCGATGGTGTAGGCAGGCTCGAAGGTGGTCGACGCCGTGGCGATCAGGCCGAGATGCTTGGTCATCATGGCAAGCGCCGGCAGGAGCGTCAGCGGGTCGAACGAGGTCACCGTGGCGCTGCGCTTCAGCGCCTCCATGGGCATGTTCAGCACGGCCAGATGGTCGGCCATGAAGAAGGCGTCGAACTTGCCGCGCTCCAGGGTCTGGGCGTAGCTGATCAGCGCCTTGAGATTGAAGTTGGCGTCCGGCGTGCCGCCGGGATAACGCCAGGCCGCGGTATGGATGCTGACCGGGCGCATGAAGGCGCCGAGACGGAGTTGGCGTTTCTGGGTCATGGGTCGATATCTTGCCTGTGCCGGGCCGGCCCGCAAGGTGTGCCGGACGATAAGAACTAATTCAACGGATTAGGACTTCATCTTTCCCAAGCCGCTTTCGGCAGCCGTAGGCCGTGCGCGCCCTTGTAGGCAGCGACGGGCGGCGGCTTGAAGCCCTTCAGCAGGGCTTCATCGAGCGCATAGACCTCGATGCCGAGCGGCCGGCAAACCTCCAGGGGATCGCGCGCATCGGGGCCCCACAATGGCACCGAAAGATCGCCGCCGGGGCAGGTTGAAAGCGCGCATAAAAGGTCGATTTCGGCGAAGAACTCGAGATGATCACCCGTCCGCGCCGGACAGTCGCGCATGAAGTATTTGTCTTGCCGATTGAGTCCCGTGCACTGGAAGACGTTCAGGACGTCGTGCACGTCGAGTTCCGTCAGGCCGTGCGGCGCCACGGCGCGCACGAGGTTGGAATGGCAGCAATAGTCGAAGTCGTCGCCGGTCAACATGCGATTGACGTAAGGGTCGCAGCGCGTGCCCAGAAGGTCATGGATTCGCCCGCCATACTCGTCGACGCCGTAGCCGGCGAGGCTGTCGGACGTGATGGTCGCCATCGGCCGCAGATAGGGCAAGGTCGACCACAGGCGGTCGAACACCGTCACGTGCGCCGCCTGGAGTTGGCGGGTGCGCGAGGCCCACAGCCGCTCGCGCGGATTGTCGAGATTCCACAAGTTAAGGTCACCGACTTGCGGCCCCTCGACCGCGACGATGCGAAAGACATGGCCCGCCGGCACTTTCCAGGCCCGGCCGGTGCGGATCGGGATGACGAAGGACTCGACGAGGCGGCGACTCGCGGTGTCTTCCGCGATCCGCCGATACAAGGCCTTGTCGACGTCCAGCGCCGAGCCCGCGGTCGCTTGGTAGGCTGGCGGGAAGTCCTTCATGGTCATGCCCTCGCTTGGCGACCGGCCCTGATTTCAAGCGCCAGGTCGGGACGGTCGGTGGTGAAGACGTCGACGCCGAGATCGAACATCTTGGCGATCGCCGCCGCATCGTTGCAAGCCCAGCCACCGATGCCGAGGCCGGCCTTGCGGACGGTGGCGACGGTCGGCGCATCGAGCATGTTGCTGCGCAAACCGAGCATAGGCACGTCGTTGGCCCGTGCGAGGTCGATCACCGCCGGAAGGCCGATATCGGTTTGCGTTTCGGGCGTCACCAACCAGACATGGCGCATCGGCGTGCCATGGCGAGGCACCTCGGCCACGGTGCCGAGCTGGAAGCTGGTCATCACCGTGCGCTCGAGGATTCCGCCCGCCTTGAGCGCGGCCACGATCCGGGCGGGATGGTCGGGATAGGGCACGCGGCCCGGGCCAGCCTTCATCTCCAGGCGCAGGATGATCCCGGTCGGCCGGAAGATCTCGATGACCTCGTCGAGCAGCAGCATGCGCTGGCCGCCGCTGCTCTTTAGGATGAGCCTGGAGAGCTTGGCCCAGTCATGCTGGCAGACCGCGCCGGCGCCGTCGGTGGTCCGCTCCAGGGTGGCGTCGTGGATCACCACCAGCCGACCGTCGCGCGAGGGATGGACGTCGAATTCGACCTGCTCGACCGGCAGCTTAGCGGTCTGCTCGAAGGCGAGACGGCTGTTCTCGGCCCATAGAAGGGCGCCGCCGCGGTGCGAGGCGATGTCGGTCATCGTCTAAAAAACTCCACTCGGGATCATCGCAAGGTCGGATCGAGGCGATCGCGCAGCCAGTCGCCGATGATGCTGATCGACAGCGTCGTCAGGATGATGACCGCGCTGGGAAACAGCAAAATCCACGAGGCGCGCGTCAGATATTCGCGGCCGTAGCCCACCATGTTGCCCAGCGAACTGAGCGGCGGCTGCACGCCCAGCCCGAGGAACGACAGGCCGCTTTCCAGCAGGATCGTCTCGGGAAAGGTGATGGTCATGGAAACGATCAGCGTCGAGGCGATGTTGGGAAGGACGTGGACGCCGTAGACCCGCCAGCTCGAGGCGCCGAGCTGGCGGATGGCGCTGGCATAGCCCTGCTCGTTGGCGGCGATGGTGAGGCCGCGCGCGATGCGGGCGTAGCGTTCCCAGCTGTTCAGCCCCATCAGGCAGACGAACAGCACCAGCGAGTTGCCGAAGAAGGCGAGCACCGCCAGCGCCACGATCAGGAAGGGCACGCTGGCATGGAAATCGATCAGCATCAGGATCAGCCATTCGACCTTCCGGCGGAAATGGGCGGCGACGAAGCCCAGCGCCGTGCCTAAGGTGGCGGCGATCAGAGTGCCGAAGAAGGCGATCAGCAGGCTGATGCGGATCGACACGATCAGGCGCGACAGCACGTCGCGGCCGAGCTCGTCGGTGCCGAGCGCGTGGCGCCAATTACCGCCGAACCCGACGGGGGGCAGCAACCGCGCCTTCAAATCGAGCGCCGAGAAATGATAGGGCGCCAGCCAGTCGGCGCCGAGCGCCACCACCAGCATCAGCGCGATCCAGGCCAGCGCCGCCAAAGTGAGCGGCGGCCAGGCTTCGAAAAAGCGCGCGCCGCGGCTGCGCTGGATCGGCGTCGAAGCTGCGGTCGCGGTCATCGCGGGGCCGTGCGCATGCGCGGGTCGATCCAGCCGTAGAGGAAGTCGACGATGATGTTGGCGGTCACCATCGTCGCCGCGACAAACAGCAGGATGGTCTGCACGACGGCGAGATCGCGGTTGGCGACCGAGACGACCAGCAGGCGTCCGATGCCGGGCCAGGCGAACACGCTTTCGACCACCACCGCACCCGCGATCAGGGTGCCGACCATGAAGCCGATGATGGTGGTGGTCGGGATGGCGGCATTGGGCAAGGCATGCTCGGTCACCACCCGGCGCCACGACAAGCCCTTGGCCGAGGCGGCGCGGATATAGGGCTGGCCCAGCACTTCGAGCATGGCCGACCGGGTGAAGCGCGCCAGGATCGCCGCCCCTGCGGCACCCAGGGTGACGATCGGCAGGATGGCATTGGCCATGCCCTCGCTGCCGCTACTCGGCAGCCAGCCGAGCTGCACCGAAAAGACCAGGACCAGCAGCAGCGCCAGCACGAAGCTCGGCATGGTGAAGCCCGCCACCGAGAGCAGCATGGTGAGCCGGTCGGCGAAGGAATTGCGATGAAGGGCTGCGTAGATGCCGGCCGGCACGCCGATCGCAATTTTTAGAAAGAACGCCGGAACGGTGATCGCGAGCGTCGCGGGCACGCGCTCGAGCACGAGCTGGATGGCCGGCCGGCCGTCGCGCATGGAATTACCCAGATCGCCGGTCAGGGCATGCCCGATATAGGCGAGGTATTGCATCCAGATCGGCTGATCGAGGCCCCACGATTTGCGGAAGGCCTCGACCGATTCGGTCGGGGCGTCGACCGACATGATGAGCAAGGCCGGGTCGCCGGACAGACGCAGCACGAAGAAGGCGAAGGTCACCACCAGGAAGATGGTCAAAAGGGCCCGCAACAGCCGACCGGCGAGATAGCGCATCATGCGGGTGTCTTCCTCTTCATGCCGCAAGGTGGCAGGCGACATGCCGCCCGTCGGCCATCGGACGCAACGCCGGGGTTTCGGCGCGGCAGCGCGAGACAGCGACCGGGCAACGCTCGTGAAAGGCGCAACCCGCCGGCACATCGACCGGGTTGGGCGGATCACCTTTCAGGATCAGCCGTTGCCGCCCGCTCCGATGCGCCACCGGAATCGCCGAAACCAGCGCGCGCGTGTAGGGATGCGACGGTGCGGCGAACAGCCGATCGGGATCGCCGCGTTCGACGATCCGGCCGAGATACATCACCGCCACTTCGTGGCTCACCTGGCGGACCATGCGCAGATCGTGGCTGATGAAGAGATAGGCCAGCCCCATTTGCGCCTGCAGATCGAGCAGGAGGTTGACGACCTGCGCCTGGATCGACACGTCGAGTGCCGAGATCGGCTCGTCGCAGACCAGCAGCCGCGGCGACAGGATCAGCGCCCGGGCGAGCACGATCCTCTGGCGCTGGCCGCCTGAGAGTTCATGCGGATAGCGGTCGAAGTGGTGGGCCTGCAACCCGACCGCCTGCAGGATCGCCAGTGCCCTGTCGCGCCGCTCCGCGGGCGCGCCGATGGCGTGAATCACGAGCGGCTCCATGACCTGCCGACCGACCGCGATGCGCCGGTCGAGCGCCGCCAACGGATCCTGGTAAACCATCTGCATGACGCGGCGCAGCTCGCGCCAGCGCATCGATCCCGCGTTGGGCAAGATCTCGCCTTGCAGTCGGATTTCACCGCCGGTCAGCGACAGCAGGCCCAACACCAGCCTGGCGGTCGTGGTCTTGCCGCAGCCGGACTCGCCCACCAGGCCCAAGGTGCGGCCGGGCTGCAAGGTGAAGGAAACGCCATCGACGGCGCGCAAGGTCGCGGGATGGCCGAACAACCGGCTGCCGCGACGAATCTGGTAGTGGCGGACAAGGCCGTCGGCCTGGAGGAGCGGCTCGCTCAAGCGGTCCCGCTCCTGGCATGAATGCAGGCCACGCGATGGCCGTGCACGAGTTCGATCGCCGGCGGCACGGCCGCTTCGCAGGCCCGCTCGAACTCGGGGCAGCGCGGCGCGAAGCTGCAGCCCGGCGGCAGGTTCCACGGCTCGGGCACGACCCCGGGGATCGCCAAAAGCCGGCGGCGCGGCCCTTCGAGATCGGGCAAAGCGGCGAGCAGGCCGGACGTATAGGGATGCGCCGGCGCCTCGAAGATGGTGGCGATCGGCGCATCCTCGACGATGCGGCCGGCATACATGACGCAGACGCGGTCGGTGTTCTCGGCCACGACGCCCAGATCATGCGAGATGAGGACCAGCGCCATCGCGCTGTCGCGGCGGATTTCCTGCAGCAGTTCGAGGATCTGCGCCTGGATTGTGGCATCGAGCGCCGTGGTCGGCTCGTCGGCGACCAGGATCTGCGGCTGGCCACTGAGCGCCATGGCGATCATCACCCTCTGGTTCATGCCGCCCGACAGCTCATGCGGATAGTCGCGCAGCCGGCGGTTGGCGTCGGCGATGCCGACACGATCGAGCAGCCGCGCCGCTTCGGCGAGCGCCGCCGCGCCGCTCATGCCGCGATGGAGCTGCAGGGCCTCGCCGAGTTGCTGGCCGATGCGATAGACCGGGTTGAGACTGCTCGACGGATCCTGGAAGATCATCGCAATCTGGGCGCCGCGTACGGCCTCGAGATCACTGGCCGGCGCACCCACCAGGTTGCGGCCCTCGAACAGGACCTCGCCGCCGATGCGGGCGCGGTTGCCGAGCAGCCCGAGGGCCGCAAGCCAGGTCACGCTCTTGCCTGAGCCCGATTCGCCCACCAATCCCACCGCCTCGCCGCCGTGGATTGCCAGGTCGACGCCATGCAGTGCGCGAACGACGCGCTGGCCGGCGTCGAAATCGACGGTCAGGTTACGGATATCGATGAGCGGTGGCGCGTCATTGCCTCCCCATCGCGGAGTCCGCGATGGGGAGGTGTCCGCGCAGCGGACGGAGGGGTCATGAGCAGCGGTGCTGTTGCCCATGACCCCTCCGGCCCTTCGGGCCACCTCCCCAGCTTCGCTGGGGAGGAAATAATTTCAGCATCATTACCTAAGCCATGCGGAAATTGCCGGCGCGGAAATCCATCTGGAAAGCGGGTGCGGCTTTCCAGGCGATGTCCTTGCGCTTGGCCGTGAAGGTCGCGGTCTGGTGCAGCACCGTGTAGGCGGGATCCTCGCGCTCGCAGATTTCTAGCATGCGCTTGAACATCGCCTTGCGCTTGGCGAGGTCGAACTCGGTCTCCATGGCAGCCGACAGCGTGTTCATCTCGACGTTGGTCCACTCCTGCGACTGCTGCTGCTGACCCTGCGGCCCGTGCTGGCCGACGATTGAGCTGATCGGATCGGAGAAGCCCGCGCTGTTCGACCAGTCGCGGATCGCACGCTGGCCGTTGTTCTCGAAGATCTGCTGCCAGTTCTCGCGCATCTCGATCTGGACGTTGAGCCCGACGCTGCGCCACATCTCGGTCAGGATCTGCGCCGTGCCGACCTGGTTGGTGTAGTAGTTGTTGAGCACGCGAAACGGGATGGGGTCGCCCTTGTAGTTGGCGGCGCGCAACAGCTCGCGCGCTTTGGCCGGATCGAAGGCCGGCACCGTCCAGCCTTCGATGAACATCTTGTCGTAGAATTCCCATTGCAGGCCGGGCGGTACGCGCGTGCGGCCGGCCCACAGGCTGTCGACGATCGCCTGGCGATCGATCGCATGGGTGATCGCCTGGCGGACGCGCGGATCGGCAAGCTGCTTGTGATTTTTGTCAAAGACGGTAATGCGATGGTTGGTCACCAGCCCACCCTGGACCTCGAACTTGGGGTTCTGCTCGATGGTCGTCACCTGGTCGGGCGGCACGTCGCAAATGAACTGGTATTCGCCGGTTAAAAGGCCGTTGATGCGGCTGGAGACTTCGGGAACGACGACGAAGCGCAGCGTCTTGATTGGCGGCCGGCCACCCCAATAGTCGTCATGCGCGTCGAGCAGCAGGCTTTCGTCGGGCCTGAACTCGCGCACCTTGTAGGGGCCGGTCGCCACCGGCTTGCGTGACCATTCGATCCAGTTCCTGGCTTCCATGAAGCCGCGCCGGCTGATGATCTCGCTGGCCGCGCCGGCGATGCGGCCTTCCAACGTCACATCGGGCACGCGGTTGACGAAACGCACCGTGTAACGGTCGACCGCTTCGACCTTCTCGAGCGACGGCCAGACACGCTTGGCGATGCCCACGACCTCGGGCGGCAGCGTCTTGCCCTCGACGCTGTCGCGCGTCATCACGGTGGTGAACAGGGTCTTGCTTGAAGGGCTGTTGCCGCCCGGGCCGAACATGCGCTCCGGACCGAAGGTGAACACCACGTCGTCGGCATTCATCTCGTCGCCGTTGTGGAATTTCACGCCCTTACGCAGCGCCAGCTCGACCGTGCGCTCGTCGATGCGCTTCCAGCTCTCGGCCAGCCCGGGCACCGGCTCGAGCTTGCCTTGCAGGTTGCGGGCGATGAGATTCTCGAAGATCGGCGTCTGGACACGCTCGCCGACATTGGACCGCTCGCGCACGGTCTCGAGGTTGGCGCTGGTCGCGATCTGTTGCACGGCGATGGAAATCACCGGCCTGTTGTCGGCCTGGCCGATGGCGAAACGCGGAAGCAGGAGGCCGCCAGCCGCGACGCTGCCGGAGGCGAGAAGCTGCCGACGATCTAGGCGAGACATTCTTCCTCCCGAAGCAAAGCTCGGCTATTCCCAGTTTTATTAGGGAAATCTAACGGCCTTTCCAAAGACAGTGTCAAGCAATGCGATCCGCGGGGCACGAGCTGGTGCTACACGCCCCGCATGTCGGTCGGATGACAGGCCTTACACGATCGGCGGATGCTTCCTGTCGACGCCGGACGCCTGCTCCCAGGCACGGGCCACCTGGAACAGGGTCGCCTCGTCGAAATAGCGGCCGACGAACTGCACCGACAGCGGCAGGCCGTCCTGGGACAGCCCGGCCATCATGGCCAGCGCGGGATGACCGGTGACGTTGAAGGGCGTGCGCGCCTGGCGCGGATAGGTGCGTTCGAGATCGGCCGGGCGGTCGATGCGGCAGGCCGGGTCCATCGAGCTGGCGCACAGCAGCACATCGACGTCGCGCAGCGCCGCCTCGACTTCGGCGATCATCTCGAGCCTGCGACGCTGCGCCTGCACGTAGTCGCCGGCGCTGAAGAAGGCGCCCGCCATCAGGCGGCGGCGCGCGAGCTGGCCGTAGTCGCCCGGCCGCTCGCGCAGCCAGGGACCATGGATCGCCCAGGCCTCGCTTTGCAGGATCACGCGATTGACCGCGCCGAATTCGCCCAGCGTCGGCAGGTGGACATCGCGGACCTCGGCCCCTTCCAGCTGCAAGGTGCGGGCGACATGCTCGAGCGCCGCCGTGACCTCGGGCTCGGCCGGCACGTCGATTTCGTGGAAATGGCGGATGAAGCCCACGCGCAGGTCGCGCACGGAGCGCTCGACGCCGGCCGCATAGTGGCCGTTCGGCACGGCCGTGCTGCCGGGATCGTGCGGGTCGTGGCCCGCGATCACCTCTAGCATCAGCGCGTTGTCGGCGACGGTGCGGGTCATCGGCCCGATATGGTCGAGGGTGAAGGAGAGCGGGAAGACGCCGCGCCGCGAGACCAGGCCGTAGGTCGGCTTCAGGCCGACGATGCCACAGCAGCTCGCCGGATTGCGCACGCTGCCGCCGGTGTCGCTGCCCAGCGCCATCGGGAACAGACCGGCCGACACGCCCGAGCCCGAGCCCGACGACGAGCCGCCGGGATGATGGCCGGTGTTCCACGGATTGCGCGCCGGCGGCCACGGCAGATCGAAGCTCGGCCCGCCGATAGCGAACTCATGGGTCGAGAGCTTGCCCATCACGATGGCGCCGGCGCCGCGCAGCTTTTCGACGCAGACGGCATCGGCGGTCGCGAGGTTGCCTTCCAGGATCTTGGAATGGCCGGTCGTCGGCAGGCCGGCGACATTGATGATGTCCTTGATGCCGACCGGCACGCCATGCAGCTTGCCGCGCAGCCGGCCCGCGGTTGCTTCGGCTTCGGCGGCCTTGGCGGCCTGCATCGCAGCCTCGCCATCGAGGCGGATAAAGGCGTTGAGCTTCGGATCGAGGGCGGCAATGCGGTCGAGCAAAGCTTTCATGAGCTCGACCGGCGAGAGGTCCTTTTCCGCGATCGCCTTGGCGGCCTCGGCGACGCCAAGCCAGTGCAGTTCGGTCAGCGGTCCATCTCTCATAGGCCGACTCCCGCGCGCATCGGCGGCCAGGGTTCGGCAGCCGGATCGGTCGGCTGCTTGATCTTCTCCACCACGTTGGCCGCCTGCATCGCCGCGGCCGTCACGTCCGCCGGGAATTCCGCCAGAGCCTTGGCGAGGCCTGCGCGGCGGGCCAGCAGTTCAATCGTTGCCTTGTCCATCGAATTCTCCTCCGCCGGGGACAAGGTCAGCACGACTCGTGCCATCCGTCCATCCGTTGCATGCGGCGCACCCCAACCCCTATATGAGAAAGCGGTTACCGCAGGCGGAGACAGGCGTGGCAGTTGACCACACGACGGCGATCTTCGCGGCCGAGCTGATCCTGTTGCTGTTCTTCGGCCGGCTGATCGGCGAGGGCATGGCCCGTATCGGCCAGCCGGCGATCTTCGGCCAGCTCCTGGCGGGTGTGCTGCTTGGGCCGTCGATCTTCGGCGCCGTGCTGCCGGAGCTGCGGCACATGGTTTTCCCCGAGACGCCAGCGCTCAAGAGCATGATCGATGCCGTCTCGCAGATCGGTATTCTCCTCCTGCTGCTGCTGACCGGCATGGAGACCAACCTCGCCCTGGTGAACCGCAAACGCCGGGCGGTGATCTCGACGTCGCTGTTCGGCATCGCGGTGCCGTTCGTTTGCGGCGTGGCCTTGGCCTATGCGCTGCCGGCAGAGCTCGTTCCCTCGACCACGACGCGGCAGGTGACGGCCCTCTTCCTCGGCACCGCGCTGTCGATCTCGTCGGTCAAGATCGTCGCCATGGTGCTGATGGAGATCGGCGCCATCCGGCGCGACCTCGGCCAGCTCATCCTGGCCACCGCCATCCTCGATGACAGCCTGGCCTGGATCATCATCGCCATCATCTCCGGCATCGCCGCCTACGGTGCCGTGAACTTCGAGCATGTCAGCATGAGTATCGGCCTCACGGCGCTGTTTCTGGCGGCCAGCCTCACCGTGGGCAAGCGCGTGGTGGCGCGCATCATCGTGTGGTGCAACGACAACCTCGCCACCGAAGTGCCGGTGATCAGCGCCATCCTGCTCATCATGCTGACGATGGCGCTCACCACCGAGCTCATAGGTGTGCACAGCGCCCTGGGCGCCTTCGTCGCCGGCATCCTGATCGGCCAGTCGCCGATCCTCACCGAGCATATCGAAAGCCAGCTGCGCGGCTTCATCATCGCCTTCTTCAGCCCGGTGTTCTTCGCGGTGGCCGGACTCGGCATGGACCTGCGCACCCTGCTTGATCCCGAGCTGCTCGGCTTCACGCTTGCCGTCATCCTGATCGCCAGCATCGGCAAGTTTCTAGGCGCGCTGGCCGGCGGCATGCTGGGCGGCCTCAACTGGCTGGAATCGCTGGCGCTCGCCACCGGGCTCAATGCCCGCGGCTCGACCGAGGTCATCATCGCCACCGTCGGCCTGTCGATGGGCGCGCTCAGCAACCAGCTCTACACGATGATCGTCGCCATGGCCGTGATCACCACCATAACCATGCCGCCGACCTTGCGCTGGATGATGGGGCGCGTGCCGCTGCGTGACGAGGAACTGAAGCGCCTGGAGAAGGAGGAAGCCGAAGAGACCGAAAGCGTGCCGCGGATGGAGCGGGCGCTGGTCTATATCGACGGCAGCGCAAATGGCGAGATGACCGCGATTGTGGCCGGACTGTTCGCCGCCCGCCGGGGTGTGCTGACGACGGTGCTCGAGATGCCGCGGGAGGAGGGCGACAAGACGCCGGGTCGCACTCGACTGATGGCCGCGGCCAACGCCGCCTTGCAGGAAATTCCGGAGCCGTCGGAAAAGGAGGCGCCGGCCCCGCCAAAGCCGGCGATCGAACAGCTCGTGCAGGCGCGCACGGCCCAGGCGGAAGACGCCGTCGGCAAGGAAGCAGCCAAGGGCTACAGCATTGCCTTCGTCGGCATTGGCCAGCCGATCTCCGCCACGGCGCCGCGCTTCGAGGAACCGTTGCAAGCCCTGATCGCGGCGTTCGACGGGCCGGTCGCCATCCTGCTGAACGGCGGGCGGTACGAGACTGCCTCCAGCGTCCCGCTCAATATCCTGGTGCCGACCGGCGGCAGCGCCGACGCGCGGCTGGCCACCGAGATCGCGCTCACCCTCGCGGCCGCCAGCCGCGGCACCCTGACGGCGCTGCACGTCTTCGATCCGCGCGAGGACACGCTGTTGCTGCGCGGCCGCGCGCGCCGGCTCGGCATCTCGGTGCTGGTCGAGGCGCATCGCCTGGGCAAGCGCAGCGGCGTGGCCGTCAAGGGCCTGACCGCGACCAGCCCCCAGCCCGAGACCGAGATCCGGCGCGTCGCACGGCGCGGTCGCTACGACCTGGTCGTGCTGGGCACGTCGCTGCGCCACGGCGAGACCAAATTCCTGGGCCCGCGCACGCTTGGCTTGGTGCAGTCACTGCGTACGCCCGTCCTGCTGATCGCCCGCTGAGGTATCGGCCCGCCGGGCCCTCGCCGCCCGGAGGCCCGGCGGCACCTTATGCCAGGCGCGACCGTCCCTGATCTCGCGATAACCGTAGTCGAACAGCGCCTGCATGTAGACCGGGTCGAACTCGCCAGGACGGTCGGCGGAGAAATCGGCGCCTATGTAGGCCAGATTGTAGTCGACGCCGTCGCGGCGCGAGACGAAGTAGGTGCGCATCACGTCGTTCTGGCCGCTGGCCGCCAGCATTGTGGAGATGGCGCGGCTGGCGATATTGATCGTCCGCCGCTCGGTCTGGGCGTGATCGGGATCAAGCCGCGAGTTGCGGATGATGTAGGCGATGCGCCGGCGCTCAACCCCGACCTGGCCAACCTCGATGGTCGGCGGATAGAGAAAGAGCTGGGCGATGGCGCCGCCGTCGACGTGCATCTCCTGGTACTTGCGGCCGTCGATTTCGACATCGAGCAGCACCGGCTCGAACGCGCCCGGAATGGCCGACGACGCCCGCAGGATCTTGCGGAAGAGGTCGAGCGCCTTCGGATGACCGCTGACGGCCAGGGCGCCGATGTTCCAGATCACCGGTCGCTGGGCATCGAGATCGGTGGTGCCGATCAGCAGCAGGCGGCCCTTGTTGTATTCGCGGCCGATCTCGTCGAACATTTGCTGGTTGGCGTATTTGGCGATCACCTCGGCCAGCGGCGTCGTGTCGGCCATGGCGTCGTTGAACAAGGCGGCGGCGAGGCTGCGCCGGCGAAAGATCCTGTCGGGGGTCAGGGTCGTGTAGACCTCGCGCAATTCGGCGTCGTGGTCGGGACCAAGGAAGGCAAAGGGCGCGATCAGGGCGCCGGTGCTGACGCCGGTCACCATCTTGAAGCTGGGCCGCGTCCCGGTCGCCGTCCAGCCGATCATCAGGCCGGCGCCAAAGGCGCCGTTGTCGCCGCCGCCGGACACCGCAAGATAGTAGGCAGGTGGCAGCTGTGCGATCGATTGGCCGGCCGCCTGGAGGGCTGCCTTCTCGCGCGCGAGCGCGCGGGTGGCCTCCTCGATCATCGGGGCGGGGTCGCCGTCGGCGTAGAAGCGCAAGTTGGGGATGCCGAGCGGCTGGGCGCGCTCGGTGTCGGTGTACGGCACCACCGGCCCGCGGTCGGGATGCGAACAACCGGCGAGGCCCATCGACAGGCCGATCAGAGCGATCAACATGTGCCGAATCACGGGCCTCTCCCCCAAACGCCGATGGCGCGACGTCAACTCAATCGTTCGAGCTTGGTGATCTCCTGCGGCGGCAGTTCGGCCAGATAGAGATTGCCTTGGGCGTCGCCGGAAATCCCATGCGCGCCGTTGATGGCGCCGCGGCAACGGCCGACCAGTTTGCCGTCCGCGCTGAGCAGGCTTATGCGCGGGATCTGGTCGGTCACGAACACCATGTCGCGGTCGTCCACCCAGATCTGCATCGGATGATAGAAGTCGCCCCATTCGGCGAGGAAGGCGCCCTCGCGGTCGAACACCTGGACGCGGTTGTTCTCGCGATCGCCGACCAGCACCTTGCCGAAGCGATCGACCCAGATGGCATGCGGCGTCGTGAAGGTGCCCGGCCCGGCGCCGGGGCCGCCCCAGGTGGCGAGCAGCGTGCCGTCGGCGGCAAAGCGGTGGACGCTGGAATTGCCGTAGCCGTCGGCGACATAGATCTCGCCGTCCGGCGCCTGCGCCGCGGCCGTCGGATGGTTGAAGGGCGCGTCGAGCGAGGGCCAGTGGCGCCTGCCCAGCGCCTGCAGGAGATGACCCGACGGATCGAAGCGCAGGACCTGATGAGCATCGCGGTCGGCCACCAGGATCGAGCCGTCGGGCGCGGCGTTAATATAGTGCGGCTCGGCCAGCGTGCCCTCGCCCCAGCTTCCGACCAGGCTGCCGTTGCGATCGAACACCAATACCGGCTTCTCGGTGCCGCGCTGGGCCACGTGCACGCGGCCCTCGGCATCGACCATCAGGTCGGACAGGAAGCCGAAGCTCTCGCCCGGCGGCAGCCGCGCCCACTTGCGGTGGATGGCGTAGCGTCGGGCGCCCAGGATGACGGTATAGGGCTCGTCGGACATGTCACCTGCCAGATAGGCAGGGCGCGCGGCGGACGGCAAGATGGATTGTGCGCGCAGCCCAAAGGAGAGCCGGGAAATGACGGATGATCGCCTCGTATTACATGGCAGTTTCACTTCCAGCTCGACCTACAAGCCGATGCTGTTCCTGGCGCTCGCCGGGCTGCCGTTCTCCTTTCGCACCGTCAACCTCAAGAACGGCGTGCAGAAGCAGCCCGAGCATCTGGCGATCAACCGCTACGGTCAGGTGCCGGTGTTGCGCCATCGCGGCCTCACCCTCGTGATGTCCAACGTCATCCTCGATTACCTGGCGCGCACGACTGCCAGGTTCGAGGCCGCGACCGAACAGGATCGCTGGCGGGCGCGGGAATGGCTGTCGTGGGAAAACGACGCCATCACGAACGTCGCCCGGGTCCGCCATTTCAGCCGCTTCCGCACGGTCGATCCCGCGGTCATGAGCTTCTTCCGCCCCCAGGCGGAAGCGGCGCTCGACCTGATCGACCGCAGCCTGGAGGGCCGGCAGTGGCTGGTGGGCGACAACTGCACGATTGCCGACATCGGCTGCTGGGGCCGCATGGTGTTCATGGCCGAGGGTGGCATGTCGCTCGACACGCGGCCCAACGCCCGGGCGTGGCGCGACCGCTTGATGGCGATGCCGGGCTTCGCGCTGCCCTACGACCTCATTCCCAAGAAGGATGCCGAGCTGCCGGCCTAACGGACGCCGTCAGCGGAGGTAATGGGAAATCCAGTAGCCGGTGGGCTTGGCGGCGCATTCCGTCGGTCCGCACTGCGCGAAGCTGTTGGCGGCATTGGCGAGTGTGACGGCGATCAGCAGATAGACGGCAAAGCGCAGGATGCCGCGGAAGCGCATCGCCGTCTGGTGGTCGCTGCGGTCGTGGTCCGGCCGGCCGGACATCATCAGGAGCAGGGCCGCGACCGCGATCACCGCAAAGAACAGCAGGAGCGACCAGGTGTCGAGATGCATGCCGAGGAGCGGCGAGCCGTAGGCGGCGGCGCCCGGCGCGATGTGCTGCAACACCTGATAGCCCGACGCGACGACGCCGAACAGCGCGCCCAGCAAGGTGAGGCCGTAGTGCAAGGGCTGCACGCCGAAGCGCAGATTGAGGACGAAGCCGAAACTGCACAGCACGAAGGCCACGCGCTGCAGGGTGCAGAGCGGGCACGGCGGCTCGTTCAATCCGAACTGCAGGCCGAAAGCGATGAGCAGGACCGTCGCGATGCCGACCGCACCGGCGGCATTACCCAAGCGGACGAACGGACCCACCCTGCACCCTTCTAGAGCGGCAGCCGGGGCATCTCGATCGCGTAGCGGTCGAGCCACAGGACCGCAGCGATGAAGCTCACGCCGAACAGGCCGATCGCCGTGCCGCGGTAGCCCGCCGACGCGGTCATCATCGCAATAGCCATCACCAGGAAGATCAGGGCGGTCATGACACAACCCTCACGACGTCGACGCTCTATCCAACGCGCAACAGTCGTAGGCGCGGATCGAGCAGATCGCGCAGACCGTCGCCCAGCATGTTAAGGCCCAACACCGCAAGTGCAATGGCAAGGCCCGGCCAAACGGCAAGTTCCGGCGCCTGGAAGATGTAGGTCTGGGCATCGCGCAGCATGCGACCCCATGACGGCACCGGTGGCTGGGCGCCCAACCCGAGATAAGAGAGTCCGGCCTCGGCCAGGATGGCGACGGCGAACTGGATAGTTGCCTGCACGATGAGAACACTGGCGATGTTGGGCAGAACGTGGCGCACGGTGATACCGAGCGGCCCCTGCCCCATCGCGGTCGCCGCCCGCACGAAGTCACGGCTCCACATCGCCAGGGCGGCCCCCCGCGTCACCCGCGCGAACACCGGAATGTTGAAGATGGCGATGGCCAGGATGGCGTTCTGCGCGCTCGCGCCCAGCACCGAGGTGATCAGGATGGCGATCAACACCGCGGGGAAGGCGAAGATCAGGTCGGACGTGCGCGACAGCGCCTCGTCGACCCAGCCGCCGCGCGCAGCGGCCCAGGCGCCCAAGGCGACACCGGCCGACATGCCGATCCCGACGGCGATCAGCCCGACCGCGATCGAGGTCTGCGCCCCCACCATGATGCGCGAGAGCACGTCGCGACCGAGATGATCGGTGCCCAGCGGATAGGCGGCCGAGGATGGCATCAGCTTGGCGCGCATCTGCAGCTCGTCAACCGCATGCGGCGTCCAGAAGATCGAGACCAGCGCCGTGCCGACGAACAGCAGGAGCAGCACGGCGCCGATCTGGAAACCGACATGCCGGGAAGCGCGCGCAAAAAAACGCTTCATGTCCGCACCCGCGGCCGGGGATCGAGGAACGCGTAGGCAAGATCGACCAGCAGGTTGACGCCGAGAACCAGGATCGTGAACAGGATGACCACGTTCTTGATCACGATCAGGTCGCGATTGTTGATCGAATCGTAGACCAGCTGGCCGACGCCGGGCAGGCGAAACACGCTTTCGATGATGATGGCGCCGGCCACCAGGAAGCCGGCGATCAGGCCGGCCACCGTCGTCACGGGAATGAGCGCGTTGCGCAGCGCATGCCGGAACAGCACGGTGCGCTCCGGCGCACCCTTGGCCCGGGCGGTACGGACATAGTCCTCGCGCAAGGTATCGAGCATGGCCGAGCGGGTGACCCTGGCCAGGATCGCGATCTCGCCCAGCGACAGCGACAGCGCCGGCAGGACGAGCGCATGCGCCGATTTCAACGGGTCCTGCCAGCCGGGAAAGCCGCCGGCCGGGAAGAACTGCCAGGTCACCGCGAACAGCAACACCAGCACGATGCCGAACCAGAAATTCGGCACCGAGATGCCGATTTGGGTGAAGCCCATGACGCCCCAATCGCCCGGCCGGCCGTGCTTCCAGGCAGCGAAGACGCCCAAGGGAACCGCCACCAGCATCGCCCAGGCGAGCGCCAGCGCGGCCAGCGGCAGGGTCACAGCCAAGCGATCGCCGATCAGCTTGGCGACCGACGTGCCATAGGCGTGGCTGTTGCCGAGATCGAAGGTCAACAAGCCGCCGATCCAGCGCAGATAGCGCACGGCCAGCGGCTGATCGAAACCATAGCTGGCCCGGAGCGCCGCCAGCGTGTCGGGCCGCGCGTCGGTGCCCAGCATGACCAGCGCCGGATCGCCCGGCAGGACTTCCACCACCGCGAACACCACGACCGTGGCCAGCGCCAGGGTCACCAGCGAGGCGGCGAGCCGGCGGGAGAGGAATTCAAGCATCAAGCGAGGCTGTGGCTGTCCGCGTCTTGGGCTCTTGTCGTCCTGAGCGAAGCGAAGGACCTAATGGCATTTCAACGAGCACACCGCTTGCAATCGCCATGAGATCCTTCGCTTCGCTCAGGATGACAAGAACCGTCGAGCGCCACCTCACCTAGCCCGCTTCGCGACATCGTGGCGTCACTTCCAATAGACGCCCGTCAGATCGACCTGCGGCGCCGGTGCGTTCTCCCACATGCCTATAAGGTCCTTCTTCCATACGCCGATCTTGGCGAGCTGGAAGAGGAAGCCGTTCACCGCGTCGCGGGCGACGATGCGCTGCGCCTGCTTGAGAAGCTCGTCGCGCTTGGCGAAGTCGGTGGCGGCCACGACCTCGCGCCACTTGGCCTTGAACTCCGGCGAATCGTAGCCCCAGTAGTAGCCGTCGCGGGCATAGCGATCGAGATCGTTGGCCTCGGTGTGGGCCACGATCGTGAGGTCGTAGTTGTGCTCCTTGAACACCTCGGAGAGCCATTGCGGCCACTGCAGCTGGGTGATCGCGACCTTGATGCCGATCTTGCCGAGCTGGCTTGCGATCACCTCGCCGGCGCGCTGGGCATAGCCGACCGGCGGCAGTTTCAGGCTGGCCTCGAAGCCGTTGGGATAGCCGGCTTCGGCCAACAGCGCCTTGGCCTTGGCGAGGTCGAACGGATAGGTCTTGGTGAGGTCGATATAGGCCTTGTTGTGCGGCGGGAAGTGGCTGCCGATCGGCACGCCGAAACCCGATTCGGCCGAGATCAGCTCGTCGCGGTCGATGGCATGGGCGATCGCCTGGCGCACTTTCAGATTGTCGAACGGCTTCCTGGCGTTGTTGGTCGCCAGGATGACCTCGCCTTCGGTGGTGCCGACGACCACGGCGAAGCGCGGATCCTTCTTCAGGCGCTCGACCAGCTCGGGCGCCTGGAAGCCCGGGAAGGCATCGACGTCGCCCGCCAGCAAGGCATTCACCTGCGCCGACGGATCCTTGATGATCTTGAAGATCACGGTGTCGAACTTGATCGAACCGGGATCGCGCCAGGTCGGCGACTTCACCAGAGTGATCGAATCGCCCTCCTTGCGCTCCTTGAACATGAAGGGCCCGGTGCCGATCGGGTTCTTGTCGTTGGTGGCGGCCGACTTCGGATGCATGATCCCGGCGTCGCCCAGCGACAGGCTGTAGAGCAGGAAGGAATTCGGCGACTTCAAGGTCACTTTCACCGTCGACGGGTCGACCACCTCGACCTTGTCGATGTCGGTGTAGAGCGACTTGGCGGGGTTGGTGGAATCGGGTGCGAACAGGCGGTCGAGGGTGAATTTAACCACCGCGGCGTCGAGCGGTTCGCCGTCATGGAACTTCACGCCCTGACGCAGCTTGAAGAGATATTCCTTGCCGTCCTCGGAAATGCTCCAGCGTTCGGCGAGCCCAGGCGCGACAGCGCCGGTGCGGTCGATGCGGCCGAGGCTTTCGAAGATGCTGGGCGTCGTCACCTCGCGGATGGCAGCGGCGGCGTTCTTGGTCGGATCGAGCACCGGCGGCTCGAGCGACATGCCGATCACGAGTCGATCCTTCGCCTCGGCCCACGCCTCGGCGCCGAGAGCGGACATCGTCACGAGCGCGCCGGCGGCGCCGATGAGATGGCGGCGAGAAAATGAGTTCACGGAATACCTCTGTTGCAGTTGGCTACAAGTTTATCAGCGGCCGAACACGTCCCGCCAGCCGCGTGCCGCGCCAAGCGTGGCGGCATTGTAGACGCCGCGCGCCACGGCGCGGGCGAGACAATCCGCAGCAAGCGTGCCGAGTTCGGCCAGCGCCAGCGGATCGCCGCCGAGATCGTGCTTGCCTGTCGCGATGGCGAACACCGTGTCGCCATCCTGCGGCGTATGCACGGGACGGATCGCGCGCGCCAGCCCATCCTGAGCCATCACCGCCAGCCGCTTGGTGGAGGCCTTGTCGAGCCGGGCGCTGGTCGCGACGACGGCGATGGTGGTGTTGGCGCGGGGATCGCTGCGGGCTGCATCGGCCAGGTCATGGGTGAGGTCGGCGCGCGTATGCGACACCGACAGCGAAAGGCCGTGCGCCGGCGGCGGCAGGCCGCCGAACTCGGCCTCCTGCTCCAGCGCCCACGCCCAGAATTGCGGCATGTCGCCCATGGTCGTGTAGCCACGCGCATTCACCGCCACCAGCGCGCCGACCTGCAGGCCACTGGCCGGATCGACGGCCGAGGCGCTGCCCAGCCCGCCCTTGAGATTGCCCGCCTTGGCGCCCAGCCCGGCGCCTGCATTGCCGAGGGCGAAGTCAACCCCGGCCTGGTCGGCCGCCATATAGGCGAGCTCGCGATAGGGCGGCCAGTCCCACTTTTTGTCGCCACCGTTCAGCAGGTCGAACAGGATGGCCGTGGGCACGATCGGCACGACGGCACCGGCGACCGGCACACCGCGGCCGCGCTCCCTGAGCCAGCGCATCACGCCATCCGCCGCCGAAAGGCCGAACGCCGATCCGCCGGACAGGCAGATGGCATCGATGCGCTCGTTGCGCGCCGCTGGATCCAACAGATCGGTCTCGCGCGTGCCCGGCGCGCCGCCGCGGACGTCGACCGATGCCACCGACGGGGTCTCGCACAGCACGACGCTGACACCCGAGCGCAGGCGCTGGTCCTCGACGTTGCCGACCAGGATGCCGTCGACGTCGGTGATGAGATTGCGCGGACCTGAGCGAAGCATGGTCAATCGAGCTGCAAGGTCAGCGCCTTGAGATAGGCCGTCTCCGGCAGCCCCGGATGCACGGGATGATCGAGCGCGGCGCCCGAGCTCAACAGGATGCGGCCGCTGCGGCTGGCGTCGCGCAGGCCGCGACGCACCTGTTCGGCAAACAGCGGCGGGTCGACGAGGTGCGAGCAGGAGGCCACGAACAGGAAGCCGCCCCGCTCCACCAAAGGCGCTGCCAGCCGCACCAGCTTGCGATAGCCCTGGGCGCCGATCTTGAGATCTTTGCGGCTCTTCACGAAGGCCGGCGGATCGCAGATCACGACGTCGAACCTCTTGCCGGCGAGCTTCTCCATCGCGTCGAACGCCTCGCTCTTCTCGAAGGAGACGATCTTGTCGACGCCGTTCAAATCAGCCGCCGCCTTGGCCGCGTTGAGCGCGGGCTGCGAGCGGTCGATGCAGGTCACCGACTTGGCGCCCTGCTGGGCAGCCAGTACGCCGAAGCCGCCGCTATAACTGTAGACATCGAGGACGCGCGCGTCTTTCGCGAGCCCCGCCATGAAACGGCGGTTGTCGCGCTGGTCGTAGAACCAGCCGGTCTTCTGGCCAACCGACAGGTCGGCCACGAAGCGGGCACCGTTCTCGATCAGTTCGACGGTGCCCGACGCGTCACCCTTGGCAATCGTAACGTCGCGCTTGAGGCCTTCGAGCTCGCGCACCGGCGAATCGTTCTTGAGCACGATGGTCGTGGGCGAAAGTTCGGCCTCCAGCGCCTCGAGCAGCACCGGCGTCAGCAGCTCCATGCCGGCGGTATTCACCTGGACCACCAACGCCTCGCCGAAGCGGTCGATGATCACGCCCGGCAGGCCGTCGGCCTCGGCATGGATCAGGCGATAGAAGGGAACGCCGATCAGCCGGTCGCGCAAGGCCGTCGCTTGCGCCAGCCGCCGGCCGAGGAACAGCGCATCGACCGTGGCCTCGGGATTGGACGACAGCACGCGGCCCGCGATCAGCGAATGGGGGTTGAAGGTGATGAGGCCCAGCGCCTCGCCGCCTGGCGCGCGCAAGGTCGCGAGCGAGCCCGGCGGCAGCGCCTTGGTCTCGGCATCCATCAGGATCTCGTTGGAAAACGCCCACGGACTGCCGGCGCGAACGCGGCGATCCTCGCCGGCGCGCAGCAGCACCGTAGGCAGCTTCTTCTGGGCCAACCGCTTATTCTCCTTTGGCGACGCCGTCGCGTCTGGGATCGGCGCCGCCTTCCCAGCCGTCGCCCATCCGGCGCACGCCGGTCAGGCCGCCCTCATGTGAGCGGACTTGTACTTGATGGCCCATGGCGCGCAAGGCGTCGGCTTCGTTGGCCAGGGCTGTACCCGCTTCCAGTTCAGTCGGGCCGTTCATATTGATGATCCGCGGCAGGGCCACGGCATCCTGCATGGACAGGTTCCAATCGAGCAGGCCGATTACGGTTTGCAGCGTGTCGCCGATGATGCGCGGCCCCCCTGCCGAGCCGAGCGACGCCACCAGCTTGTGGTCCTGGTCGAAGATCAGGGTGGGCGACATCGACGAACGCGGCCGCTTGCCGGGCTCGACCCGGTTGGCGACAAGCTTTCCGGCGACCTCGGGCAAGGCCGAGAAATCGGTCAGTTCGTTGTTCAGCAGGAAGCCGCGCAGCATGATCTCGGCGCCGAACGGCGCCTCGATGGTGGTGGTGAAGCTCACCGCGTTGCCCCAGCGATCGACGATGCTGATGTGGCTGGTGCCGCGTTCGACATAGCCGGGCGGCACGCCGGGGCCGATCACGCCCATGCTGCTGTCGGGCGAGATCAACAGGCGGCGTTCGGCGATATAGGCCGGCGCGAGCAACCCGACCACGGGCACCGACACGAACGCCGGATCGGCGACGTAGCGGTCGCGGTCGGCGAACGCCAGCCGGCTCGCCTCGGCGATGAGATGGAGGACACGCAGGCTGTTGGGCGAATCGCGCCAGATATCGAACGGCTCGATCAACTCGAGCACCTGCAGGATGGCGATGCCGCCCGACGAGGGCGGCGGCACACCGCAGACGACCCAGACGCGATAGGGACCGCACACCGCCTCGCGCTTGATCGGGCGGTAGTCCGCGAGGTCGGCGAGCGACAGGGTGCCGGGCCGCACATGGTTACGCACGCGCTCGACCATCTCGGCCGCGATGGCGCCCTGGTAGAAAGCCTGCACACCCTGATCGGCGATCAACTGCATGGTCTCGGCGAGCGCGGGATTGCTGACCCGGTCGCCCACTTTCTTCGGCGAGCTGTCGGCGTTGAAGTAGGTCGCGCGTATGTCGGGCTCGTTGCGCAACAGCGGCATCCGCTGTATCCACGCGGCGAGGCGCGGCGACACCGCAAAACCCTCGCGCGCGATCGCGATGGCCGGCTTGAACAGCTCGTTCCAGGCAAGCTTGCCCTGCTCCTTGTGCGCAAGTTCCAGCATCGCCAGTGCCCCAGGCACGCCGACGGAGATGCCCGACACCGTCGCCTCGCGGAAGCCGAGCGGCTTGCCGTTGCCATCGAGGAACATTTTAGGCGTGGCGCCGGCCGGCGCGGTTTCGCGTCCGTCATAGACCGTCATGGCGCCTGTCGTGGCGTTGTAGTGCAGCATGAAGCCGCCGCCGCCCAAGCCCGAAGCCTGCGGCTCGACAACGCCCAGCACCATCTGCACGGCAATCGCGGCATCCACGGCCGTGCCGCCGCGGCGCAATATGTCGAGCCCCGCGTCGACCGCCAGCGGATGGGCAGCGGCCACCATGGACTGCGGCGCGGCAAGGCAGGTCTCGACCCTGCCGGCGCCCAGCAGCAGCAGCGCAACGACTGTGAGCCGGCGCAGCCTCATGCGCGGCGCGCCACGATGAACAGGCGGCGGAAGGGAAACAGCGTGATGCCGTCGGCGCGCATCGGATAAGCCTCGGCCAGCAGCTTGGCATAGGCGTCGTAGAAGGCTTCACCCTCGGATTTGCTCAACGCTTCAAGGTAGGGCCGCAGGCCGCTGCCGGCGGTGTATTGCGCCACCGGGTCCTTGCCGGTGAGCGGCTGCTGGTAGATCGACTCCCAGACCTCGAGATCGGAGCACAAGGGCTTCAGTACGTCGTAATAGCGCGCGGGCTCCCAGACCGACCGGATGCCGCCCACCTTGGCGAGCTTGTCGCGCCACGGGCCCGCCTCGGCGGCCCTACGCATCAGCGCGTGCGACGGCGCCTCGTGGTTGCGCGGCATCTGAATGGCAAGCTGGCCGCCCGACGGCAGAAGCTTCAGCAGGCCGGGAAAATAGTCGATGTGGTTTTCGACCCACTGATAGGCAGCGTTGCTGTAGAGGATCGACGGCGGCAAGCCGGGCTTGAAGCGCGCCAGGTCACCCGTGGTGAAGGTCACGCGCTTGTCGACCGTCTGCGTGCGCGCCTTGGCGAGCATCTCCTCGGACGAATCGATGCCGACGATCGGCGCCTCGGCAAAGCGCTCGGCGAGGATGCGCGTGATGTTGCCGGCGCCGCAGCCGAGATCGTAGACCGCATGCCCGGGCCGCGCGCCATTGGCCGGATCGAGCCGGCCCATGAGATCGAGCGCTGGCCGCACGCGGGCGTCGGCGAACTTGAGGTAGAGGTTGGCGTCCCAGATCGGGGCTTTCAGGTCGTTCACGGTCACTTCTCCTCAAACGCAGTATCGACCGGCACGCGATAGGCCATGGTGATCTTGTTGCCCTTTTGCGCGGCCAGGACGACGGCCATGAATTCCTCGTGCATCTCCTCGGTCATACCCTTCTGCCGCGCCATCGTGCCGTGCGAGGCGATGCAATAATCGCACTGATTGGCGATGCTGATCGCGAGATAAACCAATTCCTTGGTGAGTGGATCGAGCTTGCCCGGCGCGAAGGCCGCCTTCATTTCCGCCGCGAAACGCTCCATCACCGAAGGATGGCGTGCCAGGGCCTTCCAGACATTGTTGATATTGGTGGGATCGATGCCGCGCGCCTGGGCGATACCGTCGACCACGGCCTTGGCCTGCGGATTCATGTCCTTGTACTCGATCAGCTTGGCCATGGCTCACTCCACGAACAAAAGGGCCGTCCCCCCGTGAAGGGTAGCGGCGTCAACACACCTGCCGGCAGGCGTCGCACCACAGAGGGGATTTCCGCAATTCCCGCAATTCCCGCAATTTCCGCTACCCGTTTGTCGACGTGCCGGCGAAACGACACGACACGATATTGCGCCTGAGGGCCCCTCGGCGACCGGGAATTCTTTCGTACCGTATAGGGGCCCCGGAAATCGGGGGGACAGCGCAATTGCGCACGGCCTTCTGGTGCGATGACTGGACATGACGCCGAGCCTCCTGGGGAGAGAGTCGGCAGACATACGCCACAACATTGCTCAGTTCTGTCAAGCGCCAAGCGTCATCGCCGAGCAGAATAATACTTGCGTACCGGCATAGGGGCGCGGGAGAACGCGCAGCGTCGGTCGTACACCACGACTGGGGCCACGCTCGCCCTCGATGACAGCAGAATGCTGTCAGCGCTCACCGGTGCCCAAATGGTAGGTTCGCCGCCACCTTACCAGTCGCCTCCGCCCTAGCGGGCCGAGCGCGTCGCGCCGCAAGCGCATCAGTTATGGCAGCGGGAAGTCTTGATCAGGATCGGCACCGGCCTGCTCAACGGCCATTTCAGCCCGGCCGAGAGCGAGGCGGTGCGGGTCGCCATCGCCTCGGGCCACGGCATCGGCAAGTCGGCGCTGGTCGCCTGGATCATCCTGTAGGCGATGTCGACCCTGCGCGATTCGCGCGGCGTGGTCAGCGCCAACACCGAAGGCCGGCTCCGCACAAAGACCTGGCCCGAGCTCGCCAAGTGGCACGCCATGAGCCGCAATCGGGCGTGGTTCACCTACACCGCGACGGCGCTCCATTCGGCCGAGCCCGGCCGCGACAAGACCTGGCGGGTCGACGCCATTACCTAGTTGGAGCAGAACACCGAGGCCATCGCCGGCCTGCACAACAAAGGCCGCCGCGCCTTCGCCCTGCTCGACGAAGCGTCGGCTATCCCCGATCCGGTGTGGGACACCGTCGAGGGCGCGCTGACCGATGCCGACACCGAGCTGCTGTGGGCGGTGTTCGGCAATCCGACGCGCACCGCCGGCCGCTTCCGCGAATGCTTCGCCGGCGGCCGCTTCGCCCATCGTTGGAGCCCGCAGCAGATCGATTCGCGCTCCGTTGGCATGACCAACAAGGCGCAGATCGCCGCCTGGGTGAAGGACCATGGCGAGGATTCCGATTTC
>DASZJU010000336.1:0-5977 GCA_035947815.1 Reyranella sp.
GGCGTCTTGACGATCCAGGTGTGGACCGAGCCGACGAGGCGGTCGGAACCCGGCTCGACATGGTCGGGCTGCATCCAGCCCTTCTGGGCGTCGAAGGCCTCCTGGTTGAAGTTGGGGAACATGCGCGCCGGCTTGAAGCCCGCACCACAGATCTCCTCGACCTTCTCGATGGTGGCGCCGCCCAGCTTGCGCACGGTCATGTTGTTTCCTTCCTAGAAGGTGACGACGCTGCGGATCGATTCGCCCCTGTGCATCAGGTCGAAGGCGTCGTTGATCTTCTCGACCGGCATGGTGTGGGTGATCAGCGAATCGATGTCGATCTTGCCGTCCATGTACCAGTCGACGATCTTGGGCACATCGCGCCGCCCCTTGGCGCCGCCGAACGCCGTGCCCATCCAGTGCCGGCCGGTCACCAGCTGGAAGGGTCGCGTGGCGATCTCCTGGCCGGAACCGGCCACGCCGATGATCACCGATTTGCCCCAGCCGCGATGGCAGCATTCCAGCGCCTGGCGCATCAGCTTGGTGTTGCCGACGCATTCGAAGCTGTAGTCGGCGCCGCCGTCAGTCAGCTCGACGATATGCGCCACGAGGTCCTTGCCCGCGAGTTTCTCCGGATTGACGAAGTGGGTCATGCCGAACTTGCGGCCAAGCGCCTCGCGCGCCGGGTTGAGATCGACGCCCACGATCATGTTGGCGCCCACCATGCGGGCGCCCTGCAGGACGTTGAGGCCGATGCCGCCCAGGCCGAACACCACGACATTGGCGCCCGGCTCGACCTTGGCGGTGTTGATCACCGCACCGATGCCGGTGGTGACGCCGCAGCCGATGTAGCAGACCTTGTCGAACGGCGCGTCGGGGCGGATCTTGGCCAGCGCGATCTCGGGCAGCACGGTGTAGTTGGAGAAGGTCGAGCAGCCCATGTAGTGATGGATCTTCTTGCCCTTGAGCGAGAAGCGCGAGGTGCCGTCGGGCATCACGCCCTGGCCCTGGGTCGCGCGGATCGCGGTGCAGAGATTGGTCTTGCCGGACAGGCAGGATTTGCAGGCGCGGCATTCGGGCGTGTAAAGCGGGATCACGTGGTCGCCCTTCTTGAGCGACACGATGCCCGGTCCGACGTCGACCACGACGCCCGCGCCCTCGTGGCCGAAGATCACCGGAAAGAGGCCTTCCGGATCGCCGCCCGAGCGCGTGAACTCGTCGGTGTGGCAGACACCCGACGCCTTGATCTCGACCAGCACCTCGCCGAACTTCGGCCCTTCGAGATCGACGGTCTCGATGTCGAGGGTCTTGCCGGCTTCGTAACAGACCGCCGCCTTTGTCTTCACGCGCGTCCCCCTGAGCTCAGGGGGCGAAGCCTAGAGCAGGGGAGGCGACGATGCTACCGGACTCGTTGCGCGAAGCGAAAAGGAGGACGTCGCCGCTCGCACTCTGTCATCCCGAGCGTAGCGAGGGACCTTTACTGCGGCCTCAAAGGTCCCTCGCTGCGCTCGGGATGACAGTTATGCCGTCAGTCGCACCAGATCTTTCTTTGCTGTCCGATACTGCTGGACCAACCGCCGGCAAAGCTCGGCCGCCGTTGGAATGTCCTCGATGTTCCCGACGCCGTGGCCCGCCGTATAGATGTCCTTCCAGCGCTTCTTGTTCTCCTGCGCCGCGACGATCTTGCCGGGCAAGGTCGTGCGCAGGACATCGAGGTCGACGCCGGCGGCCAGAAGGCTGGGCGCGAGCCAGTTGGCCGGCGCGCCGTCGATCGAGGCAGTGAGGAAGACGTCGGTGGCGCGGGTCTTCAGGATCATGTCCTTGTGCGCCGCCGCCGCCATCGCCTCCTGCGTGGCGATGAAGCGCGTGCCGATATAGGCGAGGTCGGCGCCCATCGCTTCGGCGGCCAGCACGTCGCGGCCGGTGGTCTGGCCGCCCGCCAGCACGATGGCGAAGTGATCGCCCAACTGGCGCACCTCGTTCATCAGGGCGAAGGGGTTGATCGTGCCGGTATGGCCGCCGGCGCCGCCCGCGACCGCGATCACACCGTCGACGCCTGCCTCCAGCGCCTTCTCGGCATGGCGGCGGTTGGCGATGTCGTGCAACGCCACGGCGCCCCAGCCATGGATGCGCTTGATGGCGTCGCCCGGCGCGCCTTTCGAGGTCAGCACCACCGGCACCTGGTATTTTTCCACCAGCTCGAGATCACCGGGATAGCGCGGGTTCGACGGATGCACGACCAGGTTCACCGCCCAGGGCGCGGGTTTGCAGCTGGAATCCTCCAGTCGCTTCATGCCTTCCTGCATTTCATCGAGCCAGGCCTGGAACTCCTCGCGGCTGCGCGTGCCGTGCGCCGGGAAGCTGCCCATGATGCCTTCGCTGCAACAGGCCAAGGTCAGTGCCGGGTTGGAGACCAGGAACATCGGCGCGGCGATGGCGGGGATCGCCATGCGCTCCATGAGCTTGTGCACTTCGGCGCGCGCCATTTCAGCTCTCTCCCATCGCGGGCGTCGTCGACGTCACGCCCGACTGTTTAAGTCTCGCCAGCTCGGCGTCGCCGTAGCCCAGAAGCTCGCGCAGCACTTCGTCGGTGTGCTGGCCGAGATCGGGCGCAGCGCGCTCGATGGTGATGCCCCGGCCGTCGAGCCGATAGGGCAGGCCTTTGACCAGACCGCCATGCTCGTCGCGCACCAGGCTGACGCCGGTCAGCCTGGTGTCGCGCAACAGGTCGGCGCCGTCGTTGCAGGGCGCGGCGGCGATCCCTCGAGCGAGCAGCGCCGCCACGGCGGCCTTGCTGTCGCGGCTGGCGCAGAACGAGTCGAGCGACGGATCGGCTGCATCGAGCGTGACGGCGATCCAGCGCCCATCCTTGCAGCAGTAGGCGTCCTGCTGGGCCACGCCTTCTTCCCGGTTGCCGCGCGGACCGAGCCGCCGTGCCGGATCGGCCGAGGCGGCCAGAATTTCCTCGCCCAGGGTGAAGGACGCGACCTCGCGCTGGGAGAAGTCGAGGAAGGCGCCCGTGCCGCTGCGCCGCGCCTCCATGACGGCCGCGATCACGATGCCGGCCGCGAACAGCGACACGATCTGGTCGGGATAGTTCACGTCCATGCCCGACATGCGCGGCTCCTCGCCCTCGTAGCCGGTGAGTGCCGCGATGCCCGAGGTAGCGTCGAGCGTCGAGCCAAACGACACGTTCATGCGCTCCGGTCCGGTATCGCCCTGGCTCGAGATGGCGGCGAAGACGATGCGGGGATTGATCTCCTTCAGCGTGGCATAGCCCAGGCCCGCGCGATCGAGCACGCCGCGGCGGAAATTCTCGACCACCACGTCGCAATGCGTGGCAAGCTCGCGGATCACCCTCTGGCCTTCGGGGGCCTTGAGGTTGAGCGCCAGACCGCGCTTGTTGCGGTTGGTGAAGCGGAACTGCGGCGAGCGGTTCCACCAGCCGTCGTCGTTGTCGGGCTTGCCGACGACGCGGAAGGGATCGAGGTAGGCGCCCGATTCGATCTTGATCACGTCGGCGCCGAGATCGGCCAGCATGGCCGACGTGTTTGCGCCGGCCGTCAGCAGGCCGAAATCGAGCACGCGCACGCCGGCAAGAGGACGGCTCATGCCGCGAGCTCCGATCGCGCCATCTCGGGCGCAGGCCGCGGCGCGAAGGAGCGGCCGTTCCATTGCACCGGCAGTTGCGGCATCAGGAACTTGCCGAGCACGGGGTGCTTCATTTCGGCCAGGAACGAGCGCGTCACGTATTGCTCGCTCTCGAGCAACTCGGCCGGCGAGAAGATCGGGCCGAACGGCACGCCCTTGGCTTGCGCCCTCGCCTGGATCTCGGCGCGCGTCTTGCCCGCGAACCACGGCGTGATGATGTCGTAGAGCTCGGCGATGTGCTTGCGGCGGCCGGCGCGCGTGGCGAATTTCGTGTCTTCCAGCCGCTGGTCGCCGATCAGCGCCCGCGTCGCCGGCCATTGCGTGACCGTGTAGACGACGGCGACGTGGCCGTCGCGACACGCCACGATCTGGAATTCCGAGCCCTTGCCCTCGCGACCCGGCGAGGTGCCGGTGTTAGCGGCGCCCGAGGCCGCCTTCCAGTTCACCCACTGCATCACCTCAGCCAGCGACACGCGCACATGAGGCGCGCGCTGCCCGGCGTCACGCGCCGCCAATGCGGCGGCAAGGCCGGTGAAGGCCGTGAGTCCCGCGGCATAGGACGCCTGATGTCCGCCCAGCTTCAGCGGCTTGCGCTCCGGCTCGCCCACCATGTGCATCAGCCCGCCCAGCGCCTGGAGGACGAGTCCGCTGACCGGCCGCTGGTCGGCGTCCATTTCGACGGGGAACGCTGCGATCTCGATGGGCGTCGCGCGGCCTCGGCGCAGCAACGGCGCGACCGACGCCGGCTCCTCGAACAGGCAGGCATCGGCCTTGTCGAGTAGCCGAGCCAGGCCGGCGCGGCCCGCCTCGGTCTTGAGATCGAGCACCAGCGCGCGCTTGGAGGTGTTGAGGAACTGGAAGAGCGCGCTTCCGCCCTGCGGCAGCAGCGGCGGCGCGCGGCGCACCGGATCGCCGCCGGTTGGCTCGATCTTGAGCACGTCGGCGCCGAGGTCGGCCGCGATCTTGGCCGCGAGCGAGGTCGCCAGGCGCAGGCACATTGGCACCTTTTCGTCGTTCACTTCGACGATGGTGAAGCGTGCGAGCGGCAGGGGCGGGGTCTCGATCATCGCGCGATGATCGGCGCAAGGCGTGGCTTCGGTCAATGTCGTGCCCATGCTACGGTCGAGATCAACGGAGGTTTTCACATGGCACAGACCGGCAATCACAAGGGACTCGGGTTCGGCATTTTCCTCGCCCCGTTCCATCGGGTCGGCGAGAACCCCACGCTTTCCATGGCGCGCGACATGGAGCTGGTCGAGTGGATCGACGAACTGGGCTTCGACGAGGCGTGGATCGGCGAGCACCATTCCGCCGGTTGGGAAACCATCTCCTCACCCGAGGTGTTCATCGGCGCAGCCATCCAGCGCACGCGCTACATCCGGCTGGGCTCGGGCGTCACCAGCCTGCCCTATCACCACCCGCTGATGGTGGCGAACCGCTTCGTGCAGCTCGACCACATGTCGCGCGGCCGCACCATGCTGGGCTGCGGCCCGGGCGCGCTGCCGTCCGACGCCTACATGATGGGTATCGAACCCTCCACGCAGCGCGCGCGCATGGAGGAATCGCTCAGCGCCATCATGCAGCTCCTGAAATGCGAGGAACCGGTCACCATGAAGGCCGACTGGTTCGAGCTCAAGGACGCGCGGCTCCATCTGGCGCCCTATTCGGATCCGCATTTCCCGATTGCCTGCGCCAGCACCATCACGCCGTCGGGCATGATCGCCGCCGGCAAGCATGGGCTGGGCGTGCTGTCGATCGGTGCGGGCCTGCCGGGCGGGCCCGAGGCGATGGCCAAGCAGTGGGCGATCTACGAGGAGACGGCGGCCCAGCACGGCCACAAGGCCGACCGCTCGAAATGGCGCATCGTGGTGAACGCGCATATCGCCGAGGACGACGAGCAGGCGTTGCGCGAGGTCCATGCCGGCGAGCGCTGCGAGACCGTGACCTATTTCGAGGACACGCTCGGCCGTCCGCCCGGCCGCTCCGACGATCCGCTGCGCGAGGGCGTGTCGCAGGGCACGACCCTGGTCGGCAGCCCCGACACCGTGGCCAAGGGCATCGAGCGGCTGCTCGGCTACTCCGACGGCGGCTTCGGCGGCATCCTGTTCCGCGCCCACGAATGGGCGAACCGCGAGCAGACCATGCGCTCCTACGAGCTATTCGCGCGCTACGTCATGCCGCGCTTCCAGGGTTCGCTCGACACCATCGTGGGCTCGAACGAATGGGCGCGCGCCAACCGCAAGGCCGTCTTCGGGCCGACGGTTGCCGCGGTGAAGAAAGCCTTCACCGATGTCGGCCGCGAGGTGCCCGACGAGTTCCGCTCACGCACCGTTGGGGCACGCGACGT
>DASZJU010000337.1:0-2652 GCA_035947815.1 Reyranella sp.
TCGTTCCGTTATCCGACGCGGCCGGACTCGCTGGCGCTGGATCGCTTCGACTTGAGCGTCACGCCGGGCGAGACGGTGGCCATCGTCGGCCCGTCGGGAGCGGGCAAGACCACGGTCTTCAATTTGCTGCTGCGCTTCTACGATCCGGAATCGGGCACGATCCGCGTCGACGGCGTCGACATCCGCGATCTCCGCTTTGCCGACCTGCGCCGTGCGCTGGCTATCGTGCCGCAGGAGCCGGTGCTGTTCACCACATCGGTCGCCGAGAATATCCGCTACGGGCGGCCCGATGCCGCCAACGCCGAGGTGCGGGCTGCCGCCGAGGCGGCATCGGCGCTCTCCTTCATCGAAGCGCTGCCGCAGGGCTTCGACACTCATCTCGGCGCCCGCGGCGTGCGGCTGTCGGGCGGCCAGCGCCAGAGGATCGCCATTGCCCGCGCGTTGCTCTGCGACCCGGCTATCCTGCTGCTCGACGAGGCGACCAGCGCGCTAGATGCCGAAAGCGAACTGGCCGTCCAGCAGGCGCTCGACCGGCTGATGCACAAGCGCACGACCCTGGTGATCGCCCACCGGCTGGCGACGGTGCAGAAGGCCGACCGGATCGTGGTGATCGACCACGGCCGGGTCGTCGATGTCGGCCGCCATGCCGATCTCGTGCGCCGCGACGGGCTCTATGCCCGCCTGGCCGAGCTGCAGTTCAACCTTTCAGCCGCAGCGAGCTGACGGTTAGTTTCAACTCATTGAAAAAATTGGCTAATCGGCCGTTGAGAAGGTCCGGAACGTCGCCTAAGGTGATACTTTAAGTCCGGCTAGAATGTCCTTGAATATCAGGACTCTATTGCCTAAAGTTCATCCATATTTGGTTGTGTTTTTCCCGATCACCAAAGGCTTCGCCATGTTTATTCAGCTCCATTCCCGGCGGTCCCCGCGGCGTGACGCATTTAGTCGTTTGGCCGATTGGTGGCCCGCCGCCCTGATCGGCCTCGTGGCGCTCCTGGGCGCCCTTCCCGACGGCAACGCGCAGACCCTGCTCGGCCTCTAGCGCGACGCTTCCTTCCGTTCGGCGTCGAGGCGCCGCAACTCCCGTCGCATGATCTTGCCCGTCGTGGTGAGCGGCAACTCGGCCACGAACTCGACCTCGCGCGGATATTCGTGGGCGGCGAGCCGGGTCTTCACATAGGTCGCCAAATCGACCTTGAGCGCCTCGGTGGCGGCAATCTCGGGCCGGAGCTGCACGAAGGCCTTCACGATCTCGGTGCGCACCGGGTCGGGCACGCCCACGACGCCGACCATGGCGACGGCCGGATGCCTCATCAGGCATTCCTCGATCTCGCCCGGGCCGATGCGGTAGCCGCCCGAGGTGATCACATCGTCGTCGCGGCTCTTGAAAAATACGTAGCCTTGCTCGTCGATGCGGCCGAGGTCGCCGGTCAGCAGCCAGTCGCCGGCATACTTGTGCCGGGTCGCCTCGGGATTGCGCCAGTACTCCAGCATGACGATGGGATCGTGCCGCCAGCCGGCGATCTGGCCTTCCTCGCCGGGCGGCAGGACGCGGCCGTCGGCATCGACGATGGCGACCTTGCGGCCGGGGCAGGCGCGGCCGCACGAGCCCGGCCGCACCTCGAACCAGTCCGGCGAATTCAGCAGCATCAGGTTCATCTCGGTCTGGCCGTAGCCCTCCGAGATGGTCGTGCCGAACGTGTCGCGGCCCCACGCCAGCAACTCCTCGCCCATCGCCTCGCCGCCGGTGCAGATGGCGCGCACGTCGTAGCGCCAGCGATCGCGCGGGCTCGCGACCTGCCGCATCATCTTGAGCGCAGTCGGCGGAATGAAGCCGACGCCGACCTTGTGCCTTTCCAGGAGCGCGAAAGCGCGTTCGGGATCGAACTTGGCGAAGCGATGCGCCACCACTGGCGTGCCGTAGAACCAGGCCGGGAAAAGGGCGTCGTAGAGGCCGGCGATCCATGCCCATTCGGCCGGTGTCCACATGACTTCGTTGCCGCGCGGCCAGTGGCTTAGCCATTGCTCGACCGGCGGCACCGAGCCCAGCATCACGCGATGGGCATGCAGCGCGCCCTTGGGTTGGCCGGTCGTGCCGGACGTGTAGATCAAGAGCGCCGGATCCTCGGCCGCCGTGTCGACGGTGGTGAAATTGTCCGAGGCAGCGGCCAGCAGGCGATCCCAGTCGAGGAAAGCGCTGCCGTGGGCGCTGGCGCCGATCACGATCACCGTCTTGAGGTGCGGCAGGCGATCGCGTACCGCCAGCACCTTGGGGAGCTGGGTCATGTCGGTGATCAGCGCCGAAGCCTCGGCATTGGCCATCCGATATTCGAGCGCCTCCTCGCCGAACAGCGTGAACAGCGGCAGCACCACGGCGCCCATGCGGTACCCGGCGAGATGGCAGAGCGTGAGTTCGGCACCCTGGCTCAGGAACACGCCGACCCGGTCGCCCTTCTTGATGCCGCGCGCGCCGAGCGCATTGGCGAGGCGCGAGCTCGCGGCCAGGAGCTGGCCGAACGTCCAGTTGCGCACCGATCCATCGGCATTCTCGACGATCAGCGCCAGCGCGTGCGACGGATGGCGTTCGCACACGGCCCAGCCGATGTTGAACCGCTGCGGCCGGGGCCAGCGGAATTGCCGCATCGCTTCTTC
>DASZJU010000338.1:0-6280 GCA_035947815.1 Reyranella sp.
TTGATCGATCGTCATCTTGCATTTCCCGGGATCATGGGCCCTTGCGCCGTCGCGGACAATCCGGGGTTGTCGGGCCGGGGTTGTCGGGTCGGGGTTGTCGGGCGGGCCGGGCGCGTGGCACACGCCGTGCAAGGCGTTCGCCGGGGGAGGGCTCGATGTTTCACATGGGCTGGTTTGTCGGCCGCGGCTAGTCGGTTCATGCCTGGAACCAGCCCTGGTCGGGTACCATCGGCGCCGACTACATGCGGCCGGACCTCTACATCGATCTTGTCCGGGCGATGGAGCGCGCCTGCTTCGACTACGTAATGATCGAGGATGGTTCCTTCGTGCCCGACGCCTACGGCGGAACGCCGGAATGGTATCTGCACAACGCCTACACGGTGCCCAAGCACGATCCGATGCCGCTGGTCCCCTTGCTGACGCAGGGCTCGAGCCATCTCGGCATCGTCGCCACCATGACCACCGGCTTCTATCCGCCCTACCTCGCGGCGCGTCTTGGGGCGACCCTCGATCACCTCACCCAGGGCCGTGTCGGCCTCAATCTCGTGACGGCGCACAACGACCGCACGGCGCAGAATTTCGGTCTCGAGCGCCACCATGAGCATGATCTGCGCTACGAGATCGCCGACGAGTGGATCCAGGTCGTCGACAAGCTCTGGCAGTCCTGGGAGCCGCACGCCGTGGTCGCTGATCCGGAAAGCGGAATGTATGCCGATTTCCGCAAGGTTCATCCGATCGACTTCGTCGGCAAATACTTCAGCTCGCGTGGGCCACTCAACATGCCGCCCGGCCCGCAGCGCCGTCCGGTGATCTGCCAGGCCGGCATGTCGCCGGCGGGCCGCGAGTTCGCCTCGAAATACGCCGATACCATCGTGGCCGTGTGCCGCGGCGCCGGCGCGGCCAAGCGCTATCGCGACGACGTGCGGCTGCGCATGGCGCGGCACGGCCGCAATCCCGATCATTGCAAGGTGATGTTCTCGGTCGGCATCGTGCTGGGCGAGACTCGGGAGGAGGCCACGGCCAGGAAGGCGCGGGCTGACGCGGCGCTGGTCCGCAACATGGAGTTCCGTCTCGCCCGGCTGTCCTTCCTGAGCGGCGTCGATTTTTCCAAATTCGCGCTCGACGAGCCGCTGCCCGAGGTCAAGACCAATGCCTCGCGCGGCCAGACCGCGTTGATGACCAGCGGCACCGGCCGGACCACGCTGCGCGAGATGCTGACCGATCCCGCGACCGGCGGCATCGACTTCGTCGGCACGCCCGACAGCGTCGCCGCGGAGATGGGGGAGGCGGCTCGGGAAATGGGCGGCGACGGCTTCATGATCACGGAGAACGTGACCCGCCGCAGCATCGCCGAAATCACCGACGGCCTGGCACCAGCCCTGAAGCGGCGCGGCCTGATCCGCGACGGCTTTGCCTACAAGCTTTTTCGCGATAACCTGCTGGCCTTCTGATCACGCACGGGGTTGCGCCAGCCGAACGTGATGGTCGCGGCCTTCCCATTGCCCTGTATCGACAAAGTAGAACGTGAAGTCGACGACACGACGGCGATCGAAGTCCTTCGCCGTCAGGCGCACGCCGTGCCGGCCGAAGGCTAGCGGCGTCGACGGCCGGTCCTCGATGCCCTGCCAACCATCAAATCCCAGATGCAGGACAAACGGAACCGGCATGTCGACGAGGAGGTCGCGGCCAGCGGGCACGACATCGAAGGGCAGGTCGGGCCGCCAGTGCCATGTGTCGTTCTTCGTCTGCTTGAGGCGGAGATACTCTTCCACCGATCCCAGCAGCTCGAGCGGACGCTTGCGCTGCCGGGCGACCAGCAGCTTCAGGAATTCGGCATGCGCCCAGACCAGCGGCATGGCGCTGCCGGTGGGCTTGCCCGGTTCCAGTCCGCGCGCCGGCAGCGATGGGCCGTCCCAGACCTGTTCGGGAATGAGTCCCCCTGGCCCCGTCATGCGCGCCATCGTCTGGAGATAAGGCAGCGGGTCGCGCCCGAGCATCAGGTCGAAATGGCCGCGCTCGCCGGCCAGCAGCGGCCACGGACGGCCGATCCCGGTACCGTCGAACGGCCTGCCGTCTTCGTGCTCGCCATAGCCGTCGCCGTTGTAGCGGCGATAGGCGGCACCCTGCGGCGTCTCCACCTTGAGCAGCCCCTCGGCGACCTTGAGCGTGTTCTGGATCCTGGGATCGTTGGCGTCGCGCAATCCCAGGCGAACGAGATAGAGGTACTCCATGCCGACGAGGGAAGCGGCCGGCACCGTCTCGCCGCCGCGGTTCTTCACTTCGATGCGTCCGCGCAGGTCCTCGTCCGTGCCGCCGGGACCGATGCGCACGTAGTAGCCGTCGACGCCGTATTGCTCGGCGAAAGGGCCATGCTCGTAATAGGTCCAGTCCTCGATCCGCTCGTTCCAGTAGTCCGCCAGGGACAGGCAATAGTCCCGCTCCTCATCCTCGAAGAACCGGGCGGCGGCGATCAGCGCCACGATCTCGATGCCCAGCGTGAACGGGCTGATGCCGGCATTTTCCTCCCATCGATCCTGCGCGCTGATCGGACCGTGGTGGGCGAGATAGCGGACGGCGCGGCGGATCATGGCATCGACGCCGCTCATTCCGGCAAGGGCGTCTTCCTCCATAAGCTTGCTGGCGAGAACGATGGGAAATCCCACCTCGTCGAGCTGGATCCCGGTCCAGAAGGGGCGGCCGTCCGGGAAGCTGTTCTGGTTCCACCGTCCGTCATCGGCCTGGGTGGCGATGAGATAGGACAGCATCGATCGCGCATCGTCGACCTGGCCCACGGCCACCAGGGCAAGCCCCGCCTCGACGCAATCGCGCGCCCAGACCAGATGGTAGCCGCCGGAAGTGTCGCTCGATTGTCCCCACGGCACGCTCAGGCTGGCGACGATCGATCCCGGAAAGGTCCGGTCCTCGTGCACCTTGAGGACGAGCGATGAGATATAGGCCTCGCGTTCGATGTCGGGTGGGCACTCGGGAATGACGAGCTTTTGCCCCCACGCCTCCCAGCCATCGATGAAGCGCTGCCGGATCTGGCCATAGCCTTCGCTCAGGCTCGACCGCGCGAGCGTGCGTGCGCCCTCCAGGCTTTCGCCGAAGCCCAGCGCCAGCGTGCCCTCGTTCGCCTGCAGCTCGCCGAACAGGGCGACGTTGCCCAGCGGGGCCTCGGCGAAGGCCCAGGCCATCCGTCCGTTCTCGGCAAAGTCGTGCCATCCGTCGGACACCCCGACATAGCCCGCGCTCGACCGCGAGAAGCCGCAATCGCTGGTGAGGCAGAGGGCGTTGTCGCCTTTCCAGGCCAAAAGGTCCTCGCCGGCGCGGGCATTGTTGTCCATGCCGCTGTTGCCGAGATGCGGCGCCAGCAGGGCATAGAGCCGCGTGCCCTCGCCGGTGAGATGGAAGGAGACCAGCACCACGTCGCGCAGCGGATCGGTCGCGAACTCCAGCACCAGCCGGTAGCCTTCGCCCTCGTGGACGATCTGGGGCAGCGGCACATAGGGGGCCGGGACGGTGATCTTGTAGACGCTTTCGCGCTTGATCTCGACCCAGCCGAAGGGACCCGAGACGATGAAGCCGAGGTCCCTGATCTGTGGCGTCCCGGTCGCCGGCCAGTAGATCTCGTTGACGATGCCGTGGCCCAGCGTGACCCAGACGCGACTCGTGCCGAGCGCCGTCGTCACCATGTCCTTGGCGCTCGACGTCCAGGTTGGCAGTGAACCGGGAGGGCCCGGCGCTACGGTGGCTGACATGGCTGCATTCAAACCGGTGTTCACTCCGACGCGACCAGAAAATTCACGCCGCCGCCGTCGCGCGGCAGGATGCAGGTGACGAAGACCCCATCCGCGTTGACGGAGGCGACGCCGAGCTTTTCCGTGCCGGCCGCCGTGTAGGATTGGCGAAGCAGGCGCATCGCGGCGGCCGCGTCCTTGCCGGTGACGAGGCTGCTGCCCCGCGCCATCAGGTCGAAGGCATCGTCGCCGGGCAGGGCCGCCGACTTGAACTGGAAGGACATTGCCGGCTTGTTGTCCGCAACGACCAATACGACCCGCTCCGTGACCAGCTTGTGTTCCATGACAATGACGATGCCGTCTTTGTCCGCCGCGCGGCGAACCAGGCGCGCGTGCTCCTGGTCGACTAATTTCTGCGCGAGGTCGTCCCATTGATCGGCCGGCGCCGGCGCCGGCAGCGCGACAAGGCAGGCCATCGCCAGGCCGATCGATCGTAGAATGGTGAGCACGGCAAGCCCTCTGGGAAGGACAGGCACTTTAGCATCCAGGCCGGTCCTTACGTCAGCCTGACGGCATATGCTCTCGCGAGCGCCGGCGAATTGTGCCAAGTTTCGCCAGGGGGATGCCGCCATGCGCTGGCTGAGCCTGCTCATCGCTTCACTTGGACTTGTCCTGTCGGGGCCCGCGTTCGCGCTGCCGCAGCCCGACGCGGAAGCCGCCTACGCGCGCGGCGACTATGCCACCGCCTTCAAGATATGGCTGCCGCTCGCCGAGCAGGGCTCGCCCGAGGCGCAGCGCAATGTCGCCCGCATGTACGAGCGCGGCGAATGGGTCGCGCAGGACAAGCAGGCGGCGGCGGAATGGTACAGCAAGGCTGCCGAGCAGAGCGCCCTCGACGCCGCCGCGACGCCCGGCGCAGCGGCCGCGGCGAGCGCCGTCCCGATGGCAACGCCATCGACCCTGCCGCCGTCGTCGACGACCTATCCGCGGTCGACGTCCTATCCTCCTCCTTATCCCACGTCGTCGCCGTCTCCTGTCTTCGTTCCCATCGCGCGTCCGTTCATTGGCTTCCGCTTCCATCGGCACCATCACTGATCCGGCGCGGCCAGAAATGGCCATCGCAGTGTTGACTCGCCGGCGTGATGCTGGGATGCCGAAGCATGTTCGACCTGCTGCTCACCAACGCAACCGTCGCCACGATGGCCGACGAGTCTCCCTTCGGCCTGGTGCGCGACGGCGCGGTCGGCATCACTGAGGGCAAGATCGCCTGGGTCGGACCCACCGCGCAGGGCCCCACGGAAGCCGGGACGGTCCGTCATCTCGCCGGCAAGGTCGTCACGCCGGGCCTGGTCGATCCGCACACCCACATCGTCTATGGCGAGGAAGGCCTCATCGATTTCGAGGTGCTCTCGCAGGGCGGCCAGCGCTGGGACCTCGAGGCGAAGGGCGGCGGCGTTGGCGCCCTGGTGAGGCGCACTCGACGGCTCTCGGAAGAGGCGATTTTCGCCGCCAGCCGCGCCCGCATGAGCCGGCTCATCGCCAACGGTGTCACCACGGTGGAAAGCAAGTCGGGCGCCGGCCTCGACCGCGACACCGAGCTCCGCCTGATGCGGATCTCGCGCGCGCTGGGGCGCGACCTGCCGGTCACGGTGGTGTCGACCTATCTCGGCGCCCATGGGCTGGCCCCCGAATATGCCGGCCGGCGCGACGACTACGTCGACTTCATGTGCGACGACGTCCTGCCCGAGGCCGTGCGCCAGGGCCTGGTCGATCAGGTCGACGGCTTTTGCGACAAGGTGGGCTTTAGCCACGCGCAGATGGGCCGCCTGTTCGACAGGGCCAGGTCCTATGGCCTGCCGATAAAACTCCACGCCGACCAGTACACCGATTTTGGCGCTGGTGCCGTCGTCGCCAAATATCGCGGCCTGTCGGCCGATCACCTGGAATACGCCTCGCTGGCGACGGTGCAGGCGATGGCCGAGGCGGGCACGGTGGCGACCCTGTTGGCGGGCGCGCACCTCACCCTGCACGAGACGCAGAAGCCGCCGGTCGAGCTGTTCCGCGAACTGGGCGTGCCGATGGCGCTGGCGACCAACTCAAATCCGGTCAGCTCGCCCACCGTATCGCCCGCGGCGCAGATGCATCTCGCCTGCTACCTGTTTCGCCTGAGCGCCGAGGAGGCGCTGCGCGGCTTCACCGTGAACGGCGCGCGCGCCCTCGGCCTCGGCGCGACGGCCGGCCGCATCGCGGTGGGCCGCGCCGCCGATGTTGCGGTCTGGGACACCGACGATCCGCGCGGCATCGCCTATGCGATCGGCGGCGCGGCTTGCCTCGCCGTCGTCAAGGACGGCGTCGTCGTCCACGAAGCGCCGGTTCCGCAATTCCGCCGGCCATGAGTGAAACCGACCGGCTGCTGCACTGGCTCGAGTCCGAGCGCGACCGCCAGCTCGACTTCCTGCGCGCCTTCACGCGCATCGACACCTGCAATCCGCCGGGCGACACCACGCAAGCGGCCGACCTGTTCCGCCACTTCCTCGACGCCG
>DASZJU010000339.1:0-8159 GCA_035947815.1 Reyranella sp.
GACTCGCGGATCATCGCCGGCATCGACGCATCGATGATCACGTCGCTCGGCACGTGGAGATTGGTGATTCCCCGGTCGGAATTGACCATGGCCAGGCCGGGCCGCTTCGCATAGGTGGCTTGGATATCGGCCTTGATCGCCGCCTTTTCAGCCTCCGGCAACGTCTCGATCCGGGTCAGCATGTCGCCCAAGCCGTTGTCGGGATCGACGCCGAGGCGCGTCAACGTGGCGCCATGCTTCTCGAACACGTCGGCGAAGAACACGGAAACGCAATGACCGAACAGGATGGGATCGGAGATCTTCATCATGGTCGTCTTGACGTGCAGCGAGAACAGGATGCCATCCTTCTTCGCAGCGTCGATCTGTGCTGCGAAGAAGGCGCGCAATGCCTTGCGGTTCATCACCGACGTGTCGATGATCTCGCCGGCCTTGAACGGCACCTTCGCCTTCAGCACCGTGGCCGCGCCGTCGCTGCCGACCAGCTCGATACGGGCATTGGTTGGTGCCACAATGGTCGTCGCGACCTCCGAACCGTAGAAGTCGCTGCCCGACATGTGCGTCACGCGCGTTTTCGAGTCCGTGGTCCAGGCGCCCATCTTGTGCGGATGTTTGCGCGCGTACTGCTTCACCGCGCCGGCGGCGCGGCGGTCGGAATTGCCCTCGCGCAGCACCGGATTGACGGCGCTGCCGAGCACCTTGCCGTAGCGGGCGCGAATTTCCTTGTCCGCCGGCGTCGCGTCGCTGTCCGGATAGTTCGGCACGTCGTAACCCTTGCTCTGCAACTCCTTGATCGCGGCCTTCAGCTGCGGGATCGACGCAGAGATGTTGGGTAGCTTGATGATGTTGGCCTCGGGGCGCATTGCAAGTTTGCCGAGTTCGGCGAGCTCGTCGTTGATCTTTTGCGCGGGCGTCAGTTTTTCGGGGAAGTTGGCGATGATGCGGCCGGTCAGCGAAATGTCCTTCAGCTTCATCTTCACGCCGGCCGTCCCGACGAAGGCCGCGACGATCGGCAGCAGGGAATACGTTGCAAGCCCGGGCGCTTCATCAACCTTCGTCCAAACGATTTCGAGATCTGACATACTTGCACCTCCGTGCGCCGCTTTCGTTTCGGCTGAGTTGATCTATTGCTGATTATGGCCTGTCTTGTTGCATCGCCGTGAGGCAAAGGCAATCTCCGGCACGGCGACGTCACCAGGGCACTCGGCCTATCCTTTTCCAAGCGTCCAGCTTGGAATCTTTGCCGGTGGCGATAGGGCCTTTTGAAGGCCGACACGGCCCTGTCGCGGCATGGCGGGACTTCGCATATGTCGGTACGTTGCTGTGAGCGCGTGATCGCGCAGATCGGCAAAAGCAAGGTGGTCTACGGCCCCTCAGGAGGCGTGGACTCCAGCGTCGCCGCCGTGCTGCTGCAACGCGCTCGCCGGCACGACCGAGCCCGAGAAGAGCGCAAGACGATCGGTGCGCTGTTCATCGACGTATTCGAGGCGGAGGCCAAGAAGATCGGCGGCGCGCAGTTCCTGGCGCAGGGCACGCTCCATCCCGACGTGATCGAGACGGTCTCCCTCACCGGCGGGCGGCCGGGAAGGCTACACCCGGTTCGACCGCGTCAGACGCGGTCCAGGCGCTTTTCGACGCCCGTCGTCCGCGGCATCGCGGCGATCGCGGGCAGCAGGTCTTTCAGATCGCTGATGAAGGTCAGGTGGTCGAGGTGGCTTCGTTCGGCGAAACCGCCTTCCACGACCCCGCGCAGCAGCGCGGCCAGGGGCCCCCAAAAGCCGCCCTGGTCGACGATCACGATCGGCTTGGTGTGCAGGCCGAGCGTGCGCCAGGACAGGACTTCGAACAGCTCTTCCAAGGTGCCGATCCCGCCAGGCAGCACGACAAAGGCGTCCGAGCGTTCGAACATCTGGAGCTTGCGCTCGTGCATGGTCTCCACGACGATGGTCTCGCTGAGGGCCGGATGGCCGGCTTCGCGCTTCAGCAGAAACCGCGGAATGATGCCTGTGACCCGGCCGCCGCCCTTGAGGGCGGCATTGGCGAGCAGGCCCATCAGGCCGACGCCACCGCCGCCGTAGACCAGCGTTATGCCTTCACGGGCCAAAAGCTGGCCCAACCCGACGGCGACATCGCGGGCCGCCGGATCGGCGCCAAAGCGGGAGCCGCAGAACACGCAAAGGGAGGAGGGGACGGAAACGGACACGGATGCTTCTTTTTACAGGTGATCCGATGTCTTTCCGGACCGGGACGGCATGGTATCATTTCGCAGAGGGAGGTCGCGACGCCAAGGGCGGTTGGTCGTCGCACCATCGGGAGGGTGATGTCACGCACAGTTCTTTGGCTGATGGCAGCCGGCGCGATCGTTTTCGCCGCCGCCGTGGGCGTTGCTTGGCATGGCAAGCTGACCGATCAGGCCATTTTGGACCAGTCCGCCAGGCCCGGCGCGAACGCGGCGTCGGCGCCCGCGCCGGCCCCGCTGTCATCGCCATCGGGCGAGGCGGCGTCCTCGACGGCCGCGCCGCCCGTGGTGGCGGTGCCCAGCTTCGACGTTGCCAGGATCGGCCCGGATGGCCGTGCCGTGATCGCCGGGCGCGCGCAGCCGGGCGCCAAGATCGTGCTGCTCGATGGCGGCAAAGAGATCGCCCAGGGCCAGGCCGATGCCAACGGCGAATGGGTCATCCTCGCCCAGGAGCCGCCGCTTGGCGTCGGTCAGCACGAATTGCGCGTGATCCAGCACATCGAAGGCCGCGCGCCGGTGACCTCCGATCAGGTCGTCGTGGCCATCGTGCCGGACCAGAAGCAGCCCGCGACAGCCTCCGGTGCGAAGGAGGAGACGCTGGTCATGATCGCGCCGTCGTCGGGCGCGCCGACGCTCGTGCAACCACCGTCCGCGGCCGGCGTGCCGAAATCGGGCGACCTCGTGATGTCGACCCTCGATTACGACGAAAGCGGCCACGTCACGGTCACGGGAAAGGCCACGCCCGGCGCCGTGGTGCGCGGGTACATCGATGACAAGATGGTGGCCGAGAGCCGGACGGGTGCCGATGGAAGCTGGCGGCTCGCGCCTTCCGCTCCCGTCAGCGTCAGCAAGCACAAGCTTCGGCTCGACCGGCTCACCAAGGATGGCAAGCCGGTGGCCCGCCTCGAGCTGCCGTTCGAACGCATTCCCGTGGCATCGGCGGCGGGCGACAGCCGACGCCTGGTGGTCGTGCGCGGCGACAATCTCTGGAACATTGCGCGCGCGCATTACGGCCACGGCATGCACCACACCATGATCTATGGCGCGAACAAGGAGCAGATCCGCGACCCGGACCTGATCTATCCGGGCCAGGTCCTGAGCCTGCCCAAGGTCAACTGACAGCGGGCGATAGAGAGCTTTTCATGCTGGCGAATTTCTTCGTGCCGATCCTCGACGACGGCTGGCGTTTCATCGCCATCTTCGCAGCGGTTACGTTCCTCGCCGCGCTGACCGGCCTGGCGTGGCTGTTCTGGCCGTTGCTGGCATTGACCCTGTGGTCGATCTATTTCTTCCGCGATCCGCCGCGTGGCGTGCCGCAGGACGACGGCGTGCTGATCGCGCCGGCCGACGGGCTGGTGCAGATGGTGGTCGACGCGGTGCCGCCGGCGGAACTCGGGCTGGGCGACCAGCCGCTGGTCCGCGTCTCGATCTTCTTGAACGTGTTCGACGTGCACATCAACCGCTCGCCTTGCGCGGCGACCGTCGAGGTCGTGGCTTACCGGCCGGGCAAGTTTTTGAACGCCGCGGCCGACAAGGCGAGCGACGAGAACGAGCGCATGGCGGTCGCGTTGCGGCGCGTCGACGGCCGCGTGATCGGCTGCGTACAGATCGCCGGGTGGGTGGCGCGCCGCATCGTCTGCTATGTCAAACCGGGCCAGGCGGTGGCGGCGGGCGAGCGCTTCGGCCACATCCGCTTCGGCAGCCGCACCGACCTCTATCTGCCGCCCGGCGCGCGATTGCTGGTGGCGGCCGGACAGCGCATGATCGGCGGCGAGACGGTCATGGCCGAACTCGACCCCGTTGTCGCTGCACCGCGCGGGGCGATTGAGTTTTAATATTGCAACTGCCTCCCCGCGTCCTACGTGGGGAGGTGGCCCCCATTTCTCTGATGAGGGGGCCGGAGGGGTCATGAGCAACGGCGATGATGCTCATGACCCATCCGCCCGCTACGCGGGCACCTCCCCTCGTATGACGAGGGGAGGGAGATGAGGAGCTTCGCGATGGACGACGATCTTCACACCCGGCGCCGCCGCTTGCGCGGCTTTTCGATCAATCGGCTGATCCCCAACGTGCTGACCCTGGCGGCGCTCTGCTCGGGGCTGACGGCGATCCGTTTCGGGCTGCAGGGCCAGATGAGACTCGCCGTCATCGCCATCATCGTCGCCGCCATCTTCGACGCCCTCGACGGCCGCGTCGCCCGCCGCCTGGGCGTCGCCAGCCGCTTCGGCGCCGAGCTCGATTCGCTGTCGGACTTCCTCTGCTTCGGCGTCTCCCCGGCGCTGGTGCTTTATCTTGCCTCGTTGAAGGACGGCGGCGCACTGGGCTGGGTGGTGACGCTGATGTTTCCGATGTGCTCGGCGCTGCGACTTGCGCGGTTCAACACGGCGCTCGACGCCGACACGCCGCCACCGGCCTGGACGGGCGCCTACTTCACCGGCGTGCCGGCGCCCGCCGGCGCGCTCCTCGCCCTGATCCCGCTGGTGGTGAGCTTCGAGATCGAGGCCGCCTGGCCGCGCCATGCCCTGGTTGTCGGCGCGGTGCTGGTCGTGGTTGGCGGCCTGATGGTGAGCCGCCTGCCCACCTTCTCCTTCAAGAAGGGCAGGGTGCCGCGTCATCTCGTGCTGCCGTCACTGCTGGCGGTCGCGCTGATGCTGGGCGTGATCGCAAGCTCGCCGTGGATTGGCATGTCGCTGCTTGGCCTGGGCTACGCTTCGCTCATTCCCTTCAGCTGGATCGCCTATCGCCGCCAGGCGACGCTGGACCGGCAGGCGGCCGCGGCGGGCGACGTCGTGGCCTTGCGCGCCGTCGATTCGGGCCCGCCGCGCGACTGATCCATCTCCGCCTCGATGCTCGATCCTGCTCTGCGGCGATGGGTGGATCCACCGCTCCGTTGCGCCGGGGCCTGGCTTGCCCGGCGCGGCACGCCGGCCAATGCGACGACGGTGGTCGGACTTGCGATCGGCCTGCTCGCGCTGCCGCTGCTGGCTTGCGAACAGTACGACTGGGCGCTGCTGGTTATCCTGCTCAACCGCTTGATCGATGGGCTCGACGGTGCGATCGCGCGACAGCAGGGGCCAACGCCCTTCGGCGGCTACCTCGACATCGTCTGCGACATGGCCTTCTACGCCGCCGTGCCATTGGGCTTCGCGTTGGCCAGGCCGGCCAATGCGTTATGGGCCGCGTTGCTGCTGGCGTCGTTCGTATGCACGGCCGCCTCGTTCCTGGGCCGCGCCGTGATGGCGGGCGAACGGGGCGAGGCCGACGATGGGGCGCACGGGCAGAAGTCTTTCTTCTACGCCGCCGGCATCATCGAGGGCACGGAGACCATTCTAGCCTTCGTCTTGTTCTGCCTGTTTCCGGCGGCCTTTGCCTGGCTCGCCGGACTGTTCGCCGCCCTGTGCTTCTGGACAGCCGCAGCCCGCGTTGTCGCCGGCTTCCGATCGGAGCGTGACGCCGGGCGCTCGCGAGATATTGTATGAGCCGTCGGATCGACTCCTACGGCTTGTTTATGAATGGACAAAACAGCAACTAAAACAATAAATTAACGCAGATTCTTCATGTTTTTGCTTAATTTCGATTGACCTCAGAATCTACCTTAAGTACCGTTTGTAACAACAAGCAGCGCCTCGTCGTCAGGGGCCATGTGTCATTTTGAGAGTCGGAGTTGTCATGCTGTCACTCTTCCGTCGACTGATGATGAATGCGCAAGGCGCGGTGGTCATCGAATACACGTTGATCGTCTCGCTGATCGCCGTGGCAGCGATCGCCTCGATGCGCTCGGTCGGCGGCAAAGTCTCCAACGTGCTCGGGACATGAGCAGCGCGATCAACGGATCGCATCGTTTGTCGTGAAACTGTGGGTTAGGGCGGTCCCGCAAATGGACCGCCCTTTCTTTTGACTGCAAGTGTCGCTATATTTCCGTTTAGTAATAATGCATTACATCCTTGACTTGAGGTAGTACGGTAAATATCCTGCGTAACAATATTATTCGCTGTCTTTTGTCTTTATTCGTCGTTTGTGCATTTCATTTGTAAATTAGCCATAAAAGCTAATTTCCAGAGCTGCTTGCGCGGCGATATTCAGGCGAGTCGGTAGGACAGCGACACCTTCGGGTGGCGTCGGGGCAGGCGGAGTCTGTCGCGACGCGCCCGACCGAAGCGTCGGATGGATGTCGGATGTCGCTGTTTGCGCTTCTTCAAACCGGTTGTTTGATCACCTTCGCCCTGCTGCTGTTGCTGGCGGCCTGGCAGGACCTGCGCACGATGCAGATCGCCGACGCCGTTTCTCTCGGGATCGTCGGCGCCTTCGCCGTCTGGGCGCTCGGCGGGTGGGTCCTGGGCACCCTGTCCTTCACGACCGTCGGCCTGGCGCTCGCCTGCTCGGCCGCCTTGTTCGCGGCCGGCGCCGCGGCCTTCGCCGTCGGGGCGCTGGGCGGCGGTGATGTGAAGCTGCTGGCGGCCGCCAGCCTGTTCGCCGGCACAGGCCTGATCTCGGATTTCCTCTTGGTCATTGCACTGGTTGGCGGCGCGCTGGGCGTGGCGGTGTTGGCCGGCGCGCCGATCAGTCCGCTCGCGCCGGCGGCGGACGCAACGCTGCGCACCCGGCTGCGCGGCGGCCTGCCCTATGGCCCGGCGATCGCGGCCGGCGGCCTGTGGGTCGCTGCATCGTTGATCCGGCACTGACGGGTGGGGGAGCAAGGAGGGCTTCATGAATAGCAAGCGCATCGTCTTCCTGCTGCTCGCCGTCATCGTCGCTGGCACCACGGCTTTCCTCGCCCGCGCCTGGCTGCAGTCCGAGCGCGCCGCGATCGCCGCCCAGATGGGCGGGCAGCACCCTGTCTCCAAGCCTGCGGTGCAAGTGCTGGTGGCGCGCGCCGCCATCCACACCGGACAACTCGTCAAACCCGACGACCTGCGTTGGCAGCCGTGGCCGCAGGGCAACCTGCCGCCGTCCTACATTGTCGAAGGCAAGCGGCCGATCGGCGACTTCGTGGGTGCGGTCGCGCGCAGCCAATTCCATGTCGGCGAGCCGATCGTCGAGAGCGACATCGTCATGCCGGGCTCGCGTGGCTTCCTGGCCGCAGTGCTGAAGCCCGGCCTGCGCGCCGTCAGCATACCGGCCACGGCGACCTCGACGGTGTCGGGCTTCATCTATGCCGGCGATCGCGTCGATGTCCTGCTGACCCACGCGCTGATCGGCCAGAACGGCCAGCACAACGCCACCGAGACGATCCTGCGCAACGCGCGGGTGATCGCGATGGACCAGAAGCTCGACTACACGCCGGGCGACAAGCCCGACGTCGCCAAGACCGCGACGCTGGAACTCACCGCCAAACAGACCGAGATCGTGACCCTTGCCGTCAAGATGGGCGACCTGTCGCTGGTGCTGCGCAGCCTGCAGGATCCGGCGGACGAAGAGCGTGATTCCGCGAGCGGCGAGGATGCCACCGCCGAGCTTGGCGACAGCTACACCCACGACAGCCAGGTGAGCCGCCTCATCAAGGATCCAAACCCGCCGCCCAAGCCGCCCGACGCTATGAAGACGTCGGTCTTCGTCCTGCACGGTGGCCGCGCCACCAAGCAGGAACTCGACGGCAGCGTTGTCGCCGATCCCACCGCGCCGCCGCCGGAGCCCGAGAGCGCCAAGCCGAACGCGCCCCGAACGGTCCCCTTCAGCCGTACCCAAGAAAGCGTACCGCAATGAGTCTGTCATTCGCCTCTGGGTCCAAGCCGTTGGCCTGGCGCCGCGTCGGCTCGTCGCTGGCGCTCGCTGCATCGTTTGCCTTCGCGTTGCAGCCCTCGCTGGTGCTGGCGCAGGTCCAGATGAGCGACCCCGACCGGCCTGCGCCCAAGGTCGCGCCACACGCGCCGGCCAAGAAGGCGGTGTCGCGCCAGAGCCCGACCGACAACGTCTCGGACGATCT
>DASZJU010000340.1:0-3453 GCA_035947815.1 Reyranella sp.
CTTTCGTCTCGCAAGTCGAGCCCGAGCAGTTCTACCGGGAGGCCATTGCGCCGAGCCTGGAGCCGGTCGGCTTCCTGGTCAGCCACCGCATCGATCGCCAGCATGCCGAAGTGACGGCAAGCTTCGCCGGCATGGTGCAAAGCCGGGCCGCCTATCGCGGCCCGCTGGGCTGCCTGGTGCTCCACGATCCGCCGCCTGCGGCCGAGGAGATTGTCCCCGCGCCGGCCGCGCCCAGCGTGCTGCCCTCGATCGCGGGGCCAGGCGTCGTCGAACCGGACGATCCGGCGCTGAAGGACGCCCTCGATCGCGCCTTCGAGGAGCAGGCGGCGCCGCCCTACCGCTGGACCAAGGCCGTGGTGGTGGTGCGTGACGGCCGGATCGTGGCCGAGCGTTATGCGCCGGGATACGGCATCGACACGCCGGTGATCGGCTGGTCGGTGACCAAGTCCGTGACCAACGCGCTGATCGGCATCCTGGCGCGACAGCACAAGCTTTCCGTCGCCGGCCCCGCCCCGATCGCCGCCTGGTCCGATCCGGGCGATCCGCGGCACGCCATTTCCATCGACAACCTGTTGCGCATGAACAGCGGCCTCGATATCGGCCAATCGCTGACCTCGAGCGCGTCCGATGCCTTCGATCCGTCGGCCTACATGCTGTTCGGCGAGCGCGACATGGCGGCCTTCGCCGAGCGCGCGACGCTGAAGGCTGCGCCCGGCACCGAGTGGACCTACACCAACGGCAATACGGCCCTGCTGTCGAAGATCATCCGCGACAACGCCGGCGGAAATGCCGCATCCGTGCTGGCCTTCGCCCGGCGCGAACTGTTCGACAAGCTCGGTATGCAACACGTCACGCTCGAGGTCGACGCGGTCGGCACGCCGATCGGCTCCAGCCGCATGCTGGCCTCGCCACGCGACTGGGCGCGCTTTGGCCTGCTCTACCTGAACGACGGCGTGGCAGGCGGCGAACGGATTCTGCCCGAAGGATGGGTGGACTATTCCGCCGCTCAGACGCCCGGCAGCGGGCAATACGGCTATGCCGCGGGCTTCTGGACCAACCGAGGCGGCGGTGGCGGCGCACAATACCGCATCAGCCACGGTATCCCCGCCGACGCTTTCATGGCCCGCGGTACCTACGGACAGTATGTCATCATCGTGCCCTCGAGGCGGCTGGTCGTCGCCCGGTTCGGCAGCGCCCGCACGCCGCGCGACGACATGGACACCGTCGCGCGTCTGGTCAGCGACGTGATTGCGGCAATGCCGCCGTCGTGATGTGCTTGCAGATGCCATAGGGCGCCGCCAAGATCGCCGCCCATGAAAAAGATCTTCACCGCCTGCCTCGGCACCGAGACCAACACCTTCGCTTCCATCCCCACCGGCCACCAGCTCTTCGAGGAGACCTGCCTCTTCCGCAAAGGCAGCTACGGCAAGAACGTGCCGATGTTCGGCGCCCCGCTCGCGGTGTGGCGCGGCCGCGCCGAAGCCAAGGGCTGGCAAGTGGTTGAAAGCCTGTGCGCCTTCGCCCAACCCGCCGGCAAGACGGTGAAGAAGGTCTACGAATCCTTCCGCGACGAGATTTTAGCCGACCTCAAGGCCGCAATGCCGGTCGACGGCGTGCTGCTCTCCATGCACGGCGCCATGGTGGCCGAGGGCTACGACGACTGCGAAAGCGACCTTTTGGCCGCCGTGCGCAAGGTCGTCGGACCGGACATTCCCATCGGCGCCGAGCTCGATCTCCATTGCAACATCGGCGAGGGCACCTTGCGCGACGCGACGGCGCTGGTGCTGTTCAAGGAATATCCGCATATCGACGTGCCCGAGCGCGCCGACGATCTCTTTACCGTGATGGAAGGCGCCATCGAGGGCCGCACCAGGCCCGTCATGGCGGCCTGGGACTGCCGGATGATCGGTGTGTTCCACACCACGCGCCAGCCGATGCGGGGCTTCGTCGACAAGCTTTCGGCGATGGAAGGCAAGGACGGCGTGCTGTCGCTCTCGATCGCCCACGGCTTCCCGTGGTCGGACATCAAGGAGATGGGCAGCAAGATCATCGCCATCACGGATGGTGACAGGCCCAAGGCCGAGCGCCTGGCGCGCGAGCTCGGCCAGGAATTCTTTGCCATGCGCGCTGCCACGCAGCCGCCTTATGTCTCGCTCGAGGCGGCGATGGCGCGCGTGAGTTCGCACAACCTGCCAAAGCCCATGGTGCTGGCCGACGTCTCGGACAATGCCGGCGGCGGGGCGGCTTCCGATTCGACCTTCATCCTGAAGGCGTTGCTCGACGGCAAGGTGAAGGACGCCGCCATCGCCATGATTTGGGATCCCGGCGCGGTGAAGCTCGCCTTCGAGGTCGGCGAAGGCGCCGAGCTCGACATTCGGCTGGGCGGCAAGCTCGGCCCGCAGTCCGGTCTGCCGGTCGATGCGCGCGCCAAGGTGCTCAAGGTCGAGAAGGGTGTGAGCATCGAGTTCGGCGGCGAGCGCAAGAGCGTGGGCTCGATCGGCGACGCGGCGGCACTCGAGATCGAGGGCGTGACGGTGATCGTCAACAGCAAGCGCACCCAGTGCCTCAGCCGCGATTGCTTCACCAAGCTGGGCGTCGATCCCGCGACCAAGAAGGTCGTGGTCGTGAAGTCCATGCAGCACTTCCATGCCGCCTACGCACCGATCGCCAGCGAAGTGGTCTATGTCGCCGCGCCCGGCGCGCTGGTGCCGGATTGGTCACTGCTGCCCTACACCAAAGTCGACAAGGCGCAATGGCCATTTCTCGCCGATCCACACGCGGTGTGACGCTGGTTTGAAATCGCCGAAGAGGACCTCAATGCCACAGCGCCTTGCTCTTCCTTGCGTGATGGCCGTGGCCATGGCGTCGAGTCTCGGCTTCGCACAATCACCGCCGCCAAACGGCGTCAAAACACTCAATCCTCCCGGCGCCATCAAGGCGGAGGGCACCTGGAGTCTCGGCACGCGGGCCGGTGACTTTGTCTTCGTCGCCGGGATGCAGGGTATCGATCCGGCGACCAACACGCTGGTCCAGGACCCCCAGGCTCGCATTCGCCAGGCATTCCTCAATATCAGGCTGATCGCTCAATCGGAGGGCGCCAGCCTGCAGGATTGCGTGCGGCTCACCGTTTACGTCAGCGACCTGCACCGGTTCGCCCCCATGGTGGAGAAGGCGCAGGCCGAGCTCTGGGGCAAGCCACCCTATCCACCGCGCACGATGATCGAGGTCCAGCGTCTGTTTGACGACGATATCGTGGAGGTCGACAGCGTCTTCTATGCCCCGATGAAAAAGTGAGGGATCGCAATGAAGCCCATCGCTCTTGCCGTCACGGCGACGCTCTGCCTCGCTGCCCTCACCATGACGGCGACATCCCAATCACAAACCGGCGATACCGCCTACGAGAAGAAGAGCTACAACTACGCCGAATGGGCGAAGGGGCGCTTTTCCGAAGTC
>DASZJU010000341.1:0-7941 GCA_035947815.1 Reyranella sp.
GCCAAACGCAACGATCCCCAACTATACAAACATTCAATGAAGCGGCCATCCGGTCGCCATAGGCCAAGTCCCATATTGCCTCCTGCCAAAGCCCCCCGAAGGAGGTAGTTCATGACGAAGACCAAGACCATTCTCACAGCCCTGGCGCTCACCACCGCGCTCACCGCGCCGGTGCTCGTTGTTCCCATGCTCACTGCGCCGCCGGCGATCGCCGGCCAGGCCGTCGTGCAGGATCTCTCCGACCTCGCTGCCAAGGTGACCCCGGCGGTCGTCAATGTCGCCGTGACCATGAAGGCCGGCGCCGCGGACGACGACGAAACGCAGATGGCTGACCGCTCACAGCAGCAGCAGCAGATGGAAGAGTTCATGCAGCGCTTCGCCGAGCGCTTCGGCCAGCAGGGCCAGCCCGGCATGCCGCAGATGAAGCCGCAGCATCGTCAGGCCCAGAAGGCGCAGGCTGTCGGCACGGGCTTCATCGTCGACGCCAACGGCTGGATCGTCACCAACTTCCACGTCGCCGGCAAGGCCGACTCGATCACCGTCACCCTGGCGGACGGCCGCAAGCTGCCGGCCAAGCTGGTGGGCGGCGACGAGAAGACCGACCTCGCCCTGATCAAGGTCGAGAGCGACAAGCCGCTGCCGTATGTCACCTTCGCTGACGCCACCAAGGTACGCGTCGGCCAGCCGGTGATGGCGGTCGGCAACCCGTTCGGCCTGGGCGGCACCGTGACGACCGGCATCGTGTCGGCGCGCGGCCGCGACATCCACTCCGGTCCGTTCGACGACTACATCCAGACTGATGCCGCCATCAACCGCGGCAACTCGGGCGGCCCGCTGTTCGACATGGACGGCCATGTGATCGGCATCAACACCGCCATCTTCTCGCCAAGCGGCGGCAGCATCGGCCTTGGCTTCGCTATCCCGTCGAGCTTGGCCGAGCCGGTGGTGGCGCAGCTCCGCACCAACGGCCGTGTCGAACGTGGCCTGCTGGGCGTGCAGATCCAGCCGGTGACGACCGAACTCGCCCAGAGCATGGCGCTCGACAGCGAGAAGGGTGCCCTGGTGGCCCAGGTCCAGCCGGACAGTCCGGCGCTGGCCGCCGGCATCAAGTCGGGTGACGTGATCAAGAGCGTCGACGGCAAGAACGTCGAGAGCATCCGGGATCTGACCCGCATGATCTCGGCCATCAAGCCCGGCACGTCGGTGAAGCTCGGCGTCTGGCGCGACGGCAAGGAGATGTCCGTCAATGCCAAGGTCGGCGACCAGAAGGAAGAGGCCGCGGTCGTCAAGACCAACGCCGATCAGCCGGCCGACGCCAAGAAGGCCGAGCCGATGTCCTACGGGGTGTCGCTGGCGCCGATCTCTCCCGAGGCGCGCCAGGAACTGAAGCTCGACGACTCGATCAAGGGCGCGGTCGTCGCGGCGGTCGAGCCGGGCAGCCCGGCCGATGATCAGGGCCTGAAGGCAGGCGACGTCCTGCAGCAGGTCGGCAAGGACATGGTCGACAGCCCCAAGATGGCTGCCGAGAAGCTCAAGGATGCCAAGAAGACCGGCAAACCGGTGCTGATGAAAATCTATCGGGAGGGGATGACCAGGTTCGTCGCTATCTCTCCCCGGGCGGCGTAGCTGATCCTCTCGACGAGCCGGCGGTGGCCCCACCACCGCCGGCTTTGTTTTATCACGCAGTCTTCGACAGGGGGGACGCGCCACGCCTAGCGGTCAACCGCACACGGGCGCGTTCACGGAGGGGGCGGAGGTCCGCGGTTCATGCGTAAGTGGAACCGCGGGCCTCTTTTAGTTTGCTGGGGGCGCGCGACTCCAGTCGCGCGTCATTCTCAAGGACACAAAGATCGCGCCACTGGAGTGGCGCGCCCCCAGCAAAGATCTAACGAAACAAAAATCCGACCTCGGAGAGATCTTCGTCGCCCAGCCAGCGCAGGCCGCGCGCCAGGGTGCCGGTGGCGGCGCGGACCGGGCCGGTGTCGTCCTTCGGCATCAGCGCCGGCATCACCTCGCGCGCGAACAGCCGAACCGAACGCGCCGATTCCTCGAACGACAGGTCTCCGCAGGCGAAGCGGCAGATGCTGTAGTTGATGCCCGAGATGGACTGATCGCGCAGCATGCGGTCGCGCACCTTGGCGGGCGAGCCGGCGACAATATAGCCCTGCTCGACCGTTTCCTCGAAGTCGGGTGAGGAAACCTGGCGCGGCAGCTCGACGCCGTTGGCCCGCCAAAGATGGACCATGGAATGGTACCAGACATGGAAGGCGCGGCGGGCGGCCGAGACGGCATCGGAGTCGCTGTCCAGGACCACTACGTTCCGCGTGTTGCCGACGAACGGCATGTCCGCGGGGGCACGACCCAGCGCTGCCCAGGCCGCGCGGTAGCGCTTGGTGAACTTGCCGGCGTCATGCGTCGGCATGGCGAGCGCCACGTTGCAGCCCAGCCCAGCCAGGCGATCGGCGCTGTCGAGCGAGCGGGTGACGTGCCACAGCGGCGGGTGCGGGCGCTGCACCGGCTGCATCACCAATGGGACATCCATCAAGGTGAAGAACTTGCCGGCGTGATCGAGGCGCTCTGCGCCCAATCCCTTGAGCACGATTTCCAGCGTTTCGTCGAAGCGCTCCTGCGCCGTGGCGGGCTCGATGCCGAAGAACGCCGCCTCGTAGGGCGAGGCGCCGCGGCCGACGCCGAGCTCGAGCCGGCCGCCGCTCATGACGTCGAGCATGCAGATCTCTTCGATCAGCCGGAGCGGATGATAGAGGCCGAGCGGATAGGCGAGCGGTCCGAAGCGAAGCCTGGTCGTGCGCTGGGCGACGGCGGCGAGGAACAGGCCGGGCGAGGGCGCCGATCCCAGCGGCGTGCCGTGGTGCTCGGCCACGTGATAGGCGTGGAAACCCGCCCATTCATAGATCTCGGTCAGCCTCAGGCGGTCTTCATATTGGCGCCCCAGGTCGGGGCCGGACCTGTCCAGGTGATCGAAGACGGCGAACTTCATATTTTCTTTTCAAGACAGGTTCTTGTGACCTCATCTTATCAGCAGCTATGAAGAAAGTCGCCGCCACGGCGCGCATAGCTAAAACCGTCTAAAGGGCGGGCATCACTTCGCGGGCGAACAGCTCGACCGAGCGCTTCGATTCCTCGAACGACAGATCGCCGAAGGCTAGCCGGCAGATGCAGTAGTTGATCCCGGCCACGTCGTTGTCGCGCTTCAGCCGCTCGCGCACCGTTGAGGGCGATCCGGCGATGATGTAGCCCTGCTCCAGGGCGTCATCGAATTCAGCGGGAATCAGCTGGCGCGGCAGGCCCACGCCGTGGGCGCGCCACAGATGGATCAGCGCGTCGTACCACAGCAGGAAGGCGCGCTTGGCGGCGCTCTGCGCTTCCTTGTCGGTGTCGCCCACGACGACGTGGCGGCTGAGACCAATCAGCGGCAGCTGCTTCTCGTCGCGGCCCAGCGCCTGCCAGGCGGCGCGGTAGCGGCTGGCGAACTGGCCGACGCCGTCGGCCTTCATGCCGACCACGGTGTTGCAGGCCTGCTTGGCCAGCCGGTCGGCGCTTTCCAGCGAATTGGCGCCGTACCACAGCGGCGGATAGGGACGCTGCACCGGCTGCATCTCCATCGGCACGTCCTTGAAGGTGAAATACTTGCCGTGATGGCTGAGCCGCTTCTCGGTAAGGCCCTTCAGGATGACCTCGAGCGCTTCGGCGAAGCGCTCCGGGCCGGTGGCGGGATCGACACCGTAGTAGCCCACCTCATAGGGCGAGATGCCACGGCCGATGCCGAGCTCGAGCCGGCCGCCGCTCATCTGGTCGAGCATGCAGATCTCGTCGATCAGCCGCAGCGGATGATAGAGGTTCACCGTGTAAACCAGCGGCCCGAAGCGCAGCGTCTTGGTGCGCTGCGCCACGGCCGCCAGGAAGACGCTGGGTGAGGGCGCCATGCCGAGCGGCGTGGCGTGATGCTCGGCCAGGTGATAGGCGTGAAAGCCCGCCTGCTCGTAGAGCTCGATCAGCCGCAGCCGCTCGTCGAATTGCCGGCCGAGATCGGACCCGCCGCGGTCCATGTGGTCGAAGATGCCGAACTTCATCCGTTTCCCCCGTTTGGTCGGATGCTACAATTTCTTCATGAAGAAGTATCTGTGCCTCGGCTGCGGCTTCTCCTACGACGAGGCACGCGGCCTGCCCGAGCATGGTATCGCACCGGGCACGCGCTGGGCCGACATTCCCGACGACTGGGTCTGTCCGGACTGCGGAACGCCCAAGTTCGGCTTCGAGATGGTCGAAATTCCCTACTATTCGGAGGCCCGGCCGGCATGAGCGTGCGTTTCATCCTGCGGGCGGGCGAGCGCGGCTATTCGTACCTGCCGGCCGCGGGCCGCAACGCCAGCTACGTCGCGGGCCATCCCGACGGCGTGATCACGCGCCATTCGAGCTTCAACTTCCATGAATATCAGTCCGGCATCCCGGGCCTCGGCGTCATGAAAGTCTTCGGCGACGAGGCCTTCACGCCCAATGGCACGGGCTACAACATGCACCCGCACCACAACTTCATCATCATGGCCTTCGTGATGGGCGGCGCGCTCACTCACATCAACACGATCGGCAAGATCGATGAGCTTTTGGCCAACGACTACTACGTCTTCTCGGCGGGTTCGGGCGGCAAGCATAGCGAGCTCAATATCGGCGAGGTGGACCTGCAGGTGATCTACGTCTGGGTGCTGCCCGGGCAACTCCTGGCGCCGCCATCCTACCGGCGCGGCCATTTCGATCCGAAGGCCGGCGCCAACCGCATCACCTGCCTGGTGGGCGACGAGCCGGGCGCGCTGCCGATCGGCCAGACCTTCAAGGTCTCGCGCCTGCTGAGCGATGGCGGCAAGGCTCACACCTACCGCCCGTCCAAAGCGAACGGCTTCTACGCCTTCGTGCTCGAAGGCGAGGCCGACATCGCCGAGGCGACCTTGACCCGCCGCGACAGCATCGCGCTCGAGGCCGAGGACAAGATCGAGATCGCCGTCCGCGCCAACGGCACGGACATGCTGCTGGTGGAGACGAAACTCTAGGCTGCACGCGCATTAGTGAAGACTGTCATCCTGAGCGAAGCGAAGGATCTCATGCCCGTGGCAAGCGGCGATGAGGTCCTTCGCTTCGCTCAGGACGACTGAATAGTCCTAAAGCGCCCGCTTCTTGCTGGAGATCACACCGCTCGCGATGCCGTGCCATTCGATGGTGCCGGCGAGCCTGGAATGCTCGATCTTGGGGCAGCGGTTCATCACGACCTTCAGCCCGGCCGCCTCGGCGCGCCGGGCGGCCTCCTCGTTGCGCACGCCCAACTGCATCCACACCACCTTGGCGCCGTGCTCGATCGCCTCGTCGGTGATCGGGCCGGCCGCCTCGGAGTTGCGGAAGATGTCGACCATGTCGGCCTTTTGCGGCAGCTCGCCCAGCGAGGCGTAGACCTTCTGGCCCATGATTTCCTGGCCGGCGGCGGCGGGATTGACTGGAATGACCTTGTATCCGCGGTCGAGCAGATATTTCATGGCGAAATAGCTGGGACGATTCCAGTTGGCCGAGGCGCCGACCATGGCGATGGTCTTGCTGTCGCGCAGGATCTTGCGCAGGTAGGCGTCGTCGTAGCGGTCGTGATTTACGGCGGACATGAGGGAATTATACATGGCGCAGCCGTTGTTGTTCGAACCGATTTCCCTGCGCGATGTGACCCTCAAGAACCGCGTCGTGGTGGCGCCAATGCACCAGTATTCGGCGATAAAAGGCTTCGCAACCGATTGGCACCTGATGAATGCCGGTCGCTACGCCGCGGGTGGGGCGGGGCTGATGATCATGGAATCGACCAAGGTCGAGCGCCGCGGCTGCGGCACGGTGGGCGATCTCGGCCTCTGGGACGACGCCTTCGTGCCCGGCCTCAAGCGCTGCGTCGATTTTATCCGCCTGCACAATTCCGTGCCCGGCATCCAGCTCGGCCATGCCGGCCGCAAGGCGCGGCGCTTCCGTCCGTGGGAGGGCGGCGCGCCGCTGAAACCATCGCCCGAAATCGACGATTGGGAGCAATGGGAACTGGTGTCGTCGAGCGGCATCAATGCGCCCGCGACGGATCCCGCGCCGCGCGCACTGACACGCGGCGAAATCCCCGAAATGGTCGAGCGCTGGGGCCAGGCGGCGCGGCGCGCCCACGAGGCGGGCTTCGACGTGCTCGATATCCATGCCGCGCACGGCTACCTGATCCACCAGTTCCTGTCGCCCTTCTCCAACCTGCGCAACGACGAATATGGCGGCAGCGAGCTCAATCGCATGCGCTTCTGCATCGAAGTGGTGGAGAGCGTGCGCGCCCACTGGCCGGCGAGAAAGCCGCTGTTCGTGCGCTTCTCGGTCGAGGACGATTCGGGCTGGGGACCCGACCAGAGCGTGGCGCTGGCCAGGATCCTGAAGCCCAAGGGCGTCGACGTGATCGACTGCAGTTCGGGCGGCATGCGCGGCTCGCCGGTGGTGAGCGCGGGACCCGTGACCTACGGCTACCAGGTGCCCTACGCCGAGCGCCTGCGGAAGGACGCCGACATCATGAGCATGGCGGTCGGGCTGATCGTCCATGCGGATCAAGCGGAGCAGATCCTGCAGGAAGGCCGCGCAGACCTTATCGCGCTGGCGCGGGAGTTGCTTTACAATCCCAACTGGCCGATGGACGCCGCCCAGAAATTGGGCGTCGACCAGCAATTCGGCTCGGTGCCGCCGCCGCAGGCCTACTGGCTCGCCAAGCGTGCACAATCGGTGAAGAGCGTGGTGCCGTCGACTTTCATGAAGGGCATGAGGGCCGGCTGATCGCAGGAGGAGTGTTCGATGGATAGCGTCATTGCACAGGATCGCGTCAACATGACCGAGGCGGAGTGGCAGGCGCGCTGCGACCTCGCCGCGCTTTACCGGATTACCGACGTCTACGGCTGGACCGACACCATCAACACCCACATGTCGGCGCGCATTCCCGGCGAGCCCACCGCTTTCCTGATCAACAATTACGGCGACCTGTTCCACGAGATCACCGCCTCGAGCCTGGTGAAGCTGGATCTCGACGGCACCGTCTACAGCAAGGACGGCAGCTTCAATGCCGCGGGCTTCACCATCCATAGCGGCGTCTACAAGGCGCGGCCCGACGTCAACTGCGTGATGCACACCCACACCCGCGCCGGCACCGGCATCTCGGTGCTGAAAAAGGGCCTGAGGCCGATCAGTCAGGATGCGCTCGCCGTGCTCGACGAGCTCGTCTATCACGAGTACGGCATGCCGACGTCGCAGGAGGAATGCGATGCGCTGGGCGTGAGCTGCCAGCACGGAAGCTGCGTCGTGCTGCGCAATCACGGGCTCCTGTCGGTCGGCGCTACGATTCCGGCGGCGCTGCGACGACTCTACATGATGGAACGCGCCTGCGAGGTCGAAATCATTGCCCGCGGTCTGGACGAGGAGCCGGCGCCGATCGAGGACGACGTCGTCCAGGGCTACGCCGCCCGCGCCAAGGCGCAACGCGCCTCGCCCGAGTTCGGCATGACCGACTGGAAGGCCGCCCTTCGCCTGATCGAAGGCAAGGGCAGCGACTGGCGGCAATAGCCACCGTTCACGGGCTCTTTGTCGCCGTCGCGCGATAGCGTAGCGCGATCCAGAACGCGATCTGGCCGATCACGCCCGCGCTGACCAGGATGAGCGCGGCCGCGAGGGCGGGGTCGCCGCCAATGCCCACTAGCGCGGTGCAGATCGCCCCAACGCCCATCTGCGAAAAGCCGTAGAGGCCGGAGGCCGAGCCGATGACCTCCGGATTGACGCTGATCGCCTGGGCGAGGGCTGCCGGCGAGGCCACGCCGGCGCCCATGCCGAAGACGAACATCGGGGCGATCGCCAGCAGCACGCTGAGGTGGCCGGAGAGCACCGCGCCCAGGA
>DASZJU010000342.1:0-5401 GCA_035947815.1 Reyranella sp.
ATCCTTCGCTTCGCTCAGGATGACAGATAAGGAAGGCAGCCGCTTTCTTTGAGAATCGTCTCTAGTCCAGGCGCGCTCTTGGCCGCCGCATACTTGCGGCGGATCTCGGCCAGCGAGCGCGCGTGATACTTCTGCGGCTCCTGCGACCACGACGCGCCGCCCAAAGTCATCTCGAAGCTCTTGTCGCTCCGCTCGATGGCCATCGCATTGGCGACCGTCCACGGCAGGAACAGTGCACCGACCTCGTCCTTCAGAAGCGGCATCAGGGTCGGCGCCAGCGCGGACCACGTCTCAAACGGGCCTTCCGACTTGGGCGAGACCATGCGCTGCACCCATTCCATCACCTTGGGCGACGATGCCCGCATCATCGCGCCGGGCGTCGGATCGGTGGCCGCCTCGTAGAACTGGCCCCACAGGCCGAAATCGGCCATCGCCGGCCGGCCGCCCAGCATGTACGGCCGTGTCTGCAGGTGAGCCTCGAGCAAGCCGAGCGCGCGCTTGAACGAGGCCTCGATCGTGGGCTGGGTCCTGTCGTTAGAGCCGACAAAGCCCAGGCGGCCCATCATGCGCTCGGCGACGGCGGCGCGAGCCTGGGCCACGGCGAGCGTGCCTTGCCCGCCCATCATCTGCTGGGCGATGCGCTCGGCGGTCGACCAGGCATCCGGCGGATAGCGCCAGCGATAATGGAACATCCACTTGTTGCCCCATTCATCGCCGTATTCCTCGAGCAACGCGGAAATGAAGGCGAGCGCGGGATCATCGGGCACGACCGAGGGTTCGCGCCGGCCCGCCTCGAAGCGTTCGATGATGGGCGTGGAGTCCTGCACGCCCTCGCCTTCGGGCGTCACGACCAGCGGCACCAGGGGCAGCTTGGCGTATTTCTGGAACTCGGCCTGGACGGCGGGCGAGCGCGGGATCCACTCGTGCGGTAGGTCCTTGTAGCGGAAGTAGGAACGCACCTTCACCGAATAGGGCGACAGCTCCGAGCCGAAGATCCGGTAGTTGCTCATGCGCCGTCAGATCCAGCGCTTGCGCTTCAGCCAGATCCATAACCCGCCGACGATGGCGACGACGATGATCCAGAAGAAGGCATAGCCATATTCCCAACCGAGCTCCGGCATATTGCCGTTGCCGCGGTCGAAGTTCATGCCATAGATGCCGGCCAGAAAGCTGAGCGGCATGAAGAAGACGGTGATGATCGCCATCGTCTTCATCACCTCGGCCATGCGATTGGACGCATGCATGAGGTAGACTTCCATCAGGCCATTGGTCATTTCGCGGTAGCTCTCGACCAGGTCGAGTACGGCCACGGCATGGTCGAAGCAGTCGCGCAGATAGGTGCGCGTCTCGGGCATGATGTACGGCACTTCCGGCCGCATCACCGCCAACACGGTCTCGCGCTCGGCCCATTCGATCCTGTGGAACGCCACCAGCGCGCGCCGCGCCTGATGGATATGGTTCAGCGTGTTCTCGGTGGGATGACCGAGCGCCTCATCCTCGAGCTCCTCGAGGTGGCTCGACAGCGCCTCGATCAGCGGGAACTTGCGGTCGACCACGAGGTCGATCAGCGCATAGACGAGATAGTCGATGCCGAAGGTGCGCAGCCTGGAGCCCGAGGTCTGAAGCCGATCACGCACCGGCTTGAAGACGTCCAACTTGTGATCGTGGAAGGAGATCGCATAGTTTTCGCCGAAGAAGATGCTGACCTGGCGTGGGTGAAGCTCGCCGTCCTCGTAAACCGGATCGTTCAGCACGATGAAGCCCTGGCCCTCGTAGAGGTCGAGCTTGCTTCTCTGGTGGGCGTGGAACACGTCCTCGAGCGCCAGCGGATGCAGATTGAAGGCCATGCCGAGGTCGCGCAGCATGTCCGAGCTCGGCCTGCCCCCGACGTCGATCCAGGTGTGGCCCGGCGTGCCGAGATGGAAGCGGCATTCGTCGACCTCCACGCCGTGCAGCACCTGCACGTCTTCCGACGTGTACTCGACCAGGGTGAAGTCGAGCGCCTCGTCGGGCACGGGCGCGCGCCCGGCGAGCGTGCCGGGCGCCGTGCCTGGCTTGGTATGGCGATGTACGATGCCGTCCATGTTCCCCATGCGCCGTTGTCGGCGTCAGACCTCCTGCATAACCTGGACGTCGGGCCGCCCGGCGAGATAGTCGCCGAGCTTGCGGCCGAGCTCCTTGAAATGCGCCGCAGCGCGATGGGCCTCGAGCGCCGCCTGGTCGTCGTAGCGTTCCAGCATGACATAGACATTGACGTCGGCGGTCTTGTGCAGCGCATAGAGCTTGTTGCCTGGCTCGTCAGCCCGGACCTTGGCCTGCAGCGCCTTCATCGTCGCCTCGAAGTCGGCGTTGGTGCCCGGCTTGATGGTGAGCTTGGCGATGACACCGAGCATGGTCTTATCCTCTCTCGCTATTGCGGCCGCTTTTTTACAAGGTACTTGTGTTCGCCATCGCACACCAGTTCACCCTTCTGGTTATGGATGGTGAGCTTCATGACCATGACTCCGGTGGTGCGGCCGGGTTTGAGCTCGCTCACCTCCAGCATCGGATAGAGCGTGTCGCCGCAATAGACCGGCTTCAGGAAGCGCGCGGACTGTTCGAGGAAGCCGATCAGCGAATCGCCGATGACATGAGGAAAGATGCCGGCGCCCGCGGCGCCCTGGATCGCCACCTGCAGGCCATGCGCCAGCAGGTCACGATGGCCCCTCGCCTTGCAATACTCGCGGTCATAGTGGATCGGATGGTTGTCGCCGCTGGCGAGCTGGAAGGCGGCGAACATCGCTTCGGTCTGGGTGCGCGAGCTGATGTAGAATTTCTGGCCGACCTTCATGTCCTCGAACCAGTGCGTCGGTCCGAAGCGGTGCTCCTCGGGCTTGAATTGATTAGCCTCCGCCACGCGCCGTCTCCCGCCTTTGCGCCGGCACCATAGCCCGGCCTCTAGGCCGGAGGAAACAGGTCGGCCAGCCGGTCGAGCGTCGGTTCGAGATAGTCGGGCCTGGTGTCGTCGCGTGGCGGAAGCCCGACGCGATTGTGCCAGTAGACCGGCATGCCCACGCCCTTGGCGCCCGGCACATCGGAGGCGGAGCCGGCGACGAACAAAGTCCGTTCGGGCGCCGTACCGAGCGCCCGCAGCACGGCCCGATAGGGCTCGGGACGCGGCTTGTAGAACCCTACGCTTTCGGCCGTGGCCACTGTCTTGAACGGCACGCCCACGCGATCCGCCGCCTGGCGACCTAGACGGATCGAGCAGTTGGTCGCCACGGCAAGCGGCACCTGCAACTTGGCCAGCACGCCCGGCGCCTCGGGCCATGGCGTGAGTTCGCCCCAGCGCCGCTCCAGTCCCCCGCCCAGGCTTTCAGGCAGGCCAACGTCGCGCGCCGCTTCACGCACCAGCGTCTCATAGGGTCTGTAGGCGCCGCAGCCGTAGGTGATCTCGAGATAACGCCGGCGCCATTTCATGCCGGCATCGGGCGAGCCCGCGACGTCGTTCCACAAGGTCCAAGAATCGAGCAGCGCCGTCAGCAGGTCGAAGACGACGGCGTCGTATTTCACGCCGCCTTCGCCTTGCGGCCCATGCCATCGAACAGGTCGAGCATGCGATCGCGCCAGGCATGGACGGGATCGTCGTCCTCCAACAGCGAGAGGGGGCTGGCGATGCGCGCCCACAGGAAGGCGCCGGCCAGGGCGTAGTCGGGATAGGCCGGCTGCTCGCCGGCCAGGAACTTCTGCTCGCGCAGGACGCGGCGCGCCGGCTCGAGCACTGCGCGGAAGGCCACAACGCCTTTCTCGCGCGCCTTGGCCTGGAAGGAGGCGAAGTCGGTCGTGCCCAGCCGCTTGCCGCGCGATTCCTGGAAATAGGGCTGATCGACCGGCCGAACGCGGTCAAAGAGGTCGCCGACGATGATGGGAAACAGCGCCGGGTGCACGGCCGTGTCGATCCAGCCGCTGGCGAAGCGCGCGTAGGCGAGCGCCGTGGCGTCCTTGAACAGCGGCTTCTCGGGATAGGCCTGGTCGAGATGTCCGGCGATCGCCCAACTATCCTTCACCACCTTGGCGCCGTCGTGGATGACCGGAACGGTCTGCGACTGGGCAAAGGCGATCTTCTGCTTCTCCGTGAAGCCCATAGGCTCGTCTCGCCAATCGAGGCCCTTGTGCTTCAGCGCAAACTTGGCACGCCAGCAGAACGGGCTGGGGCGGCGATCTTCCTGAAGGACGAGATCATAAAGCGTGATCATGCTGGCCTCACTTGCCATCGAGCATGCGGATGATGCCCGAGAAATCCTTGGCGCCGTTGCCGGCGTTGACGAACAGGTTGAAGAGCTGCGCGGCCTCCGCGCCCATCGGCGTGCTGGCACCCGAAGTCTGGGCCGCCTGCTGGGCGAGCTTCAGGTCCTTCAGCATGTTGTCGGCCGTGAAGCCCGCCTGGTAGTCGCGATTGGCGGGCGAGGTCGGCACCGGTCCAGGCACCGGCAGATAGTTGTTCACGGCCCAGCAGCTGCCGGAGGACGTCGACACGACATCGAACAGCTTCTGCGCATCCAGCCCCAGCCGCTTGCCGAGCAGGAAGCCTTCCGACACGGCAATCATGGTGATGCCCAGAATCATGTTGTTGCAGATCTTGGCGGCCTGTCCTGCGCCGACAGTGCCGGTGTGCACGATGTTCTTGCCCATCTTCTCCAGGATCGGCCGTGCCTTGGCAAAGGCGGCGTCGCCGCCGCCGACCATGAAGGTGAGCGTGCCGGCCGTGGCGCCGCCGACGCCGCCCGAGACCGGCGCATCTACCATTTCGAGCCCCGCCTGTTGCGCCAGTTGCCCGACATGCCGGGCGCTGTCGACATCGATGGTCGAGCAGTCAATCAGCAGCGTTCCCTTCGCAACGTTGGGCAGAACGTCCTTCTCATAGACCTCGCGCACATGCTTGCCGGCCGGCAGCATGGTGACGACGATCTCAGCCCCCTTCACAGCCTCGGCGGCCGAGGCGGCCTTCTTCGCACCCTTGCCGACCGCGGCATTGACGGCCGCGGATGACAGGTCGAAGGCCATGACTTGGTGCTGGCCCTTCACGAGGTTGGCGGCCATCGGGCCACCCATGTTGCCGAGACCGATGAAGGCGATCTTCGCCATGTTGTCCTCCCTCTTGTCCGATCAGTCGAAGAACAGGTCGTTCGCGACCGGCCTGAAATGCGCATCGACCATGTCGCGCGTCACGCCCTCGATGGTGGGCGGATTCCACTTTGGCTTCTGGTCCTTGTCGATGAGAAGGGCCCGCACGCCCTCGAAGAAATCATGATCGGGCCGCATGGCGCTCTGCGCCATGCGGTACTCGATGGTCATCGTGTCCTCGAACGAGCGGTTGGCGCAGCGCTTGAGCTGTTCCAAGGTGATCGACATCGATAGCGGC
>DASZJU010000343.1:0-15210 GCA_035947815.1 Reyranella sp.
CAGGGCATGGGCGATCTCGCCGAGCAGATGCGCAATCGCGGGCCGGGCAACGGCCAGGACCTCGCCGAGATCGAGGAGCGCGAACGACGCAGCGAAGATCGCGATCCGCTCGGCCGCTCCGACGGCAACTACGGCGATGCGGTCGACACCGGCGTCGACAAGGTGCCGCTCGAACTCGAGCGCCAGCGCAGCCGCGAGATCCTGGACGAGCTGCGCCGCCGCGCCGGCGAGCAGCAGCGGCCGAAGGAAGAGCTCGACTACATCGACCGGCTGCTCAAGACGTATTGATCATCGCTGGGGGCGCGCCACTCCAGTGGCGCGTTTTCTCATGCTCATCCGGACCGCGGGCGTCTCGCCCGCCTCACGATCATGAGCGGGCCAGAGGCCCGCGGCCGGAAGACAATGACGCGCCACTGGAGTGGCGCGCCCCCAGCAATGATCAGTAGGTCTTGAGCAGCCGGTCGATGTAGTCGAGCTCTTCCTTCGGCCGCTGCTGCTCGCCGGCGCGGCGGCGCAACTCGTCCAGGATCTCGCGGCTGCGTTGACGCTCGAGTTCGAGCGGCACTTTGTCGACGCCGGTGTCGACCGCATCGCCATAGTTGCCGTCTGAGCGGCCGAGCGGATCGCGATCTTCGCTGCGCCGTTCGCGCTCCTCGATCTCGGCGAGGTCCTGGCCGTTGCCCGGCCCGCGATTGCGCATCTGCTCGGCGAGATCGCCCATGCCCTGTTGCAGGTTGTCCAGGGCGCGGCGCTGCGAGCGCGAGGCCTCGCGCGGGTCGCCCCGCTTCAACGCATCCTCGGCCTCGCGCATCGAGCGCTCGGCGCGACCCAGCGACTCGGGCATCGGCATGCCGTTCTCGTCGAGGCGGCCCATGAATTCGCCGAGCTGGCGACGCAGGCCTTCCTGCTGGCCGCGCTGCTGCTCGCCCCACTGGCCGTCGCCCGGCTGCTGGCCCTGGCCCTGTTGTCCCTGTTGTCCCTGCTGGCCTTGCTGACCCTGTTGCCCCTGCTGGCCGCGCTGCCCCTGCTGGCCCTGGCGGCCCTGCTGCTGGCGGCCTTCGCGCTCGGATTCGCCCAAAAGCTGGTTCTGCCGCCGCGACAGCCGGTCGAGCTGGTTCATCATCTCGCGGCCCTGCTGGTTGCCCTGGCCCTGCTGGCCGCGCTGGCCCTGCTGCCGCTGCTGGTTGCGGCCGGCCATCATGGGCGTGGCGTTTTCCATCATCTTGCGCAGCTCTTCGAGCAGGCGCTTGGCTTCCTCGCGCTGGCCGTTCTTCGCCATCTCGCGAATCTTGTCGAGCATCTTCTGCAGGTCGTCGCCGGTGATGGTGTTGTTGGGATCCATCTTCTCCGCCTGCTCTTCCATACGGCGGCGTTCCTCGGGATCCTGCATCCGCTCGGCCAGTTCCTTCTGCCAGCGGTCCATGGCGCTGTAGAGCTGCTGGATCAGACGCTCGATCTCCTCGTCGCCGGCCTGGCGCTGCATGGCGTCACGCAGTTCCTGGCGCGCCTGTTCGAGCGCCCGCTCGGCATCCGACGTGGCGCCGCTTTCCAGGCGCATGGCGAGATCCCACAACAGCTTCTGGGTGTCGGTGATGGTCGGCTTGTCGCCGTTTTGCGCCAGGCGTGCCGCGCCGATGCGCAGGCCGAGCTGCACCACCCCGTCGTTGCGGTAGCTCTCCGGCTTGGCGTGGATCAGGCGCATGCCGTCGGCAACGTCGAGCCGGAAGGCCTTGGGATCGCGCGTCAGCGCCTTGCGCAGCACGATCAGCGCGCGCGCCGTCGGGTCGTTGAAGACGCGCTCGGGCAGCAGGAAGGTCTCGACCGAGCTGCGGCCCTTCTGGCCCAGCGCGTCGGACGCGAACAGCATCACCGTGACCTTGAGGCCGGCCCACGGATGGCTGGTGAGATCGCGCACGAAGGTGTCGGCGACCTTCTTGGCGTTGCCGGCGACCGGCAGGTCGATGCGCAGGACCTCGGGCTCCTCGTCATCGCTCAGCATGTCGTCGCCCAGCACGCTGCCATGCAGGCGGATCTGCAGCTGCACGCCGGTCACGCCGAAATCGTCGCCGGCGATATAATCGATCTTGGTCGACCACTTGTCGACGCCGATCGGCTTGGCGAACTCGATGGTCGGCGCCAGGTCGGGAATGACATGCAGCTTCCAGCGCGCCTGCTCATCGCCACGCGCCTGCAAGGTGATATCCTTGCCCTCGGTGATGATCTGCTCGACCTGGTACTTGCCCTTGCCGACGGTGGCGAACTCGGTGCCCTTGCCGTCGATCACCAGCTGCGGCGGCTTGCGGCCGCGCACGTCGTCGACGAAGCCCGCGAGCTTGCTGCCGACCGGCACGCGCAGGAGCTTGTCGTGCTCGGCCATGTCGAGATAGATCGGCGGCTTGCCGGTATAGGCGGGCGGCGCGATCCACAGATTGGCGACCACCGGCGGCGGCGGCGGGAAAGCCGGCGTGAAGGCGGCAACCATGCGGTCGCCGCGCCAACCGCCGGCGATGGCGAGCGCCACGACCAGGGCCAGGATCGGCACGAAACGGAACGCCCAGGTGTCGAGGGCAGCGAGGCCGGGACGCGCCGGCTTGTTGGAGAGCCCGGCCAGCCGCGCCGCCTCACGGCGGCGATGGGTCTCCCACAGGGCGGTCGCCATCGAATCGTTCTCGCCCGCGGCCAGGCGATCCTGCACGGCGACCAGCGGCCGGTGCGGCACCCCGCTGTCGAGTTCGAGGCGGCGAATCGCGGCTTCACGCGCGGGCCAGGCAAAATCCCGCAGACGCCACCAGCCGAGCGCGCCCAAGGCGAGCGCCAGGACGGCCAGCACGCCGGTATGAACCCAGGGATCGAGGCCGGCAAAAAGCTCGAGATGGGCCGCGGCGACGAACAGGGCGACAAAAGCCAGCAGCGGCACCAGACGCGGCCAGAGGCCTTCCCAGGCCAACGCGGCCCACGCCAAACCGATCTTGCGGCCCAAGCCGGGCGCCTGGATCTCGGTGGTCTGGCTGGCGTCCATCGCCTTCCTTTCAACTAACTCTTTGGCAACTAACTCTTTGACGCTACGGCTTTATCGGCTCCATCCAGGGCGGAAACCGCTCGGCGGAGAGCATCTCGTCGATCGTCGGCCTCGGTCGGATGACCGCAAATCGCGTGCCATCGACCATCACTTCCGGCACCAGGGGGCGGCTGTTGTAGGTCGAAGCCATGACCGCCCCATAGGCACCGGCCGAGCGTATCATGATGAGGTCTCCGGCAGCCAGCGGGGCTAGATCACGGTTCTGTGCCAGATAGTCGCCTGATTCGCAGATCGGCCCGACAATGTCACAGTGGATCGTGGCGGTATCTTGGCGCTCACGAACCGGCAGGATGTCGTGCCATGCCTCATACAAGGTCGGCCGTATGAGATCGTTCATGGCCGCGTCGACGATGACGAAAGTCTTGGAAACACCGGGCTTCACCAGGATCACCTCGCTCACCAGGACGCCCGCTTCCCCGACCAGGCGCCGGCCGGGCTCGAAAGTGAGCTCGCAGCCCAGGCCTGCGGTTTCCTTGGCGACCACGGCCATGAAGTCGGCGATCGAGGGCGGCTGCTCGTCGGCATAAACAATCCCCAGGCCGCCGCCGATATCGAAGCGATCGATCGTGTGGCCGTCGGCGCGCAGCTGGCCGATCAGCTCGCGCACCCGGACGATGGCGCTGCGGTAGGGCGCGAGCGAGGTGAGTTGCGAGCCGATATGCATGGCCACGCCGACCACCTTGAGATTGGACAGGCGGCCGGCCAGCGCGAAGGCCTCGCGGGCAAGATCGATATCGATGCCGAACTTGTTGTCCTTGCGGCCCGTCGTGATCTTGGCATGGGTCTCGGCATCGACGTCGGGATTCACCCGGATGGTGATGGCGGCCTTGACGCCGAGCTGGGCGGCGACGGCGTTCAGGGTCTCGAGCTCGGCCGAGCTCTCGACGTTGATCTGGCCGACGCCGGCCTGCAGCGCCGCCATCAGCTCGGAGGCCTTCTTGCCAACGCCGGAATAGATGATGCGCTTGGCCGGGATGCCGGCCGCCAGCGCGCGACGCATCTCGCCCGCCGAGACAATGTCGACGCCCGCGCCCAGTTCGCCGAACAGGCGGATGACCGCGAGGTTGCTGTTGGCCTTCATGGCGTAGCAGACGCTGGCGTTCATGCCTTTGATGCCGTCGGCAAATTCGCGCCAAGCCGCGCGCAAGGCACCCGCCGAGTAGCAATAGAAAGGCGTGCCGACCTGGGCGGCGATGGCAGCGAGCGTCACGCCTTCGGCGTGCATCTCGCCATTTTTGTAGGCAAAGAAGCTCATCGTCTACGCCCCAGGAAGCGACGGCGCGCCTCCGTCACGGCGCGCGCGACATTGGCGGGCGCGGTGCCGCCGAGGCTCTTGCGCGCGGCCACCGACGCTTCGACCGTCAGCACGCGGTAGACACTGCGGTCGATGCGCGGCTCGACCGACTGCATCTCGGCCAGAGACAGCTTGTCGAGATCGACGCCCTTGTCGGCGGCGATGCCGACCAGCCGGCCGGTGACGTGATGGGCCTCGCGGAACGGCAGGCCGACCTTGCGGACCAGCCAGTCGGCAAGGTCGGTGGCGACCGAATAGTCCGCCGATGCCACGGCGCGCATGCGCTCGGGATTGGCTTTCAGGTCGCGCACCATGCCCGTCATCGCCGCCACGCCCAGCTCCAGGGAGTCGGCGGCATCGAACAGCGGCTCCTTGTCTTCCTGCATGTCCTTGCCGTAGGTGAGCGGCAGGCCCTTCAGGATGGTGCACAGCGCCACGAAGGCGCCGACGATGCGGCCGACCTTGGCGCGCGTCAGCTCGGCGGCGTCGGGGTTGCGCTTCTGCGGCATGATCGAGCTGCCGGTGGTGAAGGCGTCGGACAGCGCGATGAAGCGAAACGGCGCGCTGCACCAGATCACGATCTCCTCGGCAATCCGCGACAGATGCACCGCCGTGATCGAGGCAGCGGCGATGAATTCCACGACGTAGTCGCGGTCCGACACCGCATCGAGCGAATTGGCCATCGGGCCGGCGAAGCCCAGCGCCTTCGCCGTCCGGCGCGGATCAATGGGATGCGGGGAGCCCGCGAGTGCCGCGGCACCGAGCGGCGATTCGTTCAGCCGCGCGCGGCAATCGGCGAAGCGGCTGCGGTCGCGGCCGAACATCTCGACATAGGCCAGCAGGTGATGGCCGAAGGTGATGGGCTGCGCTGTCTGCAGGTGGGTGAAGCCCGGCATGATGGTCGCAGCATATTGCTCGGCGCGGTCGATCAGGGCCGCCTGCAGGTCGCGCAGCATCGGCTCCAGGCGGTCGATCGTATCGCGCACCCACAGCCTGACATCGAGCGCGATCTGGTCGTTGCGCGAGCGCGCGGTGTGCAGGCGGCCGCCTGCGGGGCCGATAAGCGCCGTCAGACGCGCCTCGACGTTGAAATGGATGTCCTCGAGCTTGGTCGAGAACTTGAAGCGGCCGGACTCGATCTCGTTGCGCACCTGCTGCAGCCCGCGCCTGATGGCACGCCCGTCCTTCGCCGTCAGGATTCCCCGGGCGACCAGCATGTCGCTATGGGCCAGCGAGCCCGCGATGTCCTGCGCGTAGAGCCGGCGGTCGAAACCGATGGAGGCGTTGATCTTCTCCATGATTTCCGCCGGGCCGAGCTTGTAGCGGCCGCCCCACATCGTGTTGGAGCGGCTCTTCGTCACTCGCGCAGTCGTGTTCTTCCGTGCCATGAATATGAGCCATTGATCCTTTAGGAACGCGGCTTATGGCACATCCCGTCCGAGATTTCCTCCCTGGCCGCCGGCTCGTTCTGGCCGGCGCCATGACCGCCATCGCCCTGCCCGCAGCGGCGTGGGCCGAGATCCCGAAGGGCCTGGTCACGGGCGCCATGGCGCGTTTCAAGCCCGCGCGTCCGCCCAAGCCCATGCCCGATCTCGAATTCCTCGATGCCGACGACAAGCCGCTGCGGCTCGCCAACCTCACCGGCAAGGCGCGGCTGATCAACCTGTGGGCGACCTGGTGCGGACCCTGCGTGAAGGAGATGCCGAGCCTCGACCGGCTGCAGGCGGCCTTGCCGAGGGACCAGTTCGTCGTGTTGCCGATCTCGCTCGATGGGCCGTCCAAGGCCAAGGTGGCGCCCTTCTACAAGAAGCAAGATCTCACCAATCTCGGCATCTATTACGACAAGGGCCGCAAGGCGATGTCGGTGCTCGACGTCTCGCTGCTGCCGACGTCGATCCTGGTCGATCCCGCCGGCCGCGAGCTGGGCCGAATAGAGGGCGACGCCGACTGGGACACGCCGGAGGGGATCGCGCTCATGAAAGCGGCCATCGCCAGCCACGGCTAGAAGGAACGATCCCTTGCCCGGACCTCTCATCGTCATCACCGGAGCGAGCTCCGGCATCGGCCTCGCGCTGGCCCGCGGCTTTGCCAAGGAAGACAACGCGCTGCTGTTGATTGTGCGCCACATGAAGGCGGTGGACGGGCTGCCGGCCGACCGTACGGAATATGCCGAGGCCGACGTCGCCGACTACGCCGCGCTGGAGCGCGCCATCCGCAGCGCCGAACAGAAGTTCGGCAAGACCGCCTGCCTCATCAACAGTGCCGGCATGGCCGATGCGCGCGCCTTCACCGACGTCGAGCCCGAGGCCTTCGCCCGCGAGATCGATGTCAACCTGAAGGAAGTGCCGAACTGCGGCGCGAGGCGGTCGGCATGCAGGGCGTACGCGTGATCAACGTGGACATCCACAAGGGCATGGGCATCAGCTTCGAGGAGTATTGCCGCCTGCTGGGCAATCCCGATTTCCTCGAGGCCGAGGAACTGGCCGAGATCGTGCTCTATTGCTGGAAGCTGCCATCCACGATCTGCATCCGGGACATAGTGGTGGCGCCGACGCGGTCAGGATTCTAAGGAAACTCGGGCTCGCCGTAGGGATAGAACTTCTTCAGATCGACATTCTGGTACGGCAGCCCGTCGAGCCGCACGGTGCCGAGGAACGGCTCGATCGGTTCGACCAGAAGGATGGTCTTGGCGAAGCCGCTGTCGTCGAAGCCGCGACGGAAATGGACACGCGACTTGATGGCGATCACCTTGAAGTTGGTGACGTCGAAGCCCAGCGCATTGAGCGGCAACGGCTCCATGACCTGCACCAGGTAGCGGCTGATCACCAGCACGTTGCCGCGGCCGAATTGCACGACGACCCAGAGCTGACCGTAGCCTTCGACGGCGTTCAGCACCGTCCCCTGGATGCGCACCGGCGCCCCGGCCGATTCGTCGGCCAGGCCGCCCACCTCCATGTCGAATGGATCGCCCGCCTTTACGCCCGCGGCCTTCAGCGCATCACTCACCTTGGCATCGGTGATCGTGGCGATCAGCACGTCGGATAGATCCTGGTCGATGATTTCCTTCAGGAGCCAGGTCGCGGAGCCGGAACGGTCGCTGTGGTCGGCCAGCACTACCGGCGTCGCGCCGCGCGCCACAGCTTCCTTGGCCAGGGTCACGCCCTGCGGGATGGTGTGGACGGTCGTCGAGCCGATCAGCGCCTCGCGGCGGCGCCAGGCGGCCGACGCCATGTCGTCGGCGACCTTGCGGGCCAGGGCGGCGTCGCCGTTGGTCATGACCTGGAAGGTCATGCCGACATCCGGCACGTCGGCGAACGGAAAGCCGAAGAAGAAATTCACATAGACATCGGGTTCGCGCGCCTCCCAGGTGAGCGCGCGCTGCACCAGGTCCATCCACGGCGAGGCGCCGGTCCATTGCAGCACGGTCGGCGAAATGATCGGCACGCGGAGCGTGACGGTCGACGGCGCATAGTCGCCGCGGATCGCCCGCACCAGCATGCGCGCCGCGCGTTCGCCCTGCAGGTAACTGTCATAGTGCGGGAAGTATTTGACCGTGAACGCCATGTCGGCGTGCCGGAGGAACGCCTCGTCCTCGTTGCCGTGCGGGTCGAAGGTGCCGACGATGAAGGCGCCGGGGCCCACGACCGCGCGCACTCGCCGCGCCAGCTCCGCTTCGGGCCGCGGCACGCCGCGCACACCCATGGCGCCGTGCAGGCAGAGATAGACGCCGTCGAACTTTCCCTCGGTCTCGATCTCCGAAATCATCTTGCCGACGAAAGTCTCGAAGGCTTCCTCGGTGATCCAGCCGGACCCCGTGCCGGTCTTGGGCCACAGCGGCGATTCGATGCCGACCAGCTCGACCTCGTCGTACTCGCGCGCCATTTTCACGAAACCGCCCATGTAGGATTTGCGGTCGTAGGCGAGCAGCGCTTCGCCCTTGGCCGGCGAACCTTGATAGATGAAATCCGCGAGCGTGGTGTCGTTCTTCAGGAACGTCACGGTCTCATGGGAGAAGTGCAGGACGGCGATCCGGATCGGCTTGCGGCTCACGGGCGGTTTTTTCCTTGCATCGAGGCGATGGCGCGCGAAGTCTCGCAAGAGATCAGGGAGGAAACAAATGACAAACCGCGTCATCGACGCGGATGGGCACATCTGCGAGCCCCCCGCCGTCTGGAACGACTATGTCGAGAAGCGCTATCGCGCCGACACGATCCGGGTCGAGCGCGACACCGATGGGCGCGACTGGGTCTCGATCAACGGCGCGATGCGGCGCAATCTCCGCCCTGCCGCGGCCTGCGTGCCCTGGGGCATGGACGATCCCAACAACGCGCCGACCTGGGAAGACATCCTGCCCGGATCCTACGACGGCGGCGCCCGCGCGACGGTGCTGGAGGAGGAAGGCATCGAACGCTCCCTGCTCTTCCCCTCGCTCCATCTTCTGGCCGGCGACATCGAGGATCCGGCGGTCGCGGCCGCGACCTGCCATGGCTACAACGAATGGATCGCCGACATGTGTCGCGACGGTCGCGGCAAGCTTTCAGCCGTCGGGATCGTGCCGCTGCAAAGCGCCGAGGCCGCCGCGCGCGAAGCCCTGCATATCGCCCGGCTGGGACTGAAAGGCGTCTGCTTCCGCCCCGAGCGTTACAAGGGCCTGGCGCTGTACGACGACTCGCTGCGGCCGTTCTGGCAGGCCGTCGCCGGCAACGGCCTGTTCGCCGCCGTGCATGGCAGCTTCGGCGCACTGATGCCGAGCTTCGCGACCGGCCGCTACGACAATCTGTTCTTCAGCCACATGATCTGCCATCCCTTCGAGCAGATGGCGACCTGTCTCGACATCGTGGCCGGCGGCGTGCTCGAGCGGCATCCGGACCTGCGCGTCGCCTTTCTCGAATCGGGACTGGGCTGGCTGGAATACTGGCTCGACCGGCTGGACGGTCATTTCGACTCGATGCGCCATCACGTGCCGTGGCTGAAGCGCCGGCCGACCGAGCTGTTCCGCGAACAGTGCTTCATCTCGATCGAATCGGACGAGGCGCACCGCCTGCCGCGGCTCAGCGAAATGGGCCTCGAAGGCTGCGTGTTCTGGGGCGCCGACTATCCCCACTACGATTGCACCTATCCCGGCGCAGTGAAGGACCTGGAGGAGAACCTGGCGCCCCTCCCGGCCGGCCTTGCGGACGGCGTACGTTGGCGAACGGCGGAGCGCTTTTTGCGCCTCGCGGGCGAATAAGTAAGCACCAGTGAGGGGGTGAAGGTTTTTCCAGGAACCTGAACCAGCAAGGGTAAAGACGTGCGATTTCAGGCGCTTAGCCGCAAATCAGCCGCCGACCTGGCATTTCTTGTCTTGTTCAACGAGACCGCGACAAGCCTGTGCCGGGGAAGCGCTACCGCGTCGGAACCGGGCGCTCGCCGGAGTAATCGTAGAAGCCGCGCTTGACCTTGCGGCCGATCCAGCCGGCTTCGACGTACTTCACCAGGAGCGGGCACGGGCGGTACTTCGAATCGGCCAGGCCCTCGTGCAGCACCTGCATCACCGACAGGCAGGTGTCGAGGCCGATGAAGTCGGCGAGCTCGAGCGGGCCCATCGGGTGGTTGGCGCCGAGCTTCATGCCGGTGTCGATCGCCTCGACATTGCCGACGCCCTCGTAGAGCGCATAGACCGCCTCGTTGATCATCGGCAGCAGGATGCGGTTGACGATGAAGGCCGGGAAGTCCTCGGCATTGACCGGCTTCTTGTCGAGCCGCACCACGACCTCGCGCACGGTGCGGAAGGTCTCCTCCTCGGTGGCGATGCCGCGGATCAGCTCGACCAGCCCCATCATCGGCACGGGGTTCATGAAGTGCATGCCCATGAACTTGCCCGGGCGGTCGGTCACCGAGGCGAGCCGCGTCACCGAGATCGACGAGGTGTTGGTGGCGAGCAGCACGTTGGACGGCAGGCCCTCGCAGACCTTCTTGAAGATCTCGCGCTTGACGCCCTCGTTCTCGGTCGCCGCCTCGACGATCAGGTCGCAGTCGGCGAACGGCTTGTAGTCGGTGGCGGTCGAGATGCGCTTGAGCGCCGCGTCCTTGTCCTCGGGCCGGATCATGCCGCGGCCGATCTGGCGGTCCATGTTGCGGCCGATCGCGTCGATGCCCTTGTCGATATGCGCCTGGTCGACGTCCGCGAGGCGGATATCGAACCCTTTGAGAGCGCAGACATGGGCGATGCCGCTGCCCATCTGGCCGGCGCCGATGACGCCGATGCGCTTGATCATGCTGGGTACTCCAGGATTCCGGAACTCACTTCTTTTCGACCGCGGCGGTCAGCTCGGGCACGATCTGGAAGAGGTCGCCGACGATACCGTAGTCGGCCACCTGGAAGATCGGCGCTTCCTCGTCCTTGTTGATCGCCACGATGGTCTTGCTGTCCTTCATGCCGGCGAGATGCTGGATCGCGCCGGAGATGCCGATGGCTATATATAGGTCGGGCGCCACCACCTTGCCGGTCTGGCCGACCTGGTAGTCGTTTGGCACATAGCCCGCATCAACGGCGGCGCGGCTGGCACCCAGCCCGGCGCCGAGCTTGTCGGCCAGCGCCTCGAGCATCTTGAAGTTCTCGCCGCTCGCCAGGCCGCGGCCGCCCGAAACGACGATTTTGGCGCTGGTGAGTTCCGGCCGCTCGCTCTTGGAGAGCTCGGCGCCGACATAGGAGGCAAGACCGCCCGCGCCGGTACCGCCGATCTGCTCGATCGGCGCCCCCCCGCCGCCGGCTGCCGCCTTGAAGTTGGTCGGGCGGATGGTCACGACCTTGATCTTGTCGGCCGTCTGCACGGTGGCCATCGCATTGCCGGCGTAGATCGGCCGCACGAAGGTGTCGGGCGAGACGACCTTGATCGCCTCGGAAACCTGCGCGACGTCGAGCAGGGCGGCGACGCGCGGCGCCAGATTCTTGCCGACCGAATCGGCGGCCATCACGATGTGGCTGTAGCCGGGCGCCAGCTTGACCACGAGCGGCGCCACGTCCTCGGCCACCCAGTTGGCGTAGGCCGCATCCTCGGCCTGCAGCACCTTGGCGACACCCTGGATGGCGGCGGCCGACTTGGCGGCCTCGCCGGCATTGCTGCCGGCCACCAGCACCTGCACGTCGGGATCCATCTGCGACGCGGCCGTCACGGCGTTCGCGACGTTGCTGCGAACGGTCTTGCCGTCATGCGCGGCGACAACCAGGACGGCCATGTCAGATCACTCCGGCTTCGTTGCGCAGCTTGTCTATAAGCTCGGCCACGGTCTTCACCTTGATGCCGGACTTGCGCTTGGGCGGCTCTTCGACCTTCAGCACCTTGAGCCGGGGCGCGATGTCGACGCCCAGCGCGTCGGCCGTCAGGACCTCGATCGGCTTCTTCTTGGCCTTCATGATGTTGGGCAGCGAGGCGTAGCGCGGCTCGTTCAGGCGCAGGTCGGTCGTGATCACTGCCGGCAGCTTGATCTTGATGTTTTCCAGGCCGCCATCGACCTCGCGCTTCACCTCTGCGCTGCCGTCGACGACATGCAGCTTGTTGGCGAAGGTGCCCTGCGACCAGCCGAGCAGCGCCGCCAGCATCTGGCCGGTCTGGTTGGAATCATCGTCGATCGCCTGCTTGCCGACGATCACCAGGCCGGGCTGTTCCTTGTCAACCACCGCCTTCATCAGCTTGGCAACGGCCAGCGGCTGCAGCTCGGCGTCGCTCTGCACCAGCACGCCGCGATCGGCGCCCATGGCGAGCGCGGTGCGGATCGTCTCCTGGCATTGCACGGGGCCGGCGGAGAAGACGATGACTTCGGTCGCGAGCCCCTTCTCCCGCATGCGGATCGCCTCTTCCACGGCGATCTCGTCGAAGGGGTTCATGGACATCTTGACGTTGGCTGTCTCGACACCCGTGTTGTCGGCCTTCACGCGGATCTTGACGTTGTAGTCGATGACCCGCTTGACCGCGACCAGCACTTTCATCGCGTTGCGCCTATAGGTGAGTTGCGGCCGGGCCTCCCGCCCGGCGAAGGGGATTTCGTGTAGGGGTGTTCAGCCGATCGTGTCAAGGCTATGGCGCACTGCACAAAATCGCAGGGTGGAAGCTTTTCCCTCAATTTTTCAACACCTTGGGCCTGCTAGCGCGTCCCGCCCGGGACCCATAGAACGTCGGTGGCGCCATCATCGTTCAGCCGGCGCGCAAGGACGAACAGGTGGTCGGAGAGACGGTTGATGTACTTGATCGCCTCGGGATTGATCGGCTGTTCGGCAGCCAACCGCGTCATGCGCCGTTCGGCGCGACGCGCGACGGTGCGGGCGAGATGGAGCCACGCGGCCGCCTCGCCGCCGCCAGGCAGGATGAAGGAATTGAGCGGCTGAAGATCGGCATTCATGGCGTCGATCTCGCGCTCCAGCCGCTCGACCTGGGAGGCCACGATGCGCAGCGCCTGCTCGCCGCGCTTGCTCTGGCCTTCGGGCGTGCACAGATCGGCGCCGAGATCGAACAGGTCATTCTGGATGCGGCCCAGCATGGCGTCGGCTTCGGCGTACCGCTCGCCGCCCAACACCGTGCGGGCGATGGCGCTGCGCGCCAGGCCGATGACCGAATTGGCCTCGTCGGTCGTGCCGTAGGCCTCGACCCGGGGATCGTGCTTGGCCACGCGCTCGCCGCGGCCGAGCGATGTCTGGCCGGCGTCGCCGCCGCGCGTGTAGATGCGGGTGAGTGTGACCATCGGTTCAGCCCTGGCTCTGGTTGGCGAAGTACCACAACAGGATCAGCACGATCGTCAGGAACTGCAGGCGCACGCGCCACCACATCAGCCTGTTGCTGCGCCGTCCGCCTTCGATGTTGCCGTCGACGTTGCGGCTCATGCTGATCAGGCCGGCGAACAGCATGCCGAGTGTGGCCAATCCCGAGATGATCACCAGAACGAACAGGATCTTGGCGAGGAGGGCCATGCTTCAAACTCCTGATGGTTATGTCTTATCACTTATTTGGTCGTTGTGCCGGCTGGCGCCGGCGCGTGCGCCGGCCCACGGTCGCGCACCCTGCGTCGGCGCGACGCCGGTTGCCGCCCGAAAGATCGCCTCCGCGCCCTGCTCGCCTGACCACAGGGCCGCATGCACCGTGCCGTATTCGACCGGCTCAGTCGCCTCGCCGGCGAAGTAGACGCGCCGACCGAGCGGCCGGGCATGGACCGGCCGGTCCTCCGGCGCGCTGCCGACGCCGGGATAGGAATAGCCGCCGCGCGACCACGGATCGCTCAGCCAGCGCGGGAAGAGCATCGCTTCCGGCTCGGGAATATCGGCACCGAACATCTTGCGCAGCGAGGCCATCGCCACGTCCTTCACCTCGGCATCGCTGGCCGTCCGATCGAGCCGCGCGGCCGTCGCGCCGTTGCTGAAACTCAGCAGGATGGGACGCCCGGTTTCCTGTTCGTGGCTGACCCACGTGTTGAAGGTGCCGCGACGCTCGGGCGCGTCGGGCAGGCGACCGAACCATTTGGGGCGCTCGGGCCAGAAGCGCCGCGGGAAGCGCAGGTAGATTTTGCCCAGCACCCCCGCGCCGTAGCCCAGCCGGCCGATCGCGATGCGCTGGTCCTCGGGCGGCAATGGATCGAGCACGGGCAACCCGGCGCGCAGCAGGCCGACCGGCACGGTGATCAGGACACGATCGGCTTCGAGGCGTTCACCCGACTGCAGGATCGCCGCGGCGCCTCGCTCGCTCCAGGCGATGCGTTGCACGGGCGAACCGAGCCGTATCGAAAGACCGCGTGCAGCGTCCTCGATCAGCGCCTGAAAGCCGCCCTTGGGTTGGGCGTTGCGCTCCAGGCCCTCGGTCGGGAACCACTCCTCGACGGCGACCGCGTCGTAGGGAGCCCCCTGCACGCCTTCGCTCATCTCCACGAAGGTCGCGACCACGAGCTTGTCGACGTCGGGCAGCCACGGCGCGCGGAGCAACGGATCGACCGCCTGTTTTACGGAGATCGAGCGTGGGCCCCAGCTGCGGGTCATCGCCTTGCTCTTCCAGCTCGCCCACTCGATCGCCGTCTTGAAGGCGGCGCGCCCGAGGATGGCGCGGCGCCGCTGGCCCTCGCGCGTCGGCGCCGTGGCACGGTCGTCGATCAGGAGTCGATCGCCCTGCGATTCGACCAGCGGAATGCCCAGCTTGCCGCACCATAGGGTCAAGGGGTTGCCTTCGACGCCATGCACCCACGAGCCGCCGAGATCGAGCGGCGCACCCAGCGAATCGTCGGTCCAGGTACGACCGCCCAGCCGATCGCGCGCCTCGAGCACCGTCACCGCGAATCCCGAATCGTGCAGCAAGCGCGCCGCCACGAGACCCGCCATGCCGGCGCCGACCACGATCACGCGCTCGGGCTTGCCGGCGCCCATCGACCACGAGCCGCTCATGACAGCACGAGATCGGGAAGCTGCTTCATGTCGTCGAACAATCGTCCGCCTGCCGCCTGCATTGCTTGGCGGTGGGCGTGCGGTGCCCCGGCATAGGCCAGCGCGCGCATGCCGGCCGCGCGCGCCGCCTGCACGCCGGGCACCGAGTCCTCAACGACGGTGCACTCGAAGGGCTGCACGTCCATGGCAATGGCGGCATGGAGGAAGAGATCGGGGAACGGCTTGCCGCGCGGCACTTGGTTCGCGCTGAAGATGCGGCCATCGAACAGGTCCCACAGGCCGGTGAGGCCGAGCGTAAAGCGCATCTTTTCGGGCGTACCCGAGCTTGCCACGCAGGTGGCGGCGCCTGCCGCCTGCAGTGCCAGCACCGCCTCCTTCACGCCGGCGACCGGCATGAGCGGCGCATCGCGAAAGCTCTGGTAGGTCACCGCCTGCATC
>DASZJU010000344.1:0-1614 GCA_035947815.1 Reyranella sp.
AACGGCGACGTCACCATCATCACCGGCACGCTGGATTACGGCCAGGGCCACTGGTCGGCGTTCGCCCAGGTGCTGACCGAAAAGCTCGGCATCCCGTTCCATCGCATCAAGCTGATCCAGGGCGACAGCGACCTGCTGATCGCGGGCGGCGGCACCGGCGGGTCGAAGTCGATCATGGCGAGCGGCGCTGCGATCGTCGAAGCCTCCGACAAGGTTATAGACAAGGGCAAGCAGATCGCAGGCGTGGCGCTGGAAGCCTCGGCGGCCGACATCGAGTTCAGGCTCGGGCGCTTCACCATCGTCGGCACCGACCGCGGCATCGGCATCATGGATCTGGCCGAGCGCCTGCGCGGCGGCATGAAGCTGCCCGAGGGCGTGCCCGCCACGCTCGACGTCAGCCACGTGCACGAAGCGGCGCCCTCGGCCTTTCCCAACGGCGCGCATGTCGCCGAGGTCGAGATCGATCCCGACACCGGCTGGGTCGAGGTGGTGAAGTACACCATGGTCAACGACTTCGGCACGGTCATCAATCCGCTGCTGGTCGAAGGCCAGAGCCATGGCGGCGTCGTGCAGGGCATCGGCCAGGCGCTGTTCGAGCACGTCGTCTACAGCGAAGAGGGCCAGCCGCTCACCGGCAGCTTCACTGACTATGCCCTGCCGCGCGCCTCGGACACGCCGTCCTTCCGCCTCGACTATCACTCGGTGCCGGCCAAGACCAACCTGCTGGGCGCCAAGGGTTGCGGCGAGGCGGGCTGCGCGGGCTCGCTGCCCTCGGTGATGAACGCCATCGTCGACGCGCTGGGCGGCAAGCACATCAACATGCCGGCCACGCCCGAGCGGGTCTGGGAAGCGCTCAACTCTTAGCTGGGGGCGCGCTACTGCAGTGGCGCGTCTTCACTGAGCTGATTAAATTCCAACCTCATGTTGAGGAGCCGCGCCCCTCGAATACCTCGGGGTAAATTCCGCCGGCCGGCTTATGGATTGCAGCGTCCGAGTTGATGGCGTGGCTTAGTTCTCCGCCGACCAGGGAGGCCGTCGATGAGGCCTGCGCACATTGTCTCTGTTACCGCCTCCATAAGCATAGCTTTGGCAAATGGTGCGGCTGCGCAAAGTCCCGTTAGATTTCCAAACGGACTCGTTCCGTATCTACAGGTTGCCGCGCCGGGCACGATCCTGTTTCAGCCCGATGGCGGCAAGGGGCCGTGGTCAGTTGTCGTCCTGCTGCCGACGTGCGCTGGCGTCAACGCCGCGACTTACGATTGGGCAGGGCGCCTCGTTCGTGCCGGCAGGATGGCTCTGGTCCTGGACAGCTACACGCCGCGCAATGTCCAGAACAACTGCCAAGGCGGCGCGGATACAGCGGTGACGCAGCGGCATATGGCCGATGACACCGCAGCCGCGCTCGCCTGGCTGCGCACCCTGCCGATGGTCAAGCCTGATCGGTTTGCGGTGGTCGGCTTTTCCTTTGGAGCGATGGCGGCGGCCAAGCTATCGGTCGGCAGCCTCCAGAGGCGGCTCACGCCGCCTATCGTCGGCTTGCGGGCGGTCGCGGCGTTCTATCCCGGCTGCGGCACCAGCCAACCCTTCGCGTCGGCGAATGTCACTGAGTTCTAC
>DASZJU010000345.1:0-12949 GCA_035947815.1 Reyranella sp.
GTCGCCAAGGACTTCCTGAAGTACGCAATCCAGCCCGATGTGCTGAATACCAACCTGAAGACCGGGCTGGGCCGCTACTTGCCGCCGATGCCGCATCTCGTGAAGGAGGATCCGTTCTGGCTCAAGGAGGACCCACACGTCGCGGCTTACGCCACCGAAGGCATGATCGACCCGACCGTGCCCAACTATCCGTGCTTCAACCCGGGCTACGCCGAGGCCAACGCCCAGCAGGTCTGGGGCATCGCGGTGGCTGATGTCGTAAGGGAGGGGATGACGGTGCAGGCGGCGGCCGACAAGGCGCTCAAGCGCATCGGCACAATCCTGGCGAAATACCCGGTTGCGCGCAGCTGAGGAGCCGAGATCGTGCGGCGTAGCGTTCGCCGGCGCCGCGCAGTCGACGCGGAGATGAGCGCCGACGACTCGCAAAAGCCTGCGCATAAGCCGGTCGGCAACCTTATCATCGGGTCCTTTTCAATCGGCCCTTGCGCCCGCCTGGGGGTATGTCCGCTCCTGGCACTTCTCAGACTTAACGAGACGTCAGACTTGAGTCCGCAAAGCGCTGTAAAGATGGTCCCCGTCGACGCCCGCGCTCAGCAATGATTGAACCTGCCCGACATTGCTTGGGTGAGTGCACGGCAGCTGATAAAAACGAAAGCGCGACGGGAATGCGAAGAGCAGCAGGAAAACACCAACCAAGAACCGGCAAGAGCGCACCGCCCCCGTCGCCGGGGCGCCATCGTCGACGACCACACTTTGTCCATGACGACTGATTGGGAGAACGTGATGGCGGCATACATGATCGTACACATCACGATTACCGAGGAAGAAAAGTACAAGCACTACCGAACTGCCGTTGTCCCGCTCATCGCAAAATTCGGCGGGAAAAACTAAGCCATGTCCCCGCGCGCGGCGATCGGCCTCGCGGTCACGGCAGTGCTGCAGGCCGTCGAGGCCGACGCCCAGACGGAGCCGCCGCGACTGCCGCCGGTCGAGGTGGTCGGCGTGTCGCCGCTGATCGGGTCGGGGATCGATCGCGATACGGTGCCGGCGGAAGTCCACACGCTCGACGGCGCCGCGCTCCGTCGGCGCGGCATGCCCGACCTGATCGGCACGCTGGACCAGCGCATCGGCGGCATCACCCTCGACTCGGCGAGCGGCAATCCCTTCCAGCCGACCCTGTTCTATCACGGCTATTCGGCGTCGCCGCTTCAGGGCACGCCGCAGGGACTCGCGGTCTATGTCAACGGCATGCGCTTCAACCAGCCGTTCGGCGACACGGTCAACTGGGACCTCCTGCCCGACGTCGCCATCGACCGACTCGACCTCGTCGGCTCCAACCCGGTGTTCGGCCTGAACGCGCTGGGCGGCGCGCTGAATGTGCGGCTCAAGAACGGCTTCAGCTACCAGGGCGCCGAGGTGGCGGCGGCCGCGGGTTCGTTCGTTCATTTGCAGGGCGAGTTCCAATATGGCCGACAGGCCGACAACATCGCGACCTACATTGCCGGCACGGCGCTGCATCAGAACGGCTGGCGGGACATGCAGTCGTCGGACCTGCAGAATGTCTTCGCCGACGTCGGCTGGCGCAGCGCGCGTGCCGAAGTCCACTTCAACGTCACCGGCGCGCAGTCCAACTTGAACGGTCCCGGCACGACGCCGGTCGACCTTCTGGCTGCCGCACCGGGCGCGCAGTTCACCGCGCCCAACCAGATCGGCAATCGTTATGTCGCCGCCAACCTCAGCGGCAGCGCCGATCTCAGCGACACGCTTTCCGTGCAGGCGCTGGCCTACTACCGCTACTTCCAGCAACAGGTCGCCAATGGCAACGCCCCCAACGACACGCCGTGCAACGACGGTTCGGGCCTGCTGTGCTCCGCTTCAGGCTTCAGCACGACCCAGGGCGGCGTCTTCATCAGTGACTTCCTCAATGGTGCCCAATACGGCAAGCTCGATACGCAGACCACCCGTACCAACGCCTATGGCGCCTCCGCGCAGATCACCCAGACTGCGCCGCGGCTGGGCAGGGAGAACCATCTCGTCGTAGGCGCGAGCTTCGATGGCGCGGCGACGCGCTTCGACGGGACGTCGTATGTTGGCGGCCTCACCGCGTATGACCGGTCGTTCATCGGACCGGCGGTGGTGATCGACGAGCCCGGCATCAACTCGCCGGTGAGCGTGGCGGTGTCGACGGCGAGCTACGGCGTCTACCTCACTGACACCTTTCACGCGACGCCCCGCCTAGCGGTCACGCTTTCGGGCCGCCTGAACGCGGTTTTCGTCGATCTCAACGACTTGAATGGCGGCGACCTCGGCGGCTCGCACAGCTACGTGCATTTCAATCCGGCGGCCGGCCTCACCTACCAGGTCAACGCCTGGCTCACCGCCTACGGCGGCTACGCCGTCGCCAATCGCGCGCCGACGCCGGCCGAACTGTCGTGCGCCGGGCCGTCGAACGCCTGCAGCCTCGCCAACTTCTTCGTTGGCGATCCCGATCTCAAGCAGGTCGTGTCGGGAACCTTCGAAGCAGGCTTGCGCGGCACGTTCAAGCCGTTCGACGAGGCCGAGCTGCACTACAGTCTGGCACTCTTCCGCAGCGACCTCGACGACGACATCGCCTTCGTCAACAGCCCGACACAAGGCCGCGCCTTTTTCGCCAATATCGGCCGGACGCGTCGCCAGGGGCTCGATGCCGAGCTCCAGTTCAAGACCGCGCGATGGCTGGCCTACGCCGGGTATTCGTACATCGGCGCCACGTACCAGTCGGGCTTCGTCGAGGCGTCGGGCAACAATCCGGCCGCCGATGCCAACGGCAACATCACCGTGCAGCCCGGCAACCATCTGCCCGGCATTCCCGCACACCAGATAAAGCTCGGCGCCTATTACAACGTGACGGACAAATGGACGGTCGGCGCGACGGCCATCTTCGCAAGCGGCGCCTATCTCTTCGGCGACGAAGCCAACCTGACGCCGCCTCTGGCGCCCTACGCCACCCTGGGCCTCAGCACGACCTATCGCGTCTTGCCCCATCTCGAGATCTTTGCCTGGGGCCAGAACATCACGAATACGCAATATTCCACCTTCGGCACGTTCTCGCCGACCGGTTCGGTGGCGCTTGCCCAGGCACCCGGCGCCGTCAACCCGCGCAGCTACAGCCCCGCCGCCCCGCTGGCGGTCTACGGTGGACTGCGGGTGACCTTTTAGCGGCGGTGGTCCGATTCGCTGGCGCTGCTTGGGCCATAGGCGAAAAAATGATGGCGACGGTACGCCGCCGGCCCTTCCCTTTTCACCAGCGACGATTTGCATTGGCTAGGTCCTTGTCGCGGGTCTTCTAGTAAAAAGGGAACGGCTCGAAGGCCGATGCTACGATGGCGGTCGCAATCGCCCCACGCCCGCGTCGACGAGGCGATCGAATAGGACAGCAGCTTCAGCGGATTGGCGGAGCGTACTGGATGCCGCCCTCGGTCCACAGCTTGTTGATCCCGCGGTCGATCTTGAGCGGGCTGCCCATGCCCAGGTTGCGCTCGAAGGCTTCGCCGTAGTTCCCGACTTGCTTGACGATGGTGTAGACCCATCGTTCGTCGACCCCCAACGCCTTGCCCATGCCCGGCGTGACACCCAGGATGCGCTTGATCGACGGGTTGTCGCTTTTCAGCATCTCGTCGACGTTCTTCGAGGTGATGCCGTACTCCTCGGCCTCGATCATCGCGTATTGCGCCCAGCGCACGATGTCGGCGAACTGATTGTCGCCATGCCGCACGACGGGCCCCAGCGGTTCCTTGGAGATGATCTCGGGCAGGATCACGTAGTCGTCGGGGTTGGACGAATTGGCGGCGCGCGTGGCGTAAAGACGGGCACGGTCGCCGGTATAGACGTCGCAGCGGCCAGAGAAAAAGGCGGCGCGGATCTGGTCGGCGTCTTCGATGATGACCGGCTTGAACGTCATCTTCATGGCACGAAAATAATCGGCGACGTTGAGCTCGGTCGTGCTGCCCGAGGGTACGCAGATCGTGGCGCCGTTCAACTCTTTGGCGCTCTTCACGCCAAGCTTCTTGGTCACCATGAAGCCTTGGCCATCGTAGTAAGTGACACCGGTGAAATCGAGACCAAGTGCTGTATCGCGCGTCAGCGTCCAGGTCGAGTTGTTGGAGAGCATGTCGACGTCACCTGACTGCAGCGCGGTGAAGCGCTGTTGGCCGGACAGCGGCACGTACTTCACCTTCTCCGAATCGCCGAAGATGGTGGCCGCGACAGCCCGGCAGACATCGATGTCGAGGCCGGTCCACTTGCCCTGACTGTCGGCCAGCATGAAGCCGGCAAGGCCGCCGGCAGCGACGCCGCAGATCAACACGCCGCGCGCCTTCGCGGCGTCGAGGTCCTTGCCGGCCAGGGCGTGGCCCGACTGGAAGGCCGTGGCAAGGCCGACCGCTATCGCCAGAAGCAACTTTTGCATCACGAGCCACCCGTTATGACTGTCAACCGAATGCCGGGGAAATGTTTACCTCTGGGCCCGTTCCCAGCAAGGCCCGGATTACCGACACCTTTGCGTATCATACCAAGAGTGCGGCGCGCGTGCAGGACAAGGCCCGCTCATTCCCTGATAGCCGCCGCCAGGCGCGGCCAGACGCGCGGCCATCGGCTGGAGGCTTCGCGCGCTTCCGGACCGGCCGTTGTCAACGCCATCGCCGCCTATGTAAGCTTTGGCGCGAAGAAGAAGTAAGCTTCGAAATATCGCCAGTGGGCCGATGCCGCCATGTTCAATGGGCACGATCCTTATCTCGTCGCGCTCTCGGTGGTGATCGCTAGTCTTGGTGGCTACACCGGCTTCGGCCTCGCGGCGCGCATCCGCGCGACACCGGGAGCGAGCCGCCGCCTGCTGCTCGCGGGTGCGGCGGGGTTCCTGGCCGTCGGCGTCTGGACCATGCATTTCATCGGCATGCTGGCCGCGCCGCTGCCCGCGGACGCGGTCTACCTCGTGTTGCCGACCATTGTCTCTTTCCTCATCTGTGCACTGGTCGTCGGTGTTTCGCTGTTCTTTGTCAGCATCGGCGAGCCCTCCGTCGTGCGCGTGGCCACGTCGGCGCTGCTCCTCGGTGTCGGCATCGCTTCGATGCATTACGTCGGCATTCACGGCCTGTCGGGCGACTTCCATATCGAACACGATCCGGCCATGGTCAGCCTCGCCGTGCTCATCGCGATCGGCGCGGCCTATGGCGGACTGAAAATCTTCCTAGCGCGTCAGGGCGGCCTGCGGCTGATGTTGAGCGCCATCGCCTTCGGCATCGCCGTATCGGGCATGCACTACACGGCCATGTACGGAATGCATTTCCGTCCCGAGCTTGAGCCGGCCCATGTGATCGGCGGTCCGGTCGTTTCCTCGCATGCCCTCACCCTGATCGTGGCGGTCCTCTGCTTCCTGGTGGTCGCCGCCTTCCTGTTGTTCCTGGTGCCCGAGCCCCGCCGCCGGACGGCGGACGCCGACGCCGGCACCATCGAGGGGCAGCCGGCGCCCGATCCGGATACGACGAAGATCGACGTGTCTCCTCCCGCCCGCGGGCGAATGGCCGGGGCTGGCCAGCGACTCATGCCGGCGCCGCTGGGCGGGCTCGGCCAGCCGCCGCCGGCGCCTGCTTCGCGCCTGCCGGTCGAAGGGGTCGACGGGACGCATTTCATCGACGTGGCCGATATCCGAAGCGTCCGGGCGGATGCCCATTATACGCGGGTTCACGACGGCACGCGGGAGCGCATGTCGCCGTGGTCGATCTCCGAAGCCGAGGCACAGCTCGATCCCGCGTTCTTCGTTCGGGTACACCGCAGCCACATCGTGTCGATCCCGCACGTGACCTTCATCCGCAAGGAAGGCGACGGCGCCGTCGTCGGCCTCGACGGGCCGACGCCGCATCGGGTCCCCGTCAGTCGCGCCAAGATCGCCGAACTCAAGGCCCAACTCGGGCTCGCCAAGCGCAATTCGCAGACCAGCTGACGCCCGATAGGTCGCAAGACCTGACGCAGTTCATGCGGGGAAAACCGCAATTCGTGCGAAAATCCGGCCTCCGTGACTAGCCGGCCGCCGCGGTCTTGCGCGCGGCTCGGGACCGGGAACAGCCTGCCTCCAACGTCCGAAACAGGATGGATGGAGGAAACGATGATCCCCGGCCCGTTCAACTACTACCGGCCCGCGACCGTCGCCGAGGCGGCCAAGCTCCTGTCGTCCCTGGGTGACGAGGCCCGGCTGCTCGCCGGCGGTCACAGCCTGATCCCGATGATGAAACTCAGGCTGGCAACGCCGGAGCATCTTGTCGACCTGCAGGGCATAGACGCCCTGCGCGGCGTCCGCCGCGAGGGCGACCGCATCGTGATCGGCGCGATGACAACGCAGCACGATCTGCTCGCCTCGGCCGAGATCGCCAAATCCCTGCCGATCCTGCACGAGACCGCCCGGCAGATCGCCGATCCGCAGGTGCGTTACCGGGGCACGGTCGGCGGCAATGTCGCCAACGGCGATCCCGGCAACGACCTGCCGGCCCTGATGATGGTGCTCGGCGCGACCTACCGCCTGGAAGGGCCGGCGGGCGGGCGCGACGTCGCAGCCGCCGAGTTCTACCAGGGCGCCTATTTCACCGCGCTCGAGCCCGGCGAGATCCTGACGTCGGTTTCGGTCCCGGTTCCGGCGGCCGGCCACGGCCATGCCTATGAAAAGCTGAAACGCAAGATCGGCGACTACGCCACCGCCGCGGCCGCGGTCGTCCTCACCCTGGCGAACGGCAAGGTCGCCTCCTGTTCGATCGGCCTCACGAACCTGGCTGAAACACCGCTGCTGGCGGAAGACGCGGCGCGCGCGGTGATCGGGACGGAACTCGACGAGGCGACGCTGAACAAAGCGGCGGCGGCGGCCCGGGCGATCATGTCGCCGGCCGCGGATGCGCGCGGCCCGGTCGAATACCGCAAGCATGTCGGCGGCGTGATGGTCATGCGGGCGCTGCAGCGTGCCGCGGCGCGCGCCAGCTGAGGGAGGCAACAATGGCAAAGATCCATGTGACGATGAAGGTGAACGGCGCCGAGGTCGACGGCCTCGTCGAACCGCGCACCCTGCTGGTCCATTTCCTCCGCGAGACCCTGCTGCTCACCGGCACCCATATCGGCTGCGAGACGACGCATTGCGGCGCCTGCACGATCGATCTCGACGGCGCGTCGGTGAAGAGCTGCACCGTGTTCGCCGTCCAGGCCAATGGCGCCGAGATCGCCACGATCGAAAGCATGGCCAATCCCGACGGCACGCTGTCGGCCCTGCAGGAAGGCTTCCGCATGATGCACGGGCTGCAGTGCGGCTATTGCACGCCCGGCATGATCGTGCGTGCGCACCGGCTGCTCAAGGAGAACCCCAATCCGGACGAAGCGGAAATCCGCTTCGGCATTTCCGGCAATCTCTGTCGTTGCACCGGCTACCAGAACATCGTCCGCGCAATCCAGTACGCCGCGGCGAAGATCAATGGCGCGCAGTTCAAGGAGGCCGCGGAATGAACGACATGACTCCCACGCGGGAACAACGCGAAGCCAGGCTCGAGGGCATGGGCTGCAAACGCAAGCGCGTCGAGGACATCCGCTTCACGCAAGGCAAGGGCAACTATGTCGACGACCTGAAGCTGCCGGGCATGCTGCACGGCGACTTCGTCCGCTCGCCGCACGCCCATGCGCGCGTCAAGGCGATCAGGAAGGACGAAGCCCTGAAAGTGCCGGGCGTCCTCGCCGTGCTGACGGCGGAAGACCTCAAGGGCGTCAATCTTGCCTGGATGCCGACCCTGGCCGGCGACGTGCAGATGGTGCTGGCCGACGGCAAGGTGCTGTTCCAGAGCCAGGAAGTGGCTTTCGTGGTGGCCACCGATCGCTATGCCGCCGACGACGGCATCGCCAAGGTCGAGGTCGATTACGAACCGCTGCCGGTCGTCATCGACCCCTTCAAGGCGATGGATCCGGATGCGCCGGTGCTGCGCGAGGACATCAAGGACAAGAAGGACGGCGCGCACGGCCCTCGCAAGCACCACAACCATATCTTCGAATGGACGGTGGGCGACAAGGACCTGACCGACGCCGCCTTCCGCAAGGCCGAGGTGACGATCAAGGAGCTGATCTCCTACCACCGCACCCATCCATCGCCGCTCGAGACCTGCCAGTGCGTCTGCTCGTTCGACAAGATCAAGGGCGAGCTCACGATCTGGGGCACCTTCCAGGCGCCGCACGTGATCCGCACCGTGGTTGCGCTGATCGCCAAGATCCCGGAACACAAGATCCACGTGATCTCGCCCGACATCGGCGGCGGCTTCGGCAACAAGGTCGGCGCCTATCCCGGCTACATCTGCTCGGCCGTCGCCTCGATCGTCACCGGCAAGCCGGTGAAGTGGGTCGAAGACCGCATGGAGAACCTCACCGCCACGTCGTTCGCACGCGACTACCACATGACGGCCGAGATCGCGGCGACCCGGGAAGGCAAGGTCACCGGGCTGCGCGTCCATGTCCTCGCCGATCACGGCGCCTTCGACGCCTGCGCCGACCCGTCCAAGTGGCCGGCCGGCTTCTTCAACATCGTCACGGGATCCTACGACTTCCCGACCGCGTATCTTGCCGTGGACGGCATCTACACCAACAAGGCGCCGGGCGGCGTCGCCTATCGCTGTTCATTCCGGGTGACGGAGGCGGCCTACTGCATCGAGCGGGCGATGGACATTCTCGCCCAGAAGCTCGGCATGGATCCGGCGGAGCTTCGTCTGAGGAATTTCATCAAGCCGGAGCAGTTCCCGTACCATTCGGCGCTCGGCTGGGAGTACGACTCCGGCGACTATCACACCGCCATGAAGAAGATGATGGAGAGCGTCAAATATGCCGAGCTCCGCCAGGAGCAGCGCGCCAAACGCGACGCCTTCAGGCAGGGCAAGACGCGCGAGATCATGGGCGTCGGCGTGTCGTTCTTCACCGAGATCGTCGGCGCCGGCCCGTCGAAGAACTGCGACATCCTGGGCATCGCCATGTTCGATTCCTGCGAGATCCGGCTGCATCCGACAGGCGCCGGCATCGCCCGCGTCGGCACCAAGAGCACCGGCCAGGGCCACGAGACGACGTGGGCACAGATCATCGCCAGCGAGATCGGCATTCCGGCCGACGACATCATGGTGGAGGAAGGCAACACCGACACCGCGCCTTACGGTCTCGGCACCTACGGCTCGCGCTCGACGCCGGTGGCGGGTGCCGCGATCGCCATGGCGGCGCGCAAGATCAAGGCCAAGGCGCAGATGATCGCCGCCTACAAGCTCGAAGTGCACGAGGACGACCTCGAGTGGGATATCGACGGGTTCCGGGTGAAAGGTCTCCCGGAAAAGTCGATGTCCATGAAGGATATCTGCTGGGCGGCTTACAATTCCGTGCCGCCCGGCATGGAGCCCGGCCTGGAGGCGGTGAGCTACTACGATCCGCCCAACATGACCTATCCATTCGGCGCCTATATCTGCGTCATGGACATCGATGTCGATACCGGCGTCTACACGGTCCGCCGCTTCTACGCCCTCGACGATTGCGGCACGCGCATCAATCCGATGATCATCGAGGGCCAGGTGCATGGCGGCCTGACCGAGGCCTTCGCGATCGCGATGGGCCAGGAGATCCGCTACGACGAGACAGGCAACGTGGTCACCGGCTCGTTCATGGACTTCTTCATGCCGACGGCGGTCGAGACACCGCACTGGGAGACCGACTTCACGGTGACTCCCTCGCCGCATCACCCGATCGGCGCCAAGGGGGTCGGCGAGAGTCCGAATGTCGGGGGCGTGCCGGCGTTCTCCAACGCCGTCAACGACGCCTTCTCCTTCCTGGGCAGCACTCATATCCAGATGCCGCACGACTACTGGCGCAACTGGCGGGCGGCGAAGGGCCTGGGTGTCGTGGCGTAGCGGAATGGGCGCTGATGCGTCGGTGCCAGCCATGACCCTCTCCCGCGACCAGATCGCCGCGCGCCTCGCCGACGCCGGCTACATCGCCGATGGCGAACTGGCGACCGCCATCGCGCTGATGCAGTTGCTCAAACGCGCACTGCTGCTCGAAGGCGAAGCGGGCGTCGGCAAGACGTCGGTCGCCCAGGCGCTCGCTTCTGTCCATGCGACCGAGCTCATCCGCCTGCAGTGCTACGAAGGACTCGACCAATCGGCCGCGCTCTACGAATGGAACTACCAGCGGCAGCTGCTGGCCATCCAGGCCCATCGCGGCAAGGATGCGGCCGAGATCGAAGAGCAGATCTTCTCGGAGAAATACCTCCTCGAGCGGCCGCTTCTGGCGGCGATCCGCCAACCGAAACCGCCGGTGCTGTTGATCGACGAGGTCGACCGCGCCGACGAGGAATTCGAGGCCTTTCTGCTCGAGCTGCTGTCCGACTTCCAGGTTTCCATCCCGGAATTGGGGACGATCCCCGCCCTGTCGATCCCGCATGTGGTCCTGACCTCGAACGGCACGCGCGAACTCTCGGACGCGCTGCGCCGCCGCTGCCTCTACCACTATATCGACTATCCCGACGTCGATCGCGAAGCCCGCATCATCATGGCGCGGATCGGCGGCGCCGGCGCCTCGCTGTCGCTCCAGATCGCGCGCATGGTCGAAAGCATCCGCAAGGAGGAGCTTCGAAAGGTACCCGGCGTCGCGGAAACACTGGACTGGGCGGCCGCGCTGGTCGGGCTCGACGTCCGAGATCTCCAGGAGGCGCCGGAAACCGTCTATGACACGATGGCCTGCCTGCTCAAGACCCGCGAGGACAAGGCGCGCATGACCCGGGAGGTCAGCAGCCGCCTGCTGGCGAAGGTCGCATGAGCTGCTGCACGCCGCCGACACTCGACGACATGGATGCGGTGTCGCGTCTGGTCTCGGCGAGGCTTGCCGCCTTTTTGCGCACGCTTCGCGACAACGCCTTCGCGGTTGGCCTGCGCGAAGGCCAGGATGCGGCGGCCCTGATCGCCGCCGGCTATGCCGACCGGCCGAGCTTGCTGCGCTCGGCCTTCAAGCATGTTTTTTCCGCCCGCAAATCGGACTGGACGAAGTTCGACGGCCTGTTCGATGCCTTCTGGCTGGGCAAGCGCGTGAGATCGCGCTCGGCCGTGTCCGGCCGGGCGGCGCCGGCGAACAATCCGTCCCTCAAGAGCCTGCAGGACAGGGCCCTGCAGGCAGGCGGGCAGACCGCGACCGATCAGCTGCCCTCATCCGACGAATCGGCCGGCGGTCACGCCGGCGAAGGGCGTCTGGAAGGCGCATCGCGCGCCGAAAACCTGGCCGAAGTCGACTTCCGGAAGATGGCCGACCCCGGCCAGATTGAGGAAGCGCACGCCATCGCCGCACGGCTGGCGCGAACCCTGCGCACCCGCCTCACGCGTCGCGACCTCGCACGGCGCCGCGGCTATCGGCTCGATCTGCGCCGCACCATCCGCAACAACATCAGCCATGGCGGCGTGCCGTTCGACCTCGTGAAGCGCCGACGCAAGGAAAAGCCGCTCCGGCTCGTCGTCCTGCTCGACGCGTCCGGCTCAATGAGCCTGTACACGGGCGTCTTTATTCGCTTCATCCACGGCGTGCTGGACGAATTCCGCGAGGCCGAGGCGTTCCTCTTCCACACCCAGCTCGCCCACGTCTCCGACGCGATGAAAGAGAAGGATCCCGCGCGTGCCCTCGATCACCTGTCGATGATGGCCCAGGGCGCCGGTGGCGGCACGCGGATCGGCGCGTCCCTGCAGACCTTCAACCGCGGACATGCCAACCGCGTCATCCATTCGCGCACCTGCGTGATGATCATCTCGGACGGCTACGAAACGGGCGATGCAGCCCTGCTTGGGCGGGAGATGGCGGCGCTGGCCAAGCGCTGTCGGCGCATTGCCTGGCTGAACCCGATGATGGCCTGGAAAGGCTATGCCCCTGAAGCCGTCGGAATCAAGGCCGCGTTGCCGCATATCGATCTCTACGCGCCGGCCAACACGCTCAGGAGCCTGGCGGATCTCGAACCCTATCTGGCAAAGCTCTAACGGAGGCGACCGATGAGCGCCCATTCCACGAACATGCATGACGACACGATGGATCTCGTGTCCCGCCTCAAGGCGGCCGACGAAGCCTTCGCTCTGGCGACCGTCGTGCGTACCGTGTCGGTGACGGCTGCCAAGGCCGGGGCCAAGGCGGTCATCCATCCCGACGGCAGGATCATGGCTGGCTGGATCGGGGGCGGATGCGCCCGCGGGGCCGTGCTCAAGGCCGCACGCGAGGCCCTCGCCGATGGCGAACCGAGGTTGGTGTCGGTCCAGCCCGAGACCCTTCTCGCCGAGCTCGGCGTGAAACCCGGCGAAAATCGCGACGGGGTGCGCTTCGCCAAGAACATGTGCCCGAGCAAGGGCACCATGGACATCTTTGTCGAACCCGTGCTGCCGCGTCCGTCGCTGGTCATTCTCGGCGCCAGTCCCGTCGCAACGGCACTGGCCGAGCAGGCGCCTCGGTTCGGCTTTTCCGTCACCATCGCGGCCCCGGCAGGCGACTTGTCGGGCGCGCCCGCCGCCGATGCCGTGATCGACGGCTACCAGCTCGATCGTCCCACCGAGGCCCGCCGTTTCATCGTTATTTCAACGCAAGGAAAAGGCGACGAGGCCGCGCTTCGGGCGGCCGTGACGGTCGACGCGGCGTACCACGCCTTCGTCGGCAGCCGCCGCAAGATGGCGGCCCTGCGCCAGACGCTGCTGGCCGATGGTGTGGCGGCCGCAGCGCTCGACCGGGTCAAGGCGCCGGCAGGTCTCGATCTTGGCGCCATCACGCCGGAGGAGATCGCTCTGTCGATTCTTGCCGAGGTTATCCGTGAGCGTCGCCGCGGTCAGCGTGGTGAGCCTCAAACGTAGCTCGATAGACAAACAGCCGCGCGAGCCTTTGCCCGGTTCAGTCGAGGCTTGCACCC
>DASZJU010000346.1:0-3773 GCA_035947815.1 Reyranella sp.
CATGCACCACAGCGCCGGAAAGGCTGAGGGCCGCTCGACCGTCGAACGCGGCAGCGGAACGCTGGCGCGCCTGGTCGCCTTGGTCCTGCGCCTTCCCAAAGCGGCTGCAGATACTCCCGTCAGCGTGCAGTTCGACGCTTCCGACGGCGCCGAAACATGGACGAGGACTTTTGGCGACGCAGCGTTCTCGAGCCGGCAATCTGCGGGGCGCGGCAGATGGGCCGGCCTGCTTTGCGAGCAATTCGGCCCCCTCACCTTCGCCATGACACTCGCTCTGGAAGGAGGCCGGCTGTCGCTTGCCCTGCGCCACTGGAGCGCCTTCGCCATCTCGCTGCCGATGCAGTGGGGTCCGCGCGCCATCGCCTACGAAACGGCGGAGGCCGGCCGCTTCCGCTTTCACGTCGAGATAAGCCATCCCCTCACGGGCCTGATCGTGCGCTATCGCGGCTGGCTCGTTCGCACTCACTAAAGCACGTACCGGTCGATTGGAATCATGTCATTGCTTGGGGGCGCGCCACTCCAGTGGCGCGTCATGGTCTTCCGGACGGCGGGCGAGACGCCCGCGGTCCGCATGAGCATGAAATGACGCGCCACTGGAGTGGCGCGCCCCCAGCAATGATGTGGGTCCATCCAATCGGGATACGCGCTAACCGACGTTGCCGAAGATCGGATGCTTGACCTTGTCGCCAGGCTTGATGCCTAAAAGCTTGGCGCTGCCGCCGTTGATCTCGAGCACCGCCCGCACCGGAGACTCGCTCGGAATGGGGTCGGTCGAAAGCGGCACGGCGTTGGCGCGGATATGGCGGATCGTGCCGTCGCCGGCGATGAACACCATGTCGAGCGGGATCAGTGTGTTCTTCATCCAGAAGCTGACGGGCGCCTCCTGGTAGAAGTCGAACAGCATGCCGTCGTAGGGCCCGAGCTTGTCGCGGAACATCAGCCCGCGCGCGCGCTCGGCGTCGTTCAGCGCCAGCTCGACGTCGAACTTGATCTCGCGCGCGCCGGTCGCGATGACCAAGGATGAATGCTTGAACTTGATCTCGGCGCTTTGTGCCAACGCCCGGCCGGCCGCCAGAACGAACGGGCTGCCGAGGAACAGGCGCCGGCCAAGCCGCGTCCTGGAACTGATGATTGCCATGGCCATGGAATAAAACGTGCAGGCCGATTTCGTCAAACTCAAGACGCTCGGCCGGCCTGGAGCGGGCAGTTCGACGTCAGGCCGCGCGGATTTCGACGACCTGCAGGCCCTTCTGGCCCTCGGCGATGCGGATCATCACCTTCTGGCCGGGCGCCAGCGATTCCATGCCATGCCGGCGCAGGACGGCGGCATGCACGAAGATGTCGCCTTCGGCGGCCTCGCGGGTGACGAAACCGTAGCCGCGTTCGTTGTTGTACCACTTGACCAGCGCGGTGATGTATTCGCCCATCGCGATGCCATCGGGCACCGCCGGCGGCTTGGGCGCCACGGCGACCGCCGTCGATTGATCGACGTCGAGCACCTTCATGACCTGCCAGCCCTTCGGACCGCGCACGCCGGCGCACACAACCGTTGCCCCGGGCTTGATATCCTCATGCCCGGACTGGCGAAGTGTCGTCACATGCAGGAACGCGTCGCTATTGTCGCTGTCGAGGGCCAAGAACCCATACCCTTTGACGGCGTTGAACCACTTGACCTTACCACGCAGCTCAACCGTATCGACGTCCCCGCCCGTCTCTCCCTGTTGGGTCGTCATTCAACGATCCCGTGTTGTTATGCGGAAATCCTATCACCCCGGGGGGCCGGCGCAACAGGCCTTGTGACGGTCGGCGGCACCACGGTAGACGACACAGCCAATGCAATCATAGGGAGTGGTTCGATGTTCCGGACCGATCTGTTCAAGGGAAAGCGCTTCCTCGTCACCGGGGGCGGCACGGGCCTCGGCCGGATCATGATGGAGAAGTTCGTCGAGCTGGGCGCCGACTGCGTGATCTGCGGCCGGCGCGGCGGCGTCCTGGAGGAGACCGCCCGGCAGGTCATGGCCAAGCACCCCGGCCGTCGGGTCGACACTTACGCCGTGGACATCCGGGTCGCCACGGCGGTCGAGGAGATGATCGAGAGCATCTGGGCGAGTGGACCGCTCGACGGATTGGTCAACAATGCTGCCGGAAATTTCATTTCCCAGACCAAGGACTTGAGCCCCCGCGCCTTCGACGCCATCGCCAACATCGTCCTGCACGGCACGTTCTACACGACCAACGCCTGCGGCAAGCGCTGGATCGCCGACAAGCGCAAGGCGAGCGTTTTAAGCATCCTGACGACCTGGGTGTGGACCGGCAGTCCCTTCGTGGTGCCCTCGGCCATGTCCAAGGCGGGCGTCGCCGTGATGACCCAGAGCCTCGCCGTCGAATGGGCGCGCCATGGCATCCGGCTGAACGCCATCGCGCCCGGCCCCTTCCCGACCGAGGGCGCCTGGGCGCGGCTCAACCCGCTCAAGGAGGGCGATGACAACCGCTACAAGAGGCGCAACCCGATGGGCAGGGTCGGCCGTCCCAGCGAGCTCGCCAACATGGCGGCGTTCCTGATGAGCGAAGAAGTCGAATACATCAACGGAGAGGTGATCGCCATCGACGGCGCCATGGGCATTATGGGCAACGGCACCTTCGCCAACATGATGGCCTATAGCGACGACGACTGGCGGCGCGTGCGCGAGCAGATCCAGTCGACCAACGCCGCCGATCGGGCGAAACGCTCTTAGCTGGGGGCGCGCGACTCCAGTCGCGCGTCTTCGCTCGCATCAACGATGATCGCGCCACTGGAGTGGCGCGCCCCCAGCTAAGACAACGCAGCCGTCAGCGTCTTGTGGAAGTGCACGATGGCGCTCTCGAACTTTCCGAAGGTGAAAGCGTCGTTGGCGCCGCTGCCCAGGCCGCGCTGGATCGCCTGGACCACGGCGCGGTCTTCCGCCAAGCCGGTCGTGCCGACGAATTCGGCGTCGCGCTTGGCTTCGGCCAGCGCCTCGGGGTCGTCGCCGCCACCGTTGGTCAGCGTGTAGGTAATCTGCCGCGTGCGGTCGATCGCGAGCGGCTCGAGGATCACCACGTTGGTGTGACGCGACAGCACGGTGATCAGCACGTTGGGGAACAGGTGGTAGACGTAGGTCAGCAGGCCTTCGACGCGCCGCTCCTGCGCCGGCACCTTGGCGAGCTTCTTGATGCGCTGGAACGGATAGGTCACGCGGCTGTGGCGGCCGAACAGGTCGATGACGTTCAGGTTGTCGAAACCGTAGGGCAGGAAGCTTTCGGGATGCGTCGACTTGATGTGATAGCCCTCGATGAAGCCTTCGAGCAGGATCTTCCAGTTGACCTCGAACTCGCGCTCGGCCGTGGCGAACAGGCGCTGATCGGGCGCGATCAGCCTGGCCAGCCCATCCAGCGAATCGTCGCCCAGCGCCGGCGAGTCCTGGGTCACGAACACCAGTCCGAGCCGTTCGCTCGCGACCACCGGAACCAGCGGGTGCGCCTCCTTGTCGAAGCCGGGAAAGCCCTCCTCGTGCGGGATGTGACGCAGCCGGCCCTCGAGATTGTAGGTCCAGCCGTGATAGCGGCAGACGAAGGCGCGCGCGCATCCGGTGCCGCTCGCCACCTGCATGCCGCGATGCCGGCAGGCGTTGCGGAAAGCCCGGACTTTGCCGTCGGACCCGCGCACCACGACGATCGGCGTGCCGGCCGCTTCGCGGGCGACGTAGGAGCCCGCCTCGGGCAGCGCCGCCGACGGACAGAACGGAGCGGGCGAG
>DASZJU010000347.1:0-3851 GCA_035947815.1 Reyranella sp.
GCAGTATGGCGGCCAGGGCAGGGGTTGGCTCGACGCCGTGCTCGCCATCGAGGCGCTGTCGGCCGCCTGCGCCGTCACCGGCCGCATCGCCGTCGAGACCAACATGGGCGCGATCAGCGCGGTCATGGCCTACGGCTCGGAAGAGCAGAAGAAGATGGCGGCCGACATGGTGCTGGCCGGCGACAAGCCCGCCATCTGCATCACCGAGCCCGAGGCGGGCTCGGACGCGGGCGGCATGACCACGCGCGCCGACAAGAAGGGCAACCGCTATGTCGTGAACGGTCGCAAGCACTGGATCACCGGCGGCGGCGTCTCGCGCCTGCACCTGATCTTCGCCAAGGTCTTCGACGAGAAAGGCAACGAGGAAGGCATCGGCGGCTTTCTGGCCATCCGGGACGAGACCCAGGGGCTCAAGATCACCAAGCGCGAGCCGACCATGGGCCTGCGCGGTATTCCAGAAGCAGTGATCGACTTCGAGGAGATGGAGCTGCCGCCGTCGGCCCTGGTGATCCCGCCGCGCGGCCTGAAGAAGGGATTCGCCGACCTGATGACGGCCTACAACAGCCAGCGGGTGGGGGCAGCGACAGTGGCGCTCGGCATTGCCCAGGGCGCCTACCAGCTCGCGCTCGACTGGTCGGAGGAGCGCCACCAGTTCGGCCGGCCGATCAACGAGTTCCAAGGCCTGCAGTGGAAGCTCGCCGACATGTCGATCAAGCTCTCGGCGGCGCAGGCGCTGGTCTACAACGCGGCGCGCAGCGGCGAAGGCGGCTTTCCCGATATGCTGCTGGCCGCGCAGGCCAAGGTGTTCACGTCGGAAAACGCCATCCAGGTCGTCAACGATGCGTTGCAGTTCTTCGGCGCACGGGGCTATTCGCGCGAGCTGCCGCTCGAACGCATGGCGCGCGACGTCCGCATGTTCACGATCGGCGGCGGCACCGCGGAAGTGCTGCGCACCGTCGTGGCGGGAGCGCTGCTGAAGAAGAAGCTGCCGCAGACGCGTGACGGCTGGGGCAAGTCCTAGACTCTTGCCGGACCGCGGACCTCCAGGCCCGCCTCATGCTCTTGATCAAAGGACGCCATGAGCGGGCCTGGAGGCCCGCGGTCCGGCATGATGCGTCAGCGCCCGAATCTCTTCCAGGTGCCGTCGTTGCCGCGGATCACGACGAACTCCGTGCCCTTCTTGCCCGCGTCGCGGGGCGTACACGCCACCGCGATCCACGATGGATGATCCCAGCGCGCCGAACAGCTTTCCGCTTCGCAGGGCAGCGCGATTTCGGCTTCCGTCGCGAGTCCGTCGCCCGCGGGCGCCTCTACGACGAGGCTGCCGCGCGGCGGCAGCAGTGAACACGCCACGGTCAAAAACCTCGACTTGTCGGACGCCCAGACCGGTGCGCCATAGACGGTGAACAGCCGGCCGGTGCGCATCATCACCAGCGTGTAGGAGAAGTCCTCGTGCGCGGGCGTGCGAATCACATAGAAGCGGCCGGCCTGGTCGTACCGCTCGTAGAGGTATTGGTAGGCGCCGGCGCCGTACGGGCAATCCACCAGCTCGACCGTCTTGCCGCCGTCCATCGCCAGACGCAGGCGATCGCGCTGTCGCGACACCATCTGTTCGTTGTTCTTGAAGCGCTGGGCTTCGTGCGGCCACTCCTTGGCGCCGTCCTGCTCGTAGTCCTGGCTGGGCGCACCGTCTCGCACGCACACGCGCGGCTCCTCGCCCGTCTGCGCTCCCGCAGAGGCGCTGCAGGCGATCATGGCGCACAAGACAAGAAGCTTGAACCTCATCGCGCTGGTTTCAGCATCGTCTCCAAACTGATCGACTGCAAGGTCGCCTCGGCGATCTCGTCGATTTCCGTGAGCACGCGCTGCAGCGCGCCGCCAATGTCGGTCTCTTCGCCCGGCTCTTTGGGCCGTTGTCCCGGTGCCGGCTCGAACAGGGCCACGATGTCCATCAGGGTCGTGCGGCGGCGATTGCCGGTGAAGCGGTAGCCGCCGGTCGCGCCGCGCCCGCCCTGGACCAGGCCCGCGGCGGACAGCGTCCGCAGCACCTTGGCAAGGTGATGGCTCGACACGCCGAAGCGCTCGGCCAGGTCGGCGGCCGACAAGGTGCGGTCGGGCTGACGCGCCAGCTCGAGGGTGGCGTAGAGGCCGAGACGCGTGGCCGTCTGCAGCTTCACGACAGGTCCTTGTCGAGCTGCAGCGACGGACCGGCGACCATGCCCTGCGCCCGGAAGAACGAAAGGATCAGATGATCCTTGCGATCCACCAAGGTGCGCACGCGTGTGACGCCTTCTTGTTTGAAGCGCGCGACGAGCGCCTCGAACAGTTGGCTGCCGACGCCACGCTGGCGCAGCTTGGGATCGATCTGGATGGCGAACACCCAGCCCGCCGCCGGCTGGCCGAATTCCCAGGCGCGCACCTCGCCCGCGATGAAACCCGCCAGCGCGCCTTTGTCGGTTTCGGCCACCAGGAAATGCCGCTCCGGGGCCAGCATCTCCTGCCAGTAAATGGGCTTGTTCGATCCGGTCAGCCGCGCATCCAGCGCCGAAATCGCTTCCAGATCAGTGGCTTGAGCGGGACGGATCGCGACCATATCTCTTGATAGAATGCGCTTGCAGCGGTGAAAGTAAATAGGTATTTCAGTACCGAATTACGCAAATAGGAAACGCCATGGCCGAAGCCGCCCCGATCGACTTCCGCACCTCGCCTGAGCGCTATCGGCACTGGAAGCTCAGCACCGAAGCGGGCGTCGCCTATCTCACCATGGACGTGAACGAGGATGCCGGCCTCAAACCCGGCTACAAGCTCAAGCTCAACTCCTACGATCTCGGCGTCGACATCGAGCTGGCGGACGCGGTCCAGCGCCTGCGCTTCGAGCATCCCGAGATCGGCGCCGTGGTGATCCGCTCGCAACGCGACCGCATCTTCTGCTCGGGCGCCAACATCAACATGCTGGGTCTCAGCACGCACGACCACAAGGTGAACTTCTGCAAGTTCACCAACGAGACGCGTCTGGCCATCGAGGATGCCACCCAGCATTCGGACCAGAGCTACATCTGCTCGATCAACGGCATCGCCGCCGGCGGCGGCTACGAGCTGGCGCTGGCGTGCGAGCAGATCCTGCTGGCCGACGACGGTTCGAGCGCCGTCTCCCTGCCCGAGCTGCCGCTGCTCGCCGTGCTGCCCGGCACCGGCGGCCTGACGCGGCTGGTCGACAAGCGGCTGGTGCGGCGCGATCACGCCGATTTCTTCTGCACCACCGCCGAAGGCGTGCGCGGCAAGCGGGCGCGGGAATGGCGGCTGGTCGACAAATTGATCCCGCCCAGCAAGCTTGCCGACGAGACCAGGAAGATCGCCGAGGACGTCGCGGCCAAGTCGAGCCGCCCGAAGGACGCCAAGGGCATCGCCCTGCCGTCGGTCGAGCGCAGCATCGAGGGCGACACGATCCGCTACGGCACCCTCACTGTCGAGATCGACCGCGAGCGCCGCGCTGCGCGCTTGCGCGTCAACGGCCCAGCCAACGCGCCGCCCGTTGATGCCGCCGCCATTCATGCGCAGGGCGTCGCTTTCTGGCCGCTCGCCGTCGCACGCGACCTCGACGACGCCATGATGCATCTCCGCCTCAACGAGACCGAGATCGGCACCTGGGTACTGCAAAGCCAGGGCGATGCTGCCCTGGTCGAGGCCTATGATGCGCTGCTCGCCAGGGAGGCCGCAAACTGGCTGGTGCACGAGATCGTGCTCTACTGGAAACGCACCCTGAAGCGGCTCGACGTCAGCTCGCGCAGCCTGATCGCACTGGTCGAGCCCGGCTCATGCTTCGCCGGTACACTGTTCGAGCTCGTGCTGGC
>DASZJU010000348.1:0-7292 GCA_035947815.1 Reyranella sp.
GGGGGGGGGGCACGCCCGCGGTTCGGAAGACGAAGACACGGTAGGCATCACTCGGTCGTCAGCTTTTCTTGCTTGCCGACCGGGTAGTAGAGCTTGCCGCCGACCAGGCGATAGCCGCCGTCCTGCAGGATCTTCTTGGCCTCGGCGATGCCGGTCTTGAGCTGGTCGACCGCGGGATCGTGCCAGAAGGTCAGGACCGGCGAGACGTGGCTGTTGGCCGGAATCGCATAGTCCTGCCAGGCGGCCGAGACCATCAGGCGGCGGTCGATGGCAAGCGACAGGGCGCGCCGGAACGCCACGTCGTCGAACGGCGGGCGGCGGTTGTTGAAGGCGACATACTCGAAGCCGATATCGACCTCGCTCCGGATGGCGATGTCGGGATTTTCCTTGGCGAAGTTGACCAGCACCTCGGGATCGCCGCCGAAGATGCCGATGAAGTTGAGCTCGCCGCGCTTCAGCATGCCGAGCGTCGCCTCGGCGTTGGGCACGATGCGCATGATCCAGCGCTCGACCTTGGGCGCCGCGAAATGCTCGCCGTTGCGCTCGAGCAGGATCTCCTCGGTGGGCTTCCAGCGCACCATCTTGAAGGGGCCCGAGCCGATGTAGGACACCTCCTTGAGCTGCTCGGCGTTTTCCGGCTTGCCCGCCAGATCCTTCAGCACCGGCTCCCAGATGTGCTTGGGGATCAGGTTGATCTTGGCGAGCGAGGCGGTGAGGAAGGTGGTGTTGGGCTGCTTGAGCTTGAAGCGCAGGCTCAAATCGCCGGTCTTCTCCATTGCCGCGATGTCGGTGACGAAGGGCTTGTACATTGGCGCCTTGTCACCCGCCGGCGCTTCGAAGGAGAAGATGACGTCCTCGACCGTGACCGGCTTGCCGTCATGCCATTTCATGCCGGCGCGCAGCTTGACGTCGACGGTCTTGTCGTCGACCCAGCTCACGCTCTCGGCTGCCCAGGGCTGCGGCATGCCGTCCGGGCCGATGCGCATCACGCGATCCCAGATCAGGTCGGTGATCCAGCTGTCGACTGCGCCGCCGATATAGAGCGGGTTGGTGGCGTTGATCGTCTCGTTGCTGTTGATGATCAGGTCCTTCTGCGCCCCGAGCGGCTCGATCTTGAGGAAGGTCCAGATGTTGCGAATGCCGATGCCGCTCTGGTTGACGACGGTGTCCTCCTTGAACACCGCCTTGTTGAAAGCCAACGCATATTTCGGGTGCACCAGGAAGGCCTGGGGCTGGTCGCGATTGATGATCTCCTGCATGGCGTAGGCGGTCTTGCGCCGCTCCTCGCGGTCGAGCTGGGTGCGCTGCTTCTCGGCCAGCTTGTCGTATTCGGGATTGATGTAGCCGATGAAGTTGTAACCCTTCTCGGCGTAGCTCGAATGGTAGAGGCTGTACAGAAACTCGTCGGGATCGCTGCGCTCGGGGCGGCCGACCATGCGCCACATCGTGGCGTCCCACTTGTCGCGGCTAAACCAGATGAGCTGGGTCTGCGCCTGGCGCTGCAAGGGCTTGACCTCGACCTCCAGCCCGAGCTTGCGCCATTCCTGGGCGATGAGCTGCGACGCCTGATAGCTTTGCGGCAGGGCCGCCTGCGGCCAGGTGTAGAGGTTGATCTTGCGCACCTTCTCGGTGGGGCCTTGCGCGAAGGCCGCCGTCGCCAACCCCAGTGCGGCGAATGCCGCCGCTGCAGCAATCGTGAGCTTCCTCATGACGCCTCCTTGGCCAGGGCGAATCGCGCCTGGCGCGTGTATCGGTTCTCCGGAACGCGTAGGCCCAAATTCTCGCGCAACGTCGTGCCTTCGTACTCGGTGCGGAAGACGCCGCGCCGCTGCAGCTCGGGAACGACCTGGTGGCAGAAATCCTCGAACGGCTTGGGATAGTGGTTGCACACGACGTTGAAGCCGTCGGCAGCCTCTTCCTTCAGCCACGCTTCCATCTCGTCGGCCATGTATTCCGGCGTGCCGACCAGCACACGATGGCCGGTCCCGGCGGCGGTGTGGCGGGCGATCTGGCGCAACGTCATGTTGCCCTCGCGCGCGGTGCGCACCACCAGGGCCTGCCGGGCCTTGGCGGCATTGCTGGGCGGCAGCTCGGGCAGCGGCCCGTCGAGCGGAAACTTGGTGAGGTCGAGGCCGCCCGAGATATGCGACAGCGACTGCAGCGCCACGTCGTCGGGCATCAGCGACTGCAGGTATTCGTAGTTCTCGCGCGCCTCTTCCATGGTGCGGCCGAGCACGGGGGTGAGCCCCGGCATGATCTTGATGTCGTCGGGCCCCCGGCCGTAGCGGGCGGCGCGGCTCTTGATGTCGGCGTAGAAGGCCTTGGCCTCGTCGATTTTCGTCTGGGCGGTGAACACCACGTCGGCGGTGCGTGCCGCGAGCTCGCGCCCGGCCTCGGACGAGCCCGCCTGCGCCACCACCGGCCAGCCCTGGGGCGAGCGGGTGATGTTGAGCGGTCCCTTGACCTTGAAGTGCTTGCCGACATGGTCGAGGAAGTGGATCTTGTCGCGGTCCATGTAGACGCCGCGTTGTTTGTCGCGCAGCAGACCGCCGTCTTCCCAACTGTCCCACAGGCCGGTCACGACCTCATAGAATTCGGCGGCGCGCTCGTAGCGCTCGGCGTGCGCCAGGTGCTCGTCGAAGCCGAAGTTCTCCGACTCGTCCTCGATCTGTGACGTCACCAGGTTCCAGCCGGCGCGGCCGCCGCTGATATGGTCGATCGAGGCGAAGCGCCGGGCGATGTTGTAGGGCTCGTTGTAGGTCGTGGTCGCGGTCGCCACCAGGCCGATCCGGCTCGTCACCATGGCCAGCGCGGCAAGCGTCGCCGTCGGCTCGAGCTTGACGGTGCGCGAGAGCTTGGCGCGGGTGCGCTCGCCGCGCGCGAGCGCGCGGCTGCCGGCCACCCCCACCGTGTCCTGGAAGAAGATCGTGTCGAACTTGGCGGCTTCCGCGACCTGGGTGATGTGGGCGTATTCGCGGAAATCCATGTCGGCCGTGGGCACCGCGTCGGGATGGCGCCAGCCCGCCAGATGGTTGCCCGGCACGCTGAAGAAGCCGCCCAGCCTGAGCTGACGCTTAGTCATTGGACGCTGCCGCGTTCACCTGGACGGTCGTGCGATTCTTGGTGTGGATGTTCGGGGGAATCGGCACGCCGAGATTTTCCCTGAAAGTCTTGCCCTCGTATTCGGTGCGGAAGATGCCGCGCCGCTGCAGCTCGGGGATGACCATGGTCACCCATTCCTCGAGCGGCTTGGGATAGTGCGGGAACAGGAGGTTGAAGCCGTCGCAGGCGCCGGCTTCGAGCCAGGCCTGCATGTCGTCGGCGAGCTGCTTCGGCGTGCCATAGAGCACGCGATGGGCCTGGCTCATGGCCAGCACGCGGCCGATCTCGCGGATCGTCATGCCGCGCTTGCCCATGGCGATGATCATCTCCTGGCGCGCCCGCGCGGCGTTGCTCGGCTTCAGCTCTGGCAAAGGTCCGTCGGGATCCAGGCTGAAGATGTCGACGCCGCCGGCGAGCCGCGCGACGCCCGCGATGCCGACGCCGTCATCGACCAGCGAGCGCAGCTCTTCGTATTTCTCGCGCGCCTCCGTTTCGGTGCGGCCGACGATCGGCATGATGCCAGGAAAGATGCGGATGTCTTCCGGGCCGCGCCCGTACTTCGTCACGCGCGAGCGCATGTCGTTGCAGAAATCCTGGCCTTCCTTGATGGTGGTCTGGGCGGTGAACACCATGTCGGCGGTGCGGGCGGCGAGCTCCATGCCGACGTCCGAGGAACCCGCCTGCGCCACGACCGGGCGGCCCTGCGGCGAGCGTGCCACGTTGAGCGGCCCACGCACCGTGAAGTGCTTTCCCTTGTGGCGCAGGATGTGCATCTTGTCGAAGTCGAACCAGACGCCGCTCTTCTTGTCGCGCAGGAAGGCATCATCTTCCCAGCTGTCCCACAGACCGACGACGACATCGTGGAACTCGGCGGCGCGGTCGTAGCGCACGCCGTGCTCGAAATGGGCGTCGCGGCCGAAATTCACCGCCTCGTCCTCGGCCTGCGAGGTGACAAGGTTCCAGCCGGCGCGCCCGCCGCTGATGTGGTCGATGGTGAGGAAACGACGCGCGACGTTGTAGGGCTCGTTGTAGGAAGTCGTGCAGGTCGACACCAAGCCGATATGGCTGGTGATCGCGGCAAGGGCTGCAATCGCGCTCACCGGTTCGATATGCACCTGTCTGCCGTTCTTCGCCCGGAACGGCTTGCCGCCATAGACCGCGGTGCTGCCGGGGATGGCGACGCTGTCCTGGAAGAACATGCAGTCGAGCTTGCCGCGCTCGGCCATGCGCGCCATGTCGGCGAGGTAACGGAAGTCGAGATCTGTTTCGCAGATCGCGTCGGGATGGCGCCAGCCTGTCGGGTGACAGCCAGGAACGCTGAAGAAGGCGCCGAAGCGCAGCTGGCGCCGGGCCATCGTCATTGGGTCACCGTCATGCGAACTGTCCGGAAGTCATGCAGTTAGTATGCCAACGAAGCGCTCCGACGCGAATATCAAAACCGATGCCGCGCGTCGTATTATGATGCAGCCGATGGAAACCCTGAACCACAGCGAAACGCCCGAGAAGGACCTCCCGCTGCGCTACGACATACGGTTGCTCGGGCGCATCCTGGGCGACACGGTGCGTGCCCAGGAGGGCGACGCGGTGTTCGAACTGGTCGAACACATCAGGCGTACGGGCGTCCAGTTCCACCGCAACGCCGACGAGGCCGCCCGGCAGGAGCTGCAGACGATCATGAGCGGCCTGCCGACGGACCAGGCGCTGCGCATCATCCGGGCTTTCGGCTATTTCTCTCATCTCGCCAACCTCGCCGAAGACCAGCACCACATCCGCCGCACCCGTGCCTACGCGATGGCCAAGGCGGCGCCGCGGCAGGGCACGATGGCCTATGCGCTCGATCGCGCCCGCAACGCCGGCATCTCCCGGGAACAACTGCAGGCATTCTTCGCCCACGCTCTCTGCAGCCCGGTCCTGACAGCGCACCCCACGGAGGTCCGCCGCAAGAGCTCGATCGACCGCGAGATGGAGATTGCGCGGCTGCTCGACGAGCGCGACCGCATCCAGTTCACGCCGGAAGAGCTGGCCGCCAACCGCAGGGCGCTGCGCCGCGCCGTGCTCACTTTGTGGCAGACCAGCCTGGTGCGCGGCAAGCGCCTCAGGGTCATCGACGAGGTCGCCAATGGCTTGGCCTACTACGACCACACTTTCCTGCACGCGCTGCCGGTCTTCTACGCCGACCTCGAGGATCGACTCGGCGCCATCGAGCCGGCATGGCGGGACCTCGACGTACCGTCCTTCCTGCGCATGGGGAGCTGGATCGGCGGCGACCGCGACGGCAATCCCTTCGTCACGGCCGACGTGACGGCGCAGGCGCTCGCCATGCAAAGCCAGCGGGTGCTGCGTTTCTATCTCGACGAGCTCCATCTGCTGGGCGGCGAGCTGCCGCTCGATGGCCGCATCGTGCGCATCTCCGAAGGCCTCGGCGCGCTGGCGGAAGGCTCGCCCGACCGCTCGCCGGAACGCCACGATGAACCCTACCGGCGCGCCATTGTCGGCATCTACGCCAGGTTGGCCGCCACTGCCTGGGCGCTCGACAAGTTGGACGCGCCACACCCTGCGGTCGGACCGGCACCGGCCTATGAAGCGGCGGGCGAGCTTATAGCCGACCTCGATACGCTCTCCGGCTCGCTTTCAGCCAACGGCTCGGCAGGCCTGGCGCGCGGCCGCTTGCGGTCGTTGCGGCGCGCGGTCGACGTCTTCGGTTTTCATCTCGCGTCGCTCGACCTGCGGCAGAATTCCGATGTGCACGCACGCGTCATGGCCGAATTGGTCGAGGCGGCCGGAGTCACTGCCGACTATGGAGCCCTGGCCGAGGGCGCGCGCGTGGCGTTGCTCGCCGGCGAGATCGGTAACCCGCGGCCGCTGGCGGCGCTGCATCAGGCGTATGGCGACGAAACGGCCGGGGAACTCGCGATGCTGCGCGTGGTGGCGGAGGCGCACCGGCGCTATGGCCCCGCCACCGTGCCGACCTACGTGATTTCCAAGGCCGACAGCGTCTCCGACATCCTGGAAGTGGCGGTGCTGCTCAAGGAAGTCGGACTCTTGCGCCCACGCGAGGCCCGACTCGACGTCGACATCGCGCCGTTGTTCGAGACCATCGGCGACCTGCAGCGCTGCGGCCGGATCATGGACGAGCTTTTGGGCCTGCCGTCCTATCGCCAGCTGCTCGCCTCGCGCGGCGGCACCCAGGAGGTGATGCTGGGCTACTCCGACAGCAACAAGGATGGCGGCTACCTGACCTCGACCTGGGAGCTCTACAAGGCCGAGCTGGTGCTGATCGATGTCTTCCGCCGTCACCAGGTCGGATTGCGCCTGTTCCACGGCCGCGGCGGCTCGGTCGGCCGGGGCGGTGGGCCGAGCTACGAGGCGATCCTGGCGCAACCGCCGGGCGCCCTGCAGGGCCAGATCCGCGTCACCGAGCAGGGCGAGGTGATCGCCGGCAAGTACTCCAACGCCGAGGTCGGCCGGCGCAATCTCGAGACCCTGGCCGCCGCCACGCTCGAGGCGACCCTGCTGGAGGCGGACCGGCCGCAACCGCCCGCCGAGTATCTTGCCGTCATGGAGGAATTGTCGGCGCACGCCTACCGTGCCTATCGCGACCTGGTCTACGAGAGCGAAGGCTTCGACCGGTATTTCCGCGAGTCCACGGTGCTGGAAGAGATCGCCAGCCTCAATATCGGCAGCCGCCCGGCGTCGCGTTCGAGCCGGCAGCGCATCGAGGATCTGCGCGCCATCCCGTGGGTGTTCAGCTGGGCGCAGTGCCGGCTGATGCTGCCGGGTTGGTTCGGGTTCGGCGCGGCGGTCAAGGCATGGACCGGTGCGCGACCGGGTAACACGATAGCGACGCTGCAGGCGATGCACGATGACTGGCCGTTCTTCCGGACCGTGCTTTCGAACATGGACATGGTGCTGGCCAAGAGCGACATCGCCATCGCCTCGCGCTACGCCGAGCTGGTCGCCGACGCCAAGCTCCGCCAGGCGATCTTCAGCCGCCTTCGCGGGGAGTGGCAGGCGTCGATCGACGCGGTCCTCGCCATCACGCGGCAGCAGACGCTGCTGGAGAGCAATCCCTTGCTGGCACGCTCGATCCGCAACCGCTTTCCCTACATCGATCCGCTCAACCACGTGCAGATCGAGTTGCTGCGGCGCCACCGGGCGGGCGACGCCGACCCGGGCGTCGTGCAAGGCAT
>DASZJU010000349.1:0-9863 GCA_035947815.1 Reyranella sp.
AGAACCCGTGGTTCCATCGGTTTTAGGATTGAACGCCGGCCAGCTTACGGATTGCAGCGTGCGCGTTGATGGCGTGGCTTAGTTCTCCGCCAACCAGAGAGGTCGTCGATGAGGCCTGCGCACATTGTCTCTGTTACCGCCTCCATAAGCATAGCTTTGGCAAATGGTGCGGCTGCGCAAAGTCCCGTAAGATTTCCAAGCGGACCCGTTCCGTATCGACAGGTTGCTGCGCCGAGCACGATCCTGTTTCAGCCCGATGGCGGCACGGGGCCGTGGTCAGTTGTCGTGCTGCTGCCGACGTGCGGAGGCGTCAACGCCGCGACTTACGATTGGGCAGGGCGCCTGGTTCGTGCCGGCAGGATGGCTCTGGTCCTGGACAGCTACACGCCGCGCAATGTCCAGAACAACTGCCAAGGCGCCGATGCGCTGGTGACGCAGCGGCATATGGCCGATGACACCGCAGCCGCACTCGCCTGGTTGCGCACCCTGCCGATGGTTAAGCCTGACCGGTTTGCGGTGGTCGGCTTTTCCCTTGGAGCGATGACGGGGATCAAGCTATCGGTCGGCAGCCTCCAGAGGCGGCTCACGCCGCCTGTCGTCGGCTTGCGGGCGGTCGCGGCGTTCTATCCCGGCTGCGGCACCAGCGAACCCTTCGCGCCGGTGCGTTGGACTGAGTTCTACGACTGGGGCGGCGACGTGACGACGCCGCTCATGCTGTTCCTCGGCGCCAAGGACGATGAGTCGCCGCCGCGTTTCTGCACCGACAAGGCAGACCGCGCCCGCTCGCGCGGCCAGCCGGTGAGCTACAAGGTTTACGAGGACACCACGCACGCCTTCGACTTCGCGATGTTGGGCAGCAGAGAGTTCCGCAAGCCCCTGGGCAATCGCGGCACGGTGACCTACCGCTACAATCAGGCATCGACGGAAGCATCGGCCGCGGCGCTGCTCGCCTTTCTGGCGGGCTATCTGGATTGAAGGCGCAAAGCCATGCTTCAGAGCTTCTCGGGGTTGCCCGGAACCATGCGCCACATTTGCCGGCAGTTTCCGTCTTTGCACAGGTAAATAGCGGACGAAGCCTGATAGAGCGACAGGCAAGTAGTCCCCTGTCCCACGACCTGAACCTCGTGGCACAGTTGATTGCCCTCAATCCACCACTTGGCTTCGAATTTCTTGAAAGCCGCAGAGCCAGCGCGGGGCGCCACAACGCGGGTTCTGGCATCGCGGTAAAATGCCATGATTTGCGTGCCTGCCGGTGCCGTCCCGGCAGGAACCAGAAACACAATGTAGGCGGTGTTCCCCAGGACCAATGCGCTGATCTGCTGCCCGGTCAGGGGTTTGTTGCCGGCAGCGACCAGCTCCGCTTCGGTCTTTGGCGGCGGGGTCTGCGCGAAGAGCGTGGCAGGCGTGAGGCTCTCAACGGCCAGGCCCATAAGAATCATTCTGACGGTAAAGTTGGCAAGCATCCCCGTCCCCCTAATTTGCGGACCAACAGTTACTCGGCAACAGAAGCGAGTATATACCAGCCGCTTGCGTTCGGCAGGCTTGATGCGGGTATCCAACGCAAAGTGAGTACACGCCCTGGCAGATGGCTCTTCTCTAACGCCCTCTATCATTTTTAGTAATACTATACTTAAGTCTTGCATATTACTTAAGATCGCGCTATACCCGTCCTCCTAAGCCAGAGGAGGGAGGACCCGCGCATGTCCCGTTTTCCGCTCGATACCGGCGTTCCGGCCGAAATCGCCCGAACGCGACATCTCGTTTTTGCCGCAGGACAGCCCGGGGCAGGTTGGCCGGAGATGGATGTCAGCATCCTGGAGGAAGGGCGCGGTGCCGTTCCGCCTTTTCCTCTCGATCTGCTGGCCCAACCCTGGCGCGACTGGGTGAGCGACACGGCCTCGTCGGCCGGCGCTCCTACAGACTACGTGGTGCAGGCAGTGCTGGCAGCTCTCGCCGGCCTGTGCGGCGCGGGCGTGGCGGTCCGCATCACGCCCGTCTGGTCCGAACCGCTGGTGCTGTGGCAGGCGATGGTCGGCAAACCGTCCAGCGGCAAGTCGTCCGCGCTCGCCTCGATGCGCAGGCTGCTCGGCACGCTCGAGCTGGAGCGTCGTGTGCACGATGACGTGCGACAGCAGGCCCACGCCGAATGTGCCACGGAGGCCGGCTCGTGCGACGCCTTCGTGCGGTCGCAGGTCGTCGTCGCCGACACTGCTCTGGAAGCCATCGCCGATGTCGTCTCAGGCAATCCGCGCGGCGTGATCCTGTGGCGCGACGAGCCGGCCTGGCTCGCCCAACTCGGCGAAGCCGGAAACGACGGCGGCGATCGCGCCCGATGGCTGGAGGCATGGAGCGCCGGCAGTGTCACTCTCAAATGCCGAACGGGAAAGTCACCGCTGCACCTCGAAAGGTTTCCGGTCAGCATCCTCGCCACGACGCCGCCGGACGGGCTGAAGGTGGTGTTGGAGGAGGGTGATGACGGGCCGGCGGCGCGTTTCCTCTATGTCTGGCCCGGCCCGCAGCCTTATTGCCCGCTGGCGCACGGCAGGATCGCCCCGGACGACGATGCGCTTAGGATGCTTCGGCGCATCGGCCGCTTGGCGCGCACGCCGGATGATCCGCTGGTGCTTCCCTTCGACCGGCGCGGCGTGGAAGCCTTCGACGGCTTCCTGGCCGGCCTGCATGCCGACCGGCGCAAGACCGAGGGGCTGGAGGCGGCTTGGCTGGGCAAAGGACGATCAACAGTGGCGCGGCTGGCCGGCGCGCTGGAGTTGCTCGCCTGGTCAGGCCGCGACGCGCCGGGTCTGCCCGGCAATATCGGCTGCGAGCAGGTCGCGGCCGCTGCGGCGCTGTGGACTGGCTATTTGCGGCCCCACGCCCGCGCGGTGTTCGACCGTGCGGCGCCGTCGGTCTTTGACCATCAGGTGCGGCGCGTGGCGCGCTGGCTCAAGGAAGCCGGTGTGACTGTCGTGTCGCGCGAGGACATCCGGCGTAGGGCGCTCGGCCAGACCGTGAATGCGAGCGACACCAACCATGTGCTCCAGCGCCTGCACTTTCTCGGCTTCGTCCGCCCCGATCGCTGCGACGACAGAGAAGGACCCGGCCGCCCGGCCAACCGCTGGCAGGTCAATCCGGCATTGGAGGAGGCGTGAAAACCGTCAGCGGAAATTGCGGGAAATGCGGAAATACCCTGCAAGTTCCGATCAGCGGATGGCGAGATCTCGAATCACGCCGACCAGCCCAGCCGCGATCGGCCGATCGCCATCGACACCGCCGCCTGGCTCGGCTCGACCACCGGCAGGCCGACATGGCGCTGCAGGCGGTCGCGGTAGCGCGCCATGCCGGCGCAGCCCATGACCAGCACGTCGGCGCCGTCCTCGTCGCGCAACTCGGCGGCGACTTCGGCCATGCGCGCGAAGGTCGTGGCTTCGTTGCTGAGCTCGACGACGCCTAGTCCGATCGCGCGGTCGCCCGCCATGCGGTCGGTCAATCCCATCTGGCCGACATAGCGCAGATGGCGTGGAATCGATTTCCGCAGGATGGAGATCACGCCGAAGCGCTGGCCGAGCGTCAGCGCGGTCAGGATGCCGCACTCGGCGATGCCCAGCACCGGCTTGGTGGTGATCTCGCGCGCCGCATGCAGGCCGGGATCGGAGTAGCAGGCGATGACGAAGGCCGCGCAGTCGTTGTCGCGTTTCTTCACCATGTCGCCGATCGGGCCGACAACCTGCTCGACATGGGCCTGGCTTTCGATGCCGGGCGGGCCTTCTTTCAGGGTCACGCATTCGATGGCCGGTCCGCCCGGCATGCGCAGCGGTTCCATCGCGGAGTCGATGCCCTTGGTGACGGCCTCGGTGGAGTTGGGATTGATGACGAGGATGCGGTCGGACATGAGCCGAAGGATGGTCCCTAAATTGCCATTCAACAATGCCTGATCTAACGTCCGCGCCTGGGGATTTATTGTGGGATTTTTTCAAGGAAGGCACTGAAAATGATGCAACGCCGGTTTGCTGCGATCGCGATCGCCGCATTGCTCTGCGCGAGTCCAGCTCTCGCTCAACGGCCCCCGCTCAAGACCGGCGTCGACGGCACTTTCGCACCGCACGCCATGCCCAAGCTGGGCGGCGGCATCGAGGGCTTCCAGATCGACCTGTTCACCGAGGCGGCGCGGCGCATGAAGCGCGAAATCGTCTTCGACGCGGTGAGCTTCTCGACGCTGATTCCGGGCATGCAGTCCGGCCGCTACGATTTCATCGCCGCGCCGACCACGGTCACCAAGGAGCGGGCGGAGAACATGCTGTTCACCGCGGGCTATCTGTGGACGGCCTTCCAGTTCGGCATCAAGAAAGGCACGCCGCCGATCACCGGCTGGGAGGATCTCAAGGGCAAGTCGGTGTCGGTCAACAAGGGCACGCCCTATGAGACGCTTTCCAAGCAGATGGGCGAGAAGTACGGCTTCACCGTGCAGGTCTACGACACTCAGCCCGACGCCACCCAGGCCGTACTATCCGGCCGCGCCTACGCCACGCTGGGCGGCAACACGACCATCGTCTATGCCGCGTCGAAGAATCCGCAATTCGTGGCCGACCTCGTGCTCAAGGAAACGCGCGCCCACTGGGCGGCGCCTTTCCGCAAGGACAGCGTGGCGCTGCGCAACGAGATGCAGGACACGCTCGACTGCATGAAGAAGGACGGCACCATCGCCAAGCTGGCCGAGAAGTGGTTCGGCAAGAAGCCCGACGCCGACGACCTCGCCGTGGTGATCACGCCGGGCTACGGCGTGCCGGGCATGCCGGGCTACGATCCGACGCCCCACGAGCTGAAGTGTGGCTAAGGCGATCGTCGACGCGCGCGGGATCCACAAGCATTTCGGCGCCCTTCATGTCCTGAAGGGCGTCGATCTCAAGGTGGCCGAGCGCGAGCTGGTGTTCGTCATCGGGCCGTCAGGGTCTGGCAAATCGACCTTGCTGCGCTGCCTCAACCGGCTGGAGGAGCCGTCCGCCGGCTCGGTGGCGGTCGACGGCATCGACATGCTCGATCCCAAGACCGACATCAACCATGCCCGCCAGAGGATCGGCATGGTGTTCCAGTCCTTCAACCTCTATCCGCACATGACGGCGCTCGGCAACGTGACCTTGGCGCTGCGCAAGGTGGCGGGAAAGTCGCGCGCCGAGGCCGATCAACTCGGGCGCGCGGCGCTCGAGCGGGTAGGGCTCGCCGACCGCGCCGGCCACACGCCGGGCCAGCTCTCGGGCGGCCAGCAGCAGCGGGTCGCCATCGCGCGCGCGATTGCGCTCGAGCCAAGGGTGATGCTGTTCGACGAGCCCACCAGCGCCCTCGATCCGGAGCTGGTGGGCTCGGTGCTGGAAGTCATGCGCTCGCTGCGCGAGTCCGGCATGACTATGATCGTGGTCAGCCACGAGATGGGCTTTGCCCGCAACGCCGCCGACCGCGTGGTATTCATGGATGACGGGCTGATCGTCGAGCAGGGACCACCTGCCGCGATTTTCGAGCAGCCGACCCAGGAACGCACCCGCGCCTTCATCGGCCAAATCCAGCGGCATTAAATGATGGAGACTCATATCGGACTCTTTGCTGGGGGCGCGCCACTCCAGTGGCGCGATCTTCCCTGGCCCAACCAAAGACGCGCGACTGGAGTCGCGCGTCCCCAGCCATGAGCGCGTGGGATCGCTTCACCGAGACCTTCTTCAACGGCAAGGTGATGCTGAAGTACCTGCCGGACATCCTGTCCGGCGTGGTCGTCACCATCGAGCTTGCCGTGTTGATCGTGATCAGCGGATTGCTGGCGGGCCTCGTGCTCGCCTTGTTGCGCAGCCTCGCCATCCGGCCAATCAACTGGCTGATCATCTTCGTGGTCGACCTGTTCCGTTCGCTGCCGCCGTTGGTCATCATCGTGCTGATCTATTTCGGCGGGCCGGCCGCCGACATCTCGCCCTCGGGCTTCGTCTCGACCTGGCTGTCGCTCGCCTTGGTGCTGATGGCCTTCTCCGAGGAGATCTTCTGGGCCGGCATCACCTCGGTGCACAAGGGCCAGTGGGAGGCCGCACGCTCGACCGGCCTCAGCTTCGGCCAGACCCTATTAAACGTCGTGCTGCCGCAGGCTCTCCGCCTCACCATCCCGCCGCTCACCAACCGCACCATCGCCATCACCAAGGGCACGGCGCTCGGCACCGTCGTCGCGGTCACCGAGATCCTCGGCCAGGCGAGTTCGGCGATGTCCAATTCCTACAATCCCTCGCCGCTGATGATGGGCGCCGCGGCCTACCTGGTGCTGTTCCTGCCGGTCGTTGTGGCGGCGCGCTGGGTCGAGACCAGGTTCGCGTGGAAGCGATGATCCAGACGTTCCTCAATCCCGAGATCATCGCCGCCGCCTGGCCGATCGTGCTGGCGGGGCTTTTGAACACCATCCTGCTGTCGCTGATCGTGGTGCCGCTCGGCCTGTTCGGCGGCCTTCTTTTGGCGCTGCTCGCCAGCGTCCGCCACCCGCTGGTGCGCTGGCCGCTGATCGCCTGGGTCGATTTCTTCCGCGCCTTTCCGCCGCTGGTGCTGCTGGTCCTGCTGTTCGCCGGTCTGCCGTTTGCCGGCCTGGAGCTGGGCGGCTTCGCCTGCGTGGCCATCGCCTTCTTCCTCAACACCGGCGCCTATTACGGCGAAATCTTCCGTGCGGGAATCGACTCGGTTCCGGCCGGCCAGGTCGAGGCCGCGCGTTCGACCGGTCTCAGCCGCCTGCAGGCCATGGGCTACATCGTGCTGCCGCAGGCTGTGCGCAACGTGCTGCCCGATCTGCTGTCCAACACGTTGGAAGTGGTGAAGCTCACCTCGCTGGGCAGCGTGGTGGCCGTGCCCGAGCTTTTATACCAGGCGCGCCAGGCGCAGAGCCTCACCTACAATCCGACGCCCATCGTCGTGGCGGCCATCATCTATTTCCTGCTGCTGTGGCCGCTGGTTCGCCTGTTGAGTCGGCTGGAAAATCGCGCACTGGCGGGACGACATTAGGCTCTGCACACCAACTGCAGGCACCTTGAACCCTACAAGCCGCATGCCTATCTCACTGATATGGTCCGTCGGTAAGACATTCTACCGACGGGCGAGCCGGTCGGTGTGAGCGTCCGGCAGATCAGGCACGGCAGGCCATGCTTATCGTCGACTTCCTTGTCTCTCATGCGATCGTCATCGTTCTTGTAGCAGTCGTGTTGCTGGTGGCGTTCAAGAGTATTCGCATCGCCAACCAGTACGAACGCGGCGTCGTCTTTCGTCTCGGCAGGTACAACCGTACCGCGGGACCAGGCATCTACATCGTCTGGTTCCTCATCGAATGGCAGACCATGCTCGATCTGCGCACGGTGACGGCTGCAGTCGCGCAGCAGGAAGGCATCACCCGCGACAACGTGCCGATCAAGGTCGAGACGGTCGTCTGGTATCGCATCGTCGACCCCGAGCGCGCCGTCATGGCGGTGCGGGCGATCGCCAACGCCGTGGAACAGGTGGCGCTCACCACGCTGCGCACGGTTCTCGGCCAGCACACGCTCGACGACATATTGAAGGCTCAGGACACGATTTCCGAGCTGATGCAGAAGGCCATCGACGGCGTCACCGAGCCGTGGGGCGTCAAGGTCGAACGCGTCCAGATGAAAAGCGTGGAAATCCCGCCGTCGATGCAACGCGCCATGGCCCAGGAGGCCGAAGCGCTGCGCGAGAAGCGAGCGCGCCTCATCAAGGCCGAGGCCGAGCTCGCGGCCGCCGAGCAGCTGCGCAATGCCGCCGAAGTCATCATGCAGAACCCCTCGGCGCTGGAACTCCGGCGCATGCAGATGATCACCGAAGTGGGCGCCGAGCAGAACACCATGACCATCGTGATGATGCCCAGCGAGTTCGTCTCCCTGGCAAGGAGCCTCACCGACCTGACCGCCAAGGTCGCCGCCAAGAGTTGAATGGCCTGCCGCCGGGCCGATCTGCCGTCAAATACGCCGAATGTGATAAAACTCACATTTCTCGGCGGCGTGGTCGCGGTAGCGGTGCCGCTGTATAAGCGCTTCAGGCACAGAGTTTGACATACAATCCGACTTCCGTCGTCGTGGTGGCTTGCTGCGCATCGATGAAACGGTATGCGGATTCGCGTACTTGCATTTCTTCTTCACAAGCGTATTGATGGTTGTAACAAGCGCACTGCAAGTCGATTGCGGTGACACGCGATCGACTGCGCTCCGCACGCCATGCTCATTGCTGAATTGGGGGGCAATGTGCCGACAAAGATGCAATGCCAGGTCCATGCACTGGACGGCAGCGATAAGAACTTCTTGCCGGTCTTTTAGCCATGGTTGACGCGAAGAAGGGGGCCGCTGCGAAAGTTCCACCCGATGCCGTTCGCGTGTGGCGCGGCTTTCGGCTGGGTAGCGTGGCCCCGCAAGATTTCCTGACGGTGCTGGGCAGCATCTTCATTCCCGTGACGGCCCAGTTGCAGAGCCTGCATGGGCTCACCGCCTATCTGCCGACCGTGATGCCGCTCGACAAGCCAAGCGGCGTGCCGGACGAAATCGCGCTTGTCTTCTACCGCACCCGGCAGGCCTACCACGATGCCAAGCTGACGGCCCCCGGCCGGGCTTACGCCTCGTTGCATTCGACGGTGTTCGGCTTCCCGCCAAGCGAAGGCAGCTTCCCCAGTGCGCTGTCCGAGAGCCTGAAATTCGACACGCCGTACTACCTGTTCGCCGACCGGGCGGACTGGATGGCCGGCTTCAGCCAGGTCTTTGCCGGCACGCGTCCTGCCAAAATGACGGTCCTCGATTTCGCCTCCGGCCTTTTCGGCTTCGCCAAGGATCTGCAACAGGACCGTCCAAAGGGCCTCGAGGGCGCCGTGCTTCACGTCACCGAGGATTGGGTATTGTATTGGGAACATTGGACGAACCAGCGCGCGTCGCTTGGCGGCAGGATCGCGGCGTTGGCCAAGCTTGCCAGTCAAGTCGTGTCGCAGCCCCACCGGACGACGCCGCTGTCGACCAAGCTGACGGCGCACCATGCCGGCATCACCGCCAAGGGTGGCGAGAGCTTCAACATCCGGTTCACGCGTGGCGGCGGCAAAAGGCCGGCCGCCGCGCGAAAGCGCCCGTAGGGTTTCCTCCCGCGATCGCTGGCGATATGCCAAGATGGCGCCCGACGGCGACATCAAGGACGCCAACATCAAGCCCGGCAACTGAGCAATGGTCGAGTTCGCGCGCCTGACCGATGCCCTCGACGGCAATGAAGCGCTGCGGCGGCGCGCCCGGCTCGCCGCCCTGTCGCTCACCGTATTGAGCGGCGAGGCGGCGATTTCGGTGGATGTGGGCGAGCGCATTACCGTTGGTCGGGGCGTTGCCCCCGGCGCCGCCTTCAGTCTCGGCGCCACGCGGGATGCCTGGGCGGAGTTTGCCAAACAGGTGCCGGCCCCAGGCTTCCAGAGCCTGGTCGGCATGCAGCGGATGGGCCATCTCAAGGTCGAGGGCGATATGGTGGCCTATGGCCGCAACTTGCTGTTCCTGGAACAGCTCTTTGCCGCGCTGCGTCCATTGCCCGCGCGCGAACGATCCGCGGACATCGGCATGCCGGTTATCGAGCCGGTGGTCGGGCGCTACCTGCGGCTGGATTTCAACGGCAAGCCGCACCGGCTTTATTTCGAGGAGGCGGGCGCGGGCATTCCGCTCCTCTGCCTGCACACCGCCGGCGCCGATGGAAGGCAATATCGCGCGATCCTGAACGATCCCGAGATCACGCGCCGCTACCGCGTGATCGCCTTCGACCTGCCGTGGCACGGCAAGTCCTCGCCGCCGCCCGGCTTCGAGAGCGAGGTCTACCGGCTTACGACCGATCTC
>DASZJU010000350.1:0-9853 GCA_035947815.1 Reyranella sp.
CTGGTGCTGACCAAGCCGATCGGCACCGGCGTGCTCACCACGGCGGTGAAGCGCAACGCCGCGCCTGAGAGCGTGCTGCAGGCCGCCATCCGCTCGATGACGACGCTGAACCGCCATGCCGCCGAGGCGATGGTCGCCGCGCGCGCAACGGCCGGCACCGACATCACGGGCTTCGGCCTTTTGGGCCATCTCGGCAACATGCTGCGCGCTTCGTCGGTCGCCACCGGCCAACCGATCGGCGCGCGCCTGTCCTATGCCGCCGTGCCGATCTTCGACAAGGTCGAGGCCTTTCTGGAGGCAGGCCTTTGCCCGGGCGGCACCAAGCGCAATCTCGACTACGCCGCGCCCAACGCCCGCTTTGCTTCGGGCCTTGCCGAACCGCAGCGCCTGCTGCTGGCCGATGCCCAGACTTCCGGCGGCCTTTTGATCGCCGTGCCGCAGGACCGGTTGGCCGGCCTTTTGGCCGATCTCAAGCAGCGCGGCACGCCGGCAGCGGCCGTGATCGGCAGTATCGTCGCCGCCGATGCGCCGGGCGTCATCGAAGTGACGGCCTGATCAAACGCCGAGCGCGTTGCCATCCGCCGACAGGCGGGCCTGCGCGGCCAGCCTGACTGGCGCGTTGGAGGCGCCATAGCCGCGATAGCCGCGGCGCTGGACGATCTCGAAGAAGAACCGCTGATCGTAAGTCTCGGTATAGACCTGCAGGTACTCCGCGTTGCCCTCGCGATCGTAGAGAATGTTGTGCGCCTTCAGCATCGCCAGCTGATCGGCCGGCAGGTCGGTCTTGGCTAAAAGATCATCGTAATAGTTCTCCGGAATGGCGAGCAGGCGCACGCCGTTCTGCTCCAGCCGCGCCACGGTCGCCAGAAGGTCGTCGGTGGCCAAGGCGATGTGCTGCACGCCCGAGCCGAACAGCTCGTTGAGGAAGCGCGACGATTGCGTGCGCTGGCTTTGCGAGGCGTTGAGCACGATGCGCAGGCCGCCGTCGGGCGATTCGACCACCTGGCTTCGCACCAGGCCGCCCGGATCGGCCACCTCCTGGGGCGGGATCTTCTTGAGGTCGAGCAGCGAGGTGTAGAACAGCAGCCAGGTCAGCATCTCCTCGTACTGCATCGACTGGGAAATGTGATCGACGTTGGTGAGTCCGGCGTCGTTGCTCCCCTCGCCGGTATCGTCGAACTCGATGTCCCACACCCGGCCGAGCGCGCTGGTCGAATCGAGGAAATAGACCAGGCTGCCGCCGACGCCGCGCACCGCCGGGATGTCGAGCTCGCCCGGCCCGACGGCCTGGCGGAACGGCGCATCGAGCAGCAGGGTCGCGCGCTGGAAGGTCGCCGCCGCGTCGTCGACGGTGAACCCCAGGGCGCACACCGCCGAGCCGTGCACGATGTTGAAGGAATGGGCGAAGCCTTCCTTCTCGCGGTTCACGACCAGGTTGATATCGCCCTGGCACCAGCGCGTCACGGCTTTCGAGCGATGCCGGCCGGCGCGGCGGAAGCCGAGACCGGCCAAAAGTTCCTCGAGGCGCGAGGCGTCGTCATCGTCGGCGGAGAATTCGATGAAGCCGACGCCCTTGGCCTGCGAGCGCGGCGGCAGGGCAGGGACGCCCGCCGGGCGCTTGCCCGTCCGCTCGGCAAGCTGATCGAGCAGGAAGCGCAGCGAGCGATGGCCGTCGACGGCGAGGCTACGCGCCGAGCCGGCGCGGAACTGGTCGTTGAAGATCTCCAGCGACAGCGCGCCGTCATAGTCGGTCGCCGTCAACGCCTCCATGAAGTCGAGCACCGGCAGCTCGCCCTGGCCGGGGAAATTGCGGAAGTGCCGGCTCCACGAGAGATAGTCCATCTGCAGCAGCGGCGCGTCGGCCAGCTGCACCAGGAAGATGCGGTCGCCGGGAATGGCGCGGATGGCGCTGAGATCGGTGCCGCGCGCCAGGACGTGGAAGGAGTCGAGCACCAGCCCGACGGCGGGATGGTCGGCGCGCCGCACCGCCTCCCAGGCGTCGCGGTAGTCGTTGATATGCCGGCCCCAGGCCAGCGCCTCGAAGGCGATGCGCAGGCCACGCTTGGCGGCGCGCTCGCCCAGTTCGCGCAGGTCGGCCGCGGCGCGGTCGATGCCGCCCAGCGACTCCGCTGCGACGTTGCTGCAGATCATTAAAAGATCGCAGCCCAGTTCCTGCATGACGTCGAACTTGCGCTCGGCGCGATCCATGGCCCGTTCGCGTCGTCCGGTTGGCATGCCCTCGAAGTCACGGAACGGCTGCAGGGTGACGATGTCCAGCCCGAGCTCCGCGCAGGCGCGGCGCACGTCCGCCGGCGTGCCGTTGAAGGTTATCAGGTCGTTCTCGAAGATCTCGACCGAGTCGAACTTGGCGGCGGCGATGGCTTCGAGCTTCTCGCCGAGCGTGCCGCTGAGAGATACCGTCGCAATCGAGGTCTTCATGATGTTCCTCCAGCGCGGATCAGTTGGTGATGCCCGCTACGCCGCTTCCTTCTGTACGACACCCAGCAGCCGGGCCTGCAATGCCGGGTCGCCTTCGAGAGACTTGGCGGTTCCCTCGAAGGCCACCTGACCGTTCACCAGGACATAGGCCCGGTCGACCAGCGGCAGCACAGTTTCCGCGTGATGCTCGACGATCACCATGGCCACCCGGCCGCGCAGCTTGGCCAGCGCGTCCATCACCTCCTTGACGATGGTGGGCGCCAGCCCCTCGAACGGCTCGTCGAGCAGGATCACCTTGGCCGGCACCATCAGCGCGCGGGCGATCGCCAGCATCTGGCGCTCGCCGCCCGACAGGCTCTCGGCCTTCGTGCGTTGCAGGGTGCCGAGCTTGGGGAACAGGGCGAAGACCTCGTCCAGTGACGCGCCGCCCTCGCGCATCGCGATCCGGAGATTGTCGAGCACCGTGAGATTGGGGAACAGCCGGCGGCCCTCCGGCACCAGCGAGACTCCCCGGCGGTTGATCTCGTACGGCCGGGTGTTGGCGATCTCCGCGCCGTCGAGGCGGATGCTGCCCGCGCCGCAGCGCACCGTGCCGGTAATGGCGCGCAGCGTCGTCGTCTTGCCCACGCCGTTGCGGCCCAGCAGGGCCACGGCCTCGCCTTCGTGGACGATCAGCGAGAGATCCTCCAGCACGACGCTGCCGGCGTAGCCCGCGCGCACCTTGTCGACCACCAGCAGCGGTCGGGCGGCGAGGTGCTCGGCGCGTTCCATATCGGTCGGCGCGGTTGGCGGGATGATCCGCTCGGCGCCGAGATAGGCCGTGACCACATCGGGATTGGCGGCGACGTCGGCCGGTGCGCCGTCGGCGATCAGGCGGCCTTGATGCAGCACGGTGATGCGATCGCTGAGCGCCAGCACGCGGTCGATGTCGTGCTCGATCAGCAGCACCGCATGGCTGTCGGCGAGCTTGCGGATCAGGGCGCCCACGACCTGCCGGTCGGCTTCCGCCAGCCCGGCCAGCGGCTCGTCGAGCAGGAGCAGGCGGGCATCGGTGGCGAGTGTGATGGCGATTTCCAGCAGGCGACGCTGGCCGTGGCCGAGATTTGCGCAAGCGTCGGCGGCGCAATCCTCCAGTCCGACGGCGGCGAGCAACGACCAGGTGCGCGCGTTGAGGTCGTCATAGCGGTAGGCGTCGCGCCACAGGCCCCAGCGCCGCCGGTCCTGCGCCTGCACCGCGACCCGGACGTTCTCGAACGCCGTCAGGTTGGGGAACACGCTCAGGATCTGGAACGACCGCGACAGGCCGAGCCGAATGCGTCGGTGCACGGGCAGGCGGGTGATATCGTGGCCGTCGAAGGCGACGGTGCCGCTGTCCGGCGGCAGCAGCCCGGTCAGCATGTTGAAAAGGGTCGTCTTGCCGGCGCCGTTCGGGCCGATGAGGCTGTGCAGCCGGTAGGGGTAGACTTCAAGGCTGACATCGTTGGCCACGACCAGCGAACCGAAACGCTTGTCGAGACGGTTGACGGTGAGGATCGGCTTGGAGGGATCCAGCGTCGCATGCCCGGCCTGCCAGGGCGCGATGGTCGCCGGCCTCGGCGGAATGCCGGACCGCGTCAGTGTCCAGTCCGTGCGCCCGCGCAGGCGAAACACCAGGCCCTGGATGCCCTCGGGCGAGGCGAGCGCGAACAGGATGACGATCGGTGCGAACATCAGCCACCAGCTCTCCGTCAGGGCGGAGAGCCGGTCTTCCAGCAGGATGAAGGTGATGGCGCCCCACAGTGGTCCGAGGAAATGGTGCACGCCGCCCAGCACCGCCATCAGCAGCGAATCGCCGGCATGCTGCCAGCTGAGATTGTCCGCGTAGGCGCCCTTCAGCATCAGGGACAGCAGGCCGCCGGCATAACCGATGAAGCCGCCCATCAGCACGAAGGCGGCGAACTTCAGCCGGAACGTGTCGTAGCCCAGGCTCTGCGCCCGCTGCTCGTTGTCGCGCACCGCCTGCAAGCTGCGCCCGAACGGCGAGTGCGCGATGCGCCACAACAGGCCGAGGGCGACGGCCACGGTGACGATGGTGAAGACGTGGAACGACCAGGCGTCGGGAAACATCGGCCGCGACAGGGCCTGCAGGCCGTTCTCGCCGCCCGTGACGTCGGTCCATTTGAAGGCGATCTCAAAGGCGATCTGCGAGAAGGCGAGCGTCAGCAGGGAGAAATAGAGGCCGCGCCGGCGCAGGATGATCGCGGCGATGACGGCGGCGAGCAGCAGCGAGAACAGCACGGCGAAGGCCAGCGCCACGATTTCGTTGCCCAGGATGGCGTTGCCCGCGCCGCGCAGCAGGGCGAAGGCCACTGCGTAGCTCGCGCAGCCGAAGAAGACCGAGGCGCCGAACGGCACCAGGCCGGTGTAGCTCACCAGCAGGCAGACGCCCGCGCCATACAAGGTGTAGATGGCGATCTGGGTGATCAGGCTGATGGGCGCGCCGATCGCGACCCACAGGACGCTGAGCCCGCTCAGCACCAGCACGGTCAACAGGACCGGATGGCGAAGAAGCCCGCTCATTCGAAACGCTCCCAGCGCTCGCCCAGCAAGCCGCGTGGGCGCAGCAGCAGCATCAGCGCCATGAACAGGTACATCACGGCGCCCGAGGCCTCTGGCCAGAACTGGATGGTGAGCGCCACGACGACGCCGACCAGCAGGCCCGCGATCACCGCGCCGGCGAACGAACCCAGCCCGCCGATCGCCACCACGACGAAGGCCGGCATGATGGCGTTGGTCGCCATTGCCGGGGTGACGGTCCAGAGCGGCGCCGCCAGCATGCCGGCGATGCCGGAGATGGCGCAGCCCAGCCCGAACACCCAGGTCAGCACCTTGGGCAGGTTGATGCCCAGCAGGCCCACCATCTCGGGATCGCGCGAGCCGGCGCGCAGGATGCGGCCGAACGGAGTCTTCTCCAGGAACAGCCAGAGCAGCAGCAGCACCGTGGCGGTCGTCACCAGAACGCCGACACGGTATTTGGTGATCAGGATCGGTCCCCAGACGAGGAACCCCGCCATGAAGGGCGGCGGGTTGAAGGGTTGGCCAATGCCGCCATAGATCAGGCGAACCGTGGCTTCGATCAGCAGCGCGAGGGCGAAGGTGACGATCAGGCTGATCAGCGGTTCCTTGTCGTACAACCGACGAATCAGCAGACGCTCGGCCACCATGCCGATGCCGCCGACGATGATCGGCGAGAGCAGGACCGCGGGCCAACCGAACGTCTCGACCAGGGTCAGGGAGAGATAGGCGCCCAGCGTGAAGAACGCTCCGTGGGCAAAATTCACGATGCCCAGCAGACCGAAGATGATCGAAAGGCCGATGGCGATCAGGACGTAAAGGCCGCCCAGCACCAGGCCGCTGACCGTCTGCGAGAGGAGGATTTCCAGCATGGACTTGAGAAGAAGCCTCAGGGGTTGGCGTTTCCCTCCCCTGCGCGGATGCCGCGCGGGGGAGGTGCCCGCGCAGCGGGCGGAGGGGTCATGGGCGACAGCGAGTCTGCGGCCCTCGACCCCTCCGTCGGCGTATGACGCCGACGCCTCCCCTTCGCGGACTCCGCGAAGGGGAGGCGAGCCTCACATCTTGCAGCCGATTTCCTCGGCCGACCCGAACACCTTGTCGAGATCGGCCGGATTCTCCGGCAGCGTCGCCTTCACATCGAAGTAGTCGTATTTGTCGGTGATCTTCTCCTTCACAGACACAGCGAGGTTGCGCAGCAGCATCTGGTGATCGAACTTGCGGTAGCTGTAGGACGCGGCGCCGGCCGGCACCTTCCAGGTCTCCAGCGCCTCGATGATCTTGTTGGCGTCGGTCGATTTCGCCGCATCGATCGATTCGAACAGCGAGCGCGCCGTGATCCAGCCCATCCACGCCTTGTCGGCCGGCGGCTTGCCATGCTTCTTCAGGTAGGCCGCCGCAAACGCCTTTTCCTCCGGCGTATTGTTGGGATTGTAGGCGTCCCACAATTTGGTGAAGGTGCCGGTCGCGGCCTCGGGTCCGACGCCCCAGATGTCGGTATCGCCGATCGCGATCTCGACGAACGGGATCTTGCCCTTCATGCCGAGCTCGTTCCATTGCTTCAGGAAGGTGGTGAGGTCGCCGGCCGACAGGCCGCCCACCACGACGTCCGGCTTGGCCTGGCGGATCTTGAGGATGAACGAGCTGAAATCGGCGGTGTTGAGCGGCACTTCGTCGACGCCGACCTCCGTGCCGCCGGCCGCCTTCAGGAGCTCGCGCGAGCTCTTCAGGATGTCCTGACCGAAGGCGAAGGACGCCGTGATGTGATACCACTTCTTGCCGTACTTCAGGGCGTACGGCGCCAGCATCCGGCTTTGCACCGCGACCGGCGTGTTCAGGCGGAAGGTGTAGCGGTTGCAGTTCTTGCCGGTGATGTCGGTCGCCGCGGCGTTGTCGCAGACGAACGGGATCTTGAGCTCTGCAGCCTTCGCTTCCTCGGCCAGCGCGTTGGACGACAGCGCGCCGCCCAGCACGGCGCACACCTTGTTCTCCTGCACCAGCTTCTGCATGTTTTGCGTGGCACCCTGCGGGCTCGGTTCGTCGAGCCATACGAGTTCCGCCGGCTGGCCCATGATCGTGCCTCCGCGCTGCTCGAGCGCCAGCATCGAGCCGTTCGCCAGGTATTCGGTCTGGCCGGCGATCTGGCCGGTCTTGGCCAGCAGCAGGCCGATCTTGATGGGGTCGGCGGCGCGGGCGACATGCGGCGCGGCGAACGGCAACGCGGCGAGGCCAGCGGCGCCCAGCAGGGCCTTGCGGCGCGGAATCGACAGCTTCGTCCTGATGGTCATGGCGTTTCCCTTTGCTTTTGCTGATGAATACTCAGTTAACCCGATACCGCATGCAATTAGGACTTGGCGGTCGCTGCCCCGCCCTTCCACTGCGCGGCTTGCGAGGTGGCCAGAAGGCGCTGCGCGGCCTCGTAGGCGCGCCGCGCATGGAGCTCGGGCGGGTACCCGCTGTTGGGCACCTCGACCGACAGCACGGCGTGCTCGGGCAATTCCGCCAGCAATCGGCCCAGCGGCAGGTCGCCGTCGCCGGGCAGCAGGCGTCCGCCGCGCGCTTCCTTGATGAGCCCGTCGGTCGTCGCCGGTCGCGCCGCGGGCGCATCGCAGAGCTGGACGCTGCGCAGGATGTCGTGCGGCAGGCCGCGCAGATCTTCCGGAACGCCGCCGGAGCGCGACAGGTGCAGGGCATCGACCAGGACGTCGCCGTTGGCCCGGTCGGCTTCCCGCACGACGGCGGCGGCGGCCGGCAGCGAGCCGATCGTCCGCCACGGCATGAACTCGAGATCGACTCCCAGGCCGACATTTGCCGCGAGGTCGCAGACGGCGGCGAATTTTGCCACCAGCCGCGCCTTGTCGGTATCGTCGCCGCAGACGCTGAGGCGCTTGGCGCCCAACTCGGCCGCACTGTCCAGCACGGGCGCCAGCGAGGCCGGGTCGAATGCGGCATCGATGACCACGAACTCGATGTCGTGGACAGAGAGACCGGTGTCGGCGAGCGCGGTCCGCAGGACGCGCATGAGCGTGCTGCCGGCCGGAATCTCGTAGAACGGCGAGCCCGGATAGGCGGGATGGAGCCGCAGCCCGACCGCTTCATAGCCGATGCGCGCGGCCATCTCGACGAAGGGCAGCGGTGCCACCTCGAGAGTCGTTAAGTGGGCGATGGCGAGGGGCCTTGTCATGCGGCGCGGTCGCGCAAGACGGCGGCCTTCGCAAACGCGGTGTGCATGCGCTCGACATCGGGGGTGAAGCCGGTGAACAGCCGGAAGGCTTCGACCGCCTGATGCACGCACATGCCGGCGCCGCCCATCACCCGTGCCCCCTTGGCTCGCGCGGCCTTGAGAAGATCGGTTTCGAGCGGGGTGTAGATGACGTCGGCCACCCAGTGGTGGGCCTGGATGGCGCTGGTGGCGATCGGCAGGCCGGGAAAGCCCGTCATCCCGACCGGTGTGGCATTGACCATGCCGGCCGCTGTCGCCAATGCTGACACGGGGTCGGTCTCGACACGGCAGCGGCCTGGTCCGAAGTGGGCCGCGAGCGCCGCCGCGAGGCCTGTCGCCTGGGTCGCGTTCTTGTCGTTCACCAGCAGGATGGCAACACCGAGATCGCACAGAGCGAAAGCCACCGCCCGGCCGGCTCCACCCGCGCCCACCAGGATGGCCGTCTTGCCGGAAACCGCGTCGCGCCCGAATTTCTCCTCGAAGCTGCGGCGGAAGCCGATCCGGTCGGTGTTGTAGCCCCTGGTCGTGCCGTCGCGGTCGATGGTGACGGTGTTGACCGCGCCGATCTGCCGGGCGTCGGCCGATACCTCGTCGAGCAGTGCCGGCACCGCCTCCTTGAATGGATAGGTGACGTTCACGCCGGCAAAGCCCGCCGTCCGGGCCGCGTCCAGCAGGTCTTCGAGGCCGCGTCCCGCCAGCGCGTCGACATCCATGAGATGGTAGTAGCCGCGCCGGCCGGTGGCCGCGCAGACGTCCGCGAACAGTGCCGGCGACAGCGATTTCTGGATGTTGGCGCCGATCAGGCCAACGAGCATGTCCCGTCGCACCAATGTTCACTCCCGAAGGGCAGCCGTCTGCGCGGCCATTGGCCGACGATTGTACGAACTGGTTAGTTTGTCAACCATACCGCCGCCTGACCGTCAGCGCTTCACGTAGCTCAGAACGATGTCGACGACCTGCGCGCGCCGCGTCGCCAGCGCCCTGGGCGAGGCCATGTCGCGCTTGAAGATGGTCGAGAAGGTCGCGCGGTTGGCCACGTTGAAGACGCAGAGCGCGCTGATCGTCATGTGCACCTCGAGCGCGTCGAGGTCGCGCCGGAACACCCCGGCTCGCCGGCCGCGCGCCAGCAGGTCCTGCAGCACGTCGATCACGACGTTGTTCAGCCGGCCGATCGTTCTGGAGCGCGCCATATGGACGCCATCCAGGATGTTCTCGTTCATCACCAGGCGCACGAACTCCGGATGGGCGTTCTGGTAGTCGAAGGTGAAGGCGACCAGGGTGCTGAGCGCCTTTTCGGGCGGCAGGCGCTCGAGATCGAGCGTGGCTTCGGTGCGGCGGATGCTCGAGTAGGCCTCCTCGAGCACGGCGAGATAGAGTCCTTCCTTGCCGCCGAAGTAATAGTAGATCATGCGCTTGCTGGTGCGCGTGCGCTCGGCGATGGCGTCGACCCGCGCCCCGCCATAGCCCTTCTGGGCGAATTCTCGCGTCGCGACGTCGACGATGTTGCGCTTGGTGCCCTCGGGGTCGTTTACCCGCTGGCGCCGTTCGTTCTTCTTGCGCGGCGCATTCGACTTCAATCGCCTAGGCATCTTTGGAGCTCACGCCGGCCTGGGCGAAGGTCGCCATGCCGTTGTGGCAGGC
>DASZJU010000351.1:0-6035 GCA_035947815.1 Reyranella sp.
CGCCCCGCCTCCAGAACCAGCACTGGATCGGCATGGCGCAGTGCCTGCAGCCGATGCGTGATCAGCAGCGTGGTGCGGTCGCGCATCAGCCGCGCGAGCGCCTCAACGACCGTGCGCTCAGAGGCCGCATCGAGCCCTTCCGTCGGCTCGTCGAGAATCAGGATCGGGGCGTTCTTGAGAAAGGCCCGCGCGATGGCAATGCGCCGCGCCTGGCCGCCGGAAAGCCGCGTCCCTGCTTCGCCGACCAGCGTGTCCAGCTGCTCCGGCATGTCCACGACCTCGTCCAGGATGCCGGCATCCCGGAGTGCCGCGTGAAGTTCGGTCTCCGCGGCGTCAGGGCGGGCGAGCAGCAGGTTCTCGCGGATGCTGGTGTTGAACAGATGGGTCTGCTGCGCCACCACGGCCGTGAGGCGGCGCACCGTCTCTCCGCTCACGTCGCGCACCGGAACCCCTCCGATCTCGATGGCACCTTCCTGGTAGTCCCAGAACCGCAGCAGGACATTGACGAGACTCGTCTTGCCTGAGCCGCTCGGGCCGACGACACCGAGCGAGCCGCCTTGCGGGATCGTGAAGCTGACGCCGTCGAGCGCCCAGGGCTCGTCCGCCGCATAGCGCATTCGCAGATTGCTGACCTGCACGTCGAATCGCTGTGGCGACGGTGCCTCTACGGCCGGATCGCGGATCGCGGGCCTGGTGTCGACGATCTCGAAAATCCGCCTTGCCGCAGCCAGTGTTGCTCCGAGCGCCTGATAGGCCCCCGGCAAGGGCGCGACCGCATCGAAGCTCGCGAGAACGAATAGCCCGATCATCGCGAGGTCGGGGCCGGTGATCACGTGGCGCGAGACGAGCGGAATCGCGATGACGACCGAGGCCCACATGCTGAGCTGCATGAGGAGCGTGGACAACGCGGACGACACGCCTTTGATGCGCGCGTCGCGCCGCTCAGTCGCAAGCAACGCGGCGTAGCTCTGCTCGAACCGTGCCGCATGTCGATCGAGGGCCCGATAGATGAGTAACTCGCCGAAGCCGCGGATCGAGTCCGCGATGTCGGCGCGCAGCGCCCCACGCACCGCAACCGCGCGCGCGCCGGAGGCACGGCCCAGGCGCTGGGCGATCACCGGCACCGCGACGCCCGCGAGCACGAGCCCCACCAAATCGACGGCGGCGACGGAGGCGCTGAACCGCAGGAGGAACAGCACCATCAGCAGGATGGTGACGACGGCCGCCGCACTCGGCGCGAGGACGCGGAGATAGAGATTGTCGAGGCTGTCGATATCGGCCCGGATGCGGCTGAGCAGATCGCCGCCGCGGTAATATTGCAGGCGCGCCGGCGCCAGCGGCTCGAGATGCTCATAGAACCAGACGCGAAGCCGCGCGAGCAGGCGCAACGTCGCCTCGTGGGTGATCAGGCGCTCGAGATAGCGCCCGACGGTGCGCAGCACGGCGAGCGCGCGGATCGCCGCGGCCGGCGTGAAGTAGTCGATCGCGCGGTTGCCGATGCCGGCCAGCCCCATCATCGTGATGAACCAGCCGGCCAGCGCGAGCAACCCGACATTCGCGAGGATCACGCCGACGGAAAGCCCGATCCCCGCCAGGCCCCAGCGCCAGTTCTCCCGGGACAGGCGCAGCAGGCGCAAAACGTCCCTCATGCCCGCTCCCCGTGGTACAGCGCATTCATCTCCGCGTAGAGACCGCCCCGCGCGAGCAGCACGCCATGGGTGCCGGACTCGACAATGCGTCCCTCGTCCAACACGATGATCCTGTCCGCCGTAACCGTATTCTCGAGCCGGTGCGCGATGATCAGGACGGCACGGTCGCGGGACAGGCGCTCAATCGACTCGCTGACCAGCGCCGCGGTTTCCGTATCGAGGCTGGCGCAGGCCTCGTCGAGAACCACGAGGTCCGCTTCCTTCAGGAAGACGCGGGCGAGCGCCACACGCCTGATCTCACCGCCCGACAGGCCCTGGCCGCGATCGCCGACGACCGTGTCGTAACCCTGCGGCAGGCGCTCGATGAAGCCGGCGGCGTTGGCCTCCGCGGCGGCGCGGCGCACGGCCGCATCGTCAGCATCCGGCAGGCCGAGGCGGATATTGTCGCCGATGGTGCCGTGAAAGAGCGTGGGCGCCTGCGGCATCCAGGTGATGCGCGCGAACCAGTCGCCGGACGCGATATCGCGGAGATCGATCCCGTCGACCGTGATGCGTCCCTCGCCCGGCATGCCGAAGCCCAGCAGGAGGCGCGCGATGGTGGTCTTACCGGATCCGCTCGGCCCGACCAGCGCGACCCGCTCGCCGCGCGCGATGGGGAAATCGATTCCGCGCAGCACGGGCTGATCCGGCCGGTAGGCGAAGGCGACGCCTTCAAGGCGCACCGTGCCGATTGCGCCGGGCGGCAGACTGCGCGCCCCCGTCCGTTCCGGCGGCAACTTCATCTCCAAAAGGGTGACGATGCGCTCGGAGGCGCCGACCGCCTCCATGCGCGCATGGTACTGCGTGCCCATCGCGCGCAGCGGGCGGTAGAATTCCGGCGCCAGCAGCAGGACGAAGAAGCCGGGCAGGAAATTCATCTCGCCGTAATATAGGCGGAAGCCGATGAACACGGCGACCATGGCGATGCTGAGCGTCGCGAAGAACTCGAGCACCAGCGAGGAAAGGAAGGCGACGCGCAGCACCTCCATCGTGGTGTTGCGGTACTCGTCGGAAATCCGGCCGATGATCTCCGCCTCGGTGCGGCTCGCGTTGAACAGCTTGAGCGTGGTGAGCCCCTCGAGCACATCGAAGAAATGGGCGCTCATAAGCGCGAGCCGGCGCCACTGGCGCTGGTTCATCCGCTCCGCGCCCTTGCCGACGAGAACCATGAAGACCGGGATCAGGGGCGCGCTGACCAGCATGATGATCCCGGAGATCCAGTCGGTCGGGAAAACGAAGACCAGGATGGCGGCGGGGACGAAGGCGGCCAGCGCCATTTGCGGCAGATAGGCGGCGTAGTACTTGTCGAGTTCGTCCACGCCTTCAACTAGAAGATTGGCGAGGTCGCCGGTGCGCTGGCCGGCCAGGAAACCTGGGCCGAGCGCCGCGATCTTGTGGTGCAGCGCGCGGCGGAGATCCTGCTTGATGCGCGCAGCGGCTTCGAAGGCGGCCGCATCGGCGAAAAGGGAAATGACGGCCCTTGCCGCGAAGACGCCGAGCATCGACCACAGAAGCGCCCAGATCTCGGCGAGGCCGCGATGGCCGAACACAACACGATCGATCACATGCGCGAACAGCCAGGCCTCGAGGATCAGCAGCAGGCCGTTCAGCGCGCCGATGCCAACCGCGCCGGCCAGCGGCAGCCGGACGCTTATGGCCTTGCTGCGCAGCCAGGCGTCGAGCGCCTTGCTGGTGGCGCGGGGCATCGGGGCGGGATGGGCGGACATCGGATCGTCGTCCCTGGCAGGGCGCCGCGGCCGGCAGACCCGACTTCGGCGCCCCGCTCCAATGGTTAGTGATTGGCGGCGAGCGCCGAGATGCGCGCCCGGAAAACCCAGAACTGATAGGCGTTGTACATCAGCATGACCGGGAAGAACCCGCCCATCGTCAGCGTGAAGGTGAACAGCGAGACCGCCGGGGTGGCTCCGGCATAGAGCGTCCAGGTGCCCGGGACCAGCCACGGATAGACCGTCGCCATCAGCGCGACCGCCATGATGGCGATGGCGAGGTTGAGCCAGAGGATCGCGCTGAAGTCGTGATGGCGCCTGAATGCCGTCCGCATCTTGAACGCCGCCACGACGACCGCAAGCAGCACGAGGGCCCAGATCCACCAATCCGGGCCGAACCATTTCCCGGCAGCCCAGGGGAAGATCGAGGCGCTGAACACCAGCGTGATCACGACGGCGGCGAGGCCCAGGTAGAACAAGACCTCTCCCCATTGTTCGGCGTGATAGCGGATCGGCTCGTCCCGCTCGAAGCGCCAGCGGACGAACAGCACGCCGGCCAGCGTGACCGCGATCACCGCGGCGATCCCGGTCCAGACGCTGAAGGGCGAGATGAAGCGTAATGCACCGCCGACATAGGTCGGCACCTCACCCGACCGATGCGTGAGCGGGAAGCCCTGCAGCACCGCGCCGAACGCCATGCCGCCGAAGAAGGCGACCGCCAGGCTCGATGCGCCGAAGGCGAAGTCGGAGAAACGCTGCCAGCGCTCCTCGGCAAGATGGCGGAACTCCAGCGAGACCGCCCGCGTGATGATGCCCCAGAGTGCGAGCGCGAGGGGCACCATGAGATAGCTGAACAACGAGCCGTAGACGAAGGGGAAAGTGCCGAACAGCACGCCGCCGCCGACGACCAGCCAGGTCTCGTTGGCGTCCCAAGTGCCGGCCATCGCCGACATGATCGCGCCTCGTTCGTGCGGATTGCGAACGAATAGCGAGAACACGCCGGCGCCGAGATCGGCGCCATCGAGAACGATGTAGAGCAGCATGCTCATCGCCAGCACCATCCACCAGGCAAAGGTGACGACGCTCTGTACGTGGGTCAATTCATCCATGATTGTGGTCCTATCGATGTACCGATCGTGGTCCCGGGCGATGGGCGATGCTCAGATTGAGCGGCGCCGGGTCGTGGCTGAGCGCCTCGAGCGCGTCGAGCTGGTGGCCATTCTGCAGGACGGGGCTCTCCATGTCGGGCCCGCGGCGTATGATCTTGGCGAAGAAGTACCAGACGCCGCCCCAGACCATGAGCTCGAAGAAGATGTAGCCCACAAGCCAGAGACTCGCCTCCAGGACGCTCATGTGGCTGACGCCCTGCGCGGTCCTCATCAGGCCGTACACGACCCAGGGCTGACGGGCGACCTCGCGCGTCCACCAGCCGCACCAGACGGCGATATAGGGCATGAAGCCGCACAGGATCGCGGCACGCAGGAACCAGGGATTGAGCACGATTTTCTCAACGCTCATGCGGCCGCGGAGCACGAGCCAGGCTCCCCAGAAGGCGAACAGCATGATCGCAAAGCCGGCGGCAGTCATGACGCGGAAGGCGTAGAAGGGAATGACGACCGGCGGCCGATCCTGCGCTGGCATCGAATCAAGCCCGGGCACCGCACCATTCCAGGTGTGGGTCTCGAGCAGGCTGAGCACGTGCGGGATGGTAATCGCCCACGCGGTGCCGTCCCCGGCGGCATTCGGCCAGGCGATGATGTGCCAGCCGGTGTTCACCGACCCGTCGGGATTGTTGGTGTGGAAGTGGCCTTCCATGGCGGCGAGCGCAGCCGGCTGGTCGTCCGCCACGATGCGGCCGAGACCGTCGCCGAGATAGACCTGCATTGGCGCCACCACGACCAGGGCGAGCACCGCGGCCTTCAGCGCGCGCTGGAACAGCGCGACCTGCCGCCGCTTCAGGACGAACCAGGCGGAGATGGCGGCGACGAAGCAGAGCGCGAGCTCGACCGCCGCGACGAGCATGTGCGGGAAGCCGAGAATCACGTCTGGATTGAGTATCGCCGCAACCCAGTCGACCATATGGAAAAACCCGTCCTTGAACACGACGCCAGCCGGCGTCTGCATCCAGGAATTCGCGTCCACGATCCACATGACCGAGACGCTGGACGCAAAGGCGACGTTGAAGGTCGCGAACAGGTGCATCCGCTTGCTGAGCTTGCCCCAGCCGAAGATCATCAGCCCGAAGAAGCCGGCCTCGTACATGAAGGCGGTGATCGTCTCGTAGCCGAGGACCTGGCCGAAGAAGGGGCCAGCGGCCTGCGAGAACGGCCCGTAGAGAATGCCGAACCCCATCTCCAGCGTGATGCCGGTGGCGACGGCGCCTGCGAAATTGACGATGAACAGCTTTTCGAAGAACCGGACCAGGCGGTACCAGCGCTCGTCGTTGCTGCGCACCCAGTACCATTCGGCGCCGAACAGCAGGAGGGAAAGACCGACCGTCAAAGGCGGATACAGGATATGCAAGGACGTGATCCATGCGAAATCCAACCGAGACAGGAAAAGCGAAAGCGCACTATCCGACATTGAGGAGACTCCAGTACTTCTTCATCGGGCCCAGCGG
>DASZJU010000352.1:0-8289 GCA_035947815.1 Reyranella sp.
CGAGCGTGGCGCGCGCCATGCGCTGATTGGGCCGAATGGCGCCGGCAAGACGACCTTCGTCAACCTGCTGACCGGCGTGCTCGCGCCCTCCGCCGGACGAGTCCTGCTGGCGGGCGAGGATATCACGCGGCTCCGGCCCGAAGCGCGGGTGCGCCGCGGCCTGGTGCGGACCTTCCAGATCAACCAGCTGTTCGGCGACCTGACGCCGCTCGAGACGATCGCACTTGCCGTCGACGAACGGCTGGGTGTCGGCCGCGATTGGCGCCGCAGGGTGGGCGCCGTCGACGCGGTGAGTGCCGAAGTCGAGCAGGTGGCCGAACGGTTCGGCCTTCTGGACGTCCTCGACCGGCGCACCGACACCTTGCCCTACGGTAAGCAGCGACTGCTCGAGATTGCCGTGGCCTTCGCCTGCGCGCCGCAAGTGCTGCTGCTCGACGAGCCGGCGGCCGGCGTGCCCGAGGCTGAGCGGCGCGACATTTTGGACGCGATCGCGGCGCTTCCCGCCGACGTTTCGGTCCTGCTGATCGAGCACGACATGGACCTGGTCTTCAGCTTCGCTCGGCGCATCTCCGTGCTGGTCGACGGCGGCCTGCTAATCGAAGGCGAGCCCGAGGCGATCGCGGCCGACAGCCGCGTGCGCGCCGTCTATCTCGGCGAGAGAAGCGATGGCTGAACTGCTCGCCGTCGAACGTCTCTCCGCCGGCTATGGCCGAGCCGTCGTGCTGTCGGACGTGGCGTTCCGCCTGGGCGAGGGCGAGGCGCTGGCCGTGCTGGGCCGCAACGGCGTCGGCAAGACCACGCTGATCGACAGCCTGGTCGGCGTGACGCGCCGCTTCGCGGGCTCGATCGCGTTGGGCGGCCGCGAGGTCGGCACGCTTGCGCCCGAGACACGCGCCGCGCTCGGCATCGGCTGGGTGCCGCAGGAGCGCAACATCTTCCGCTCCCTGTCCGTGCAGGAGAACATCACCGCCGTGGCGCGGCCCGGCCCGTGGAGTTTGGAACGCGTCTTCAGCCTTTTCCCGCGCCTCAAGGAACGGCAGCAGCAGCCCGGCGGATCACTGTCCGGCGGCGAGCAGCAAATGCTGGCGATCGGCCGCGCGCTTGCGACAAATCCGCGCCTCTTGCTGCTCGACGAGCCGACCGAGGGGCTGGCGCCGATCATCGTGCAGGAGCTGCTGGCCGCGCTCGCGCGCCTGTTCCGCGAGGAGAGACTCGCCGCCATCATCGTCGAGCAGCATGCGCAAAAGATCCTACCCATCACCGACCGCGCGTTGATCCTCGAACGTGGCCGCATCGTTCATCAGAGCGCCAGCGCGTCGCTGCTGGCCGATTCAGGTCCGCTTGATCGTTTCCTGGGAGTCGCTGCGCGTTAGCGCCGATCTTCGAAAGTTTCGCAACTTTTCGAATAATCGTTTACAGGCCGCCACCGTTATCCCAACATCGGGGAAACGGCGCTCGCCTGCAAACAACGCGCCGGTCTGGAGGAAACTGATGATCGATCGCATGGGCGCGTGGCCTCGTCGCCGCGTCTTGGCTGGCATGATTGGAACGACCGCGGTGCTGGGAGCGCCCGCGATTGTGCGCGCGGCACCTTCGGGCACGCCGGTGAAGGTCGGCGGCACGCTGTCGCTGACGGGCTTCCTCGCCCAGACCGCGGTGATCCACAAGATCGCCTCGGAGATCATGGTCGAGGAGATCAACGGCCGTAACGGCTTCCTCGGCCGTCCCGTGGAATACGTGCTGCTCGACGACCAGTCCAAGCCCGATGTGGCGCGCAGCCTCTATGAGAAGCTGATCACGGTCGACAAGGTCGACCTGATCCAGGGCCCTTACGCCACGGCGCCGATCCTGGCGGCGATGGGCGTGGCACAGCGCTACGGCAAGGTGATGGTTCAGAGCAGCATGGGCATTCCCAAGCTGCAGACCTACGACAGGGCATTTCCGGCGACGCCATTCGGCCCCGAGCCGGACAAGACTTATCCCAACGTGATCCTCGACATGATGGCGGCCATGCCGACGCCACCCAAGACCATGGTGGTGCTGACGTCGAAATTCCCGTCGGCGCAGTTCATGGCGCAAGGCATGCGCGATCAGGCCGAGAAGCGCGGCGTCAAGGTGTTGCTCTATCTCGAATACGAATCGGGCAACCGCGATTTCGGCGCCATCGCCGCCCGGGTGAAGGAGGCCAACCCTGATTTCCTCTGGGTGGGCTCGTTGGGCCTGGAGAGCAACCAGGTCCTGGAATCGCTGCGCAAGCTCGACTACACGCCCAAGAACAGCTTCCACCTCTATCCGGCGCCGGGCCCGCTCGCGCTCTCGCCCGACGGCGACAAGGTGCTGTGCTCGACCTTCCTTGAGCCCGACGAGCCTTTCATGAGCCGGCCGGGCATGAAGAAGCTCGCCGCGGAGTTCAAGGAGAAGGCCACCAAGGCCAACCTGCCCTACAGCACCATCGACGCCCAGGCCTGCGGCATGATCTCGGAATGGCAGATCCTCGAGGCTGCCGTGACCGGCGCGGGCAGCCTTGAGGACGAGAAGATCGCGGCCTGGCTCAAGAAGAACCGTGTGACCACCATCTACGGCAGCCTGCGCTTCGACGGGCCGTTCAACCACGGCGACGCTGCCCAGCTCGTCAAGCAGGTCCAGAACAAGGAGTGGAAGGTGGTCTGGCCGACCGAGTTCGCCGCGCCCGGGGTCAAGCTGATCGCGTCGTGATGCGATGCGCCAGTTCTGTCGTCCTGAGCGGAGCGAAGGACCTCATGCCATCCAAACGAGCACGCCGTTGCCAATCGCCATGAGATCCTTCGCTTCGCTCAGGATGACACCGGCTCGAATGGCAAGAGCCGTTGCGCCACCTCCCCAGCGAAGCTGGGGAGGAACATGAGTCCGGCCTAGCGATGCCAAGCGCCACGCTCCTCGGCCAGGCGTTGATCTCCGGTGTCCTGGCCGGGGGCATGTACGGTCTGCTGGCGCTCGGCCTCAGCCTGAGCTGGGGCCTGTTGCGGCTGGTCAATCTCAGCCACTTCGCGCTCGCTTTCCTCGCCGCCTATCTCACCTACGAGCTCGGCACGACCTATCACGTGGCGCCCTGGTGGTCGGCGGCGATGGTCGTGCCGGCGATGTTCCTGATCGGGCTGGCGCAGCACTGGCTGTTCGACAAGTTCAAGGTGAACGAACTCGCCTCGCTCCTGATCACCTTCAGCTTCGCCGTCATCCTCGAAGTGGCGATCCAGCTCTACTGGACGGCCGACTATCGCCGCTTCGAGACGCCCTATTCGACGCTGTCGATCAAGGCGGGGCCGTTCTACATCCCGGTGCTCGAGCTGATCCTGTGTCTCGTGGCCGGTGTGCTGGCGTGGGGCACCTGGCAGTGGTTGCGCAAGACCTATGTCGGCAAGGCGTTGCGCGCGAGTGCCGAAGATGCCGACATCGCCGCCGCCTACGGGGTCGATTACAAGAAGCTCGCCTACCTGCTGTCGGGCATGTGTGCGGCTTATGCCGGGGTCGCCGGCACTTTCATCGCCTTGATCGCGACATTGGCACCGGCGCAGATCTGGACCTGGCTCGGCGTGGTGTTCGCCGTCGTCATCATCGGCCGGCTGGGCAATCCGCTGGGCGCACTGGCGGCCGGCATGCTGGTCGGCGCCAGCGAATCCATCGCCATGGCGATCCTGAGCCCGGCCTGGGCGCCGGTCGTGTCGTTCTCGATGCTGATCATGATTCTGCTGTGGGATCCGGAGTGGCTATGAACGCCGCCCGCGACCTGCCCAAACTCGTGGCCGGGCTCGCCATCGTGGCCCTCGCCCTGCTGCCGACGGCAGGCCTACCGGCGTTCTATGATTCCTTCGTCTACCTCGTGTTCTTCTGGGTGTCGCTGTCGACGAGCTGGGCGCTGCTGAGCGGCTTTGCCGGCTATTTCAGCCTGGGCCATGCCGCCTTCTTCGGCGTCGGCATGTACACGACGGCCACGTTGACGACCAAGTTCGGCGTGCCGTTCCTGCTCACCATACCGGCGGCTGCGGCCGTCGCCGCCCTCCTGGGTGTCGGCATCGGCGCCGTCGTCTTCCGCCTGCGCCGCCTGCGTGGCGAGCTGTTCGCACTGCTGACGCTCGCGGTCACCTTCGTGATCGGCACCATCATCCTGAACACGCCGATCGATGGCGGCGGCGGGGTGTTCATGAGCGCCGTGCCGCTGCCGCATCTCATGCCGACTCCGACCGGCACAATCTACATCCTGGGTTTCGCCCTCTGCGTGCTGACGCTCGTGACAGCGTGGTGGGTCGCGCATTCGCGACTCGGCATGGGCCTGTTCGCCATCCACGACGACGAGGACGTGGCCGAGGCCAAGGGCGTGCCGACCTTCCGCTACAAGCTCCTGGCCTTTGCCCTCTCCGCCGGCATCGCCGGCGCCGTCGGCGGCATTCATGCGATGTATGTCGGCTTCCTCACGGTCGCCGGCACGTTCGAGCTCGCGGTACCGCTCTATGTCGTTTTGATGAGCGTGCTGGGCGGCTCGCGCCATTGGCTTGGTCCGGCAGTCGGGGCCACCGCCATCACGACTTTGCTCTATGCCTTCATCAGCGGCGGCGAGGCGATGATCGGCCGCGCCGTCGTCGGGCTGATCCTGATCACGGCCATCCTGTGGCTGCCCGACGGGGTCATTCCCGCGATCCAGCATTGGGCAAAGAAGCGGCGGCCCGCACCCGCCAAGGCACATGCCGAGGTGGTGCCCGTCGTGCCGGCGAAGGTGCTGCCGATCGGCGAGCGACACATCCTGGAAGTGCGCGCCGTCACCAAGCGTTTCGGCGGCCTGCAGGCGCTGGCGGGCGTCGATCTCGACGTGCGCGAGGGTGAGATCTTCGGCCTGGTCGGGCCCAACGGCTCGGGCAAGACCACGCTGATCAACGTCATTTCCGGCCACTATCCGCTCAGCAGCGGCACGGCCACCGTCGACGGCGTATCGATCGGCGGCCTCGCGGCACACGAAATCGCCCGCCGCGGCGTCGCCCGCACCTACCAGATCCCGCGGCCGTTCGTGAACATGAGCGTGCTCGATAACGTCGCGTTGGCCGCCACGTTCGGCGGCCCGGTCCGCGCCCAGCGGGCAATTCGCGACGAGGCGCGGCATTGGATCGGCTTCACCGGACTCGCCGGCAAGGAAGAGGCGCTGCCCGCCGAGCTCAACCTGCATGAACGCAAGTTCCTCGAGCTGGCGCGGGCGCTTGCGGCGAAGCCCAAGCTGCTGCTGCTCGACGAGGTCCTGTCGGGCCTGAACCCGGCGGAGATCGACAGTGCCATCCGCCTGGTGCGCGCCATCCGCGGCCAGGGCGCCACCATCGTCTTCGTCGAGCATCTGATGCGGGCCGTGGTCGAGCTCTCCGACCGTATCGCCGTGCTGAACGAGGGCAAGCTCTTGGCGCTGGGCGCGCCGCGCGAGGTCATGCGCGATCCGCGGGTCGTCAGCGTCTACCTGGGCAAAGCCTATGCTGCTTGAAGCGCGCAACCTCCATATCGGCTATGGCGACGCACCCGCGGTATGGGACATCTCGCTCGACGTCGCCGCCGGCGAGATCGTGGCCGTGATCGGCCCCAACGGCGCGGGCAAGACGACATTGATCAACGCCATCGCGGGCCTGCTGCGGTGCCGGCGGGGCGAGCTGCGCTTCGACGGCGTCGACATGACCTCGGTTCGCGCCCACGACTATTGCAGCCACGGCATCGCCCTGGTGCCCGAGGGCCGGCGGCTGTTTGCCAAAATGTCGGTCGAGGAAAACCTCGAGCTCGGCTGCTATCTGCCGGCGGCAAGGGCCGGGCGCGATCAATCCCTGGCGCGGGTTTACGGCCTGTTTCCCATCCTGCGCGACAAGCGCGCCCAGCCCGCCGGCGAGCTGTCGGGCGGCCAGCAGCAGATGGTGGCGATCGGCCGTGCGTTGATGGCGCGGCCGCGCATCGTGCTGTTCGACGAGCCGTCGCTCGGGCTGGCGCCGACCATCGTCGACGACATGTTCGAGATCATCGCGCGGGTGCGCGAGGAGGGCGCGGCCGTGCTGCTGGTCGAACAGAACGTGCTGAAGGCGCTCGATATCGCCGACCGTGCCTACGTGCTGGAGCAGGGACGGATCGTGAGCGCCGGGCTGCCCGACGAGCTCTTGAAGCAACCGCACATTCGCGAAGCCTATCTCGGCGTTTGAGGACCAAAACCATGGCCAAGATCCTGAAGATGCCTCTCGACAGCACCAGCCACGGCGCCGCCACGACGGCGCCGCAGGATGTGCTCGCCGAGGATGCGGCGACCTTCGACGTGCTGCGCCGGATGCGCGAGGACATCCTGTGCTGCGTGCTGAAGCCCGACCAGCGGCTGCGCTTCGGCGAGCTGCGGCAGCGCTACGGCACGTCGGTCGGAACCTTGCGCGAGGCGCTGTCGCACTTGGTCTCCGAAGGCCTGGCACGCACCGAAGCCGGCCGCGGCTTCGCGGTGGCGCCGATCTCGCTCGCCGACTTCCTCGATCTCAGCGAGTTGCGCGTCTGGCTCGAGACCACGACGCTGGCCGACGCGATCCGCCACGGCACCGACGCCTGGGAGGCCGAGATCGTGAGTTCGTATTTTCTGCTCAACAAGCTCGGCGCTCCGCGGCAGGACGACCCGGTCGGCGTCAAGCGCGAATGGGGCAAGCGACACAAGCGCTTCCACGATTCACTGGTGGCGACCTGCACCTCGCCGTGGTCCATGCATTTCCGCAGCGAGCTGTTCGACCAGGCGCGGCGCTACCACTGGCTGACCATGATCCACGCGCGCTCGCGGCGGCGGAACGAACATCTGGAGCTGCGCGACGCCGTGCTGGCGCGAGATGTCGGTCTCGCCTGCGGCCTGATCGAAAAGCACATTCGCACGACAGTGGAGCAGGCGGCTTCCGAAGTGCCCGGCCTCACGATGAATGCAGTGCGCATTGCCAAGCGGCGCAAGGCGTAACATCGTGGAGATCGGTGCACCAAAGTCTTTGCCTCCCCTGCGCGGAAGCCGCGCAGGGGAGGTGGCCGCGCAGCGGCCGGAGGGGTCATGGGCGACAGCCACTTTGTGGCCTCCGACCCCTCCGTCGCCGTATGACGGCGACACCTCCCCTTCGCGGACTCCGCGAAGGGGAGGCAATCGAGTGAAGGCATCGCCGGGAGTAAGAGAGTTATGAGCAAGTACGGTATCGGTCAGCCTGTCCTGCGTTTCGAGGATCCGCGCCTGTTGCGCGGGCAGGGGCGCTATATCAACGACGTCAACCTGCACGGCCAGGCCTACGCAGTCTTCGTGCGCTCGCCGCACGCCCACGCCAATATCCGGTCGATCGACGTCGAGGAGGCGAAGAAGGCGCCGGGTGTGGTCGCCGTTTACACCGGCCATGACGTGGTGGCCGACGGGCTCGGCATGCCCAAGGCCAACATGCCGCGCAAGCGGCCCGACGGTAAGCCGATGTATGCCCCGCAGCGCCCGCCGCTGATCACCGACCGGGTACGTTATGTCGGCGACCCGGTGGCGATGGTGATCGCCGACACGCTGGCCGAAGCCAAGGACGCGGCCGAGCTGGTCAATATCGACTACGAACCGCTGCCCTCGGTGACCTCGACGGCTGACACGGTGAAGCCTGGCGCCCCCGCGGTGTGGGACGACTGCCCCGACAACATCTCCAACTTCGTCGAGCGCGGCAACAAGGCCGCCACCGACGAGGCGATCAAGGGCGCCGCCAAGGTCATCAAGCGGCGCTACGTGATCACGCGGGTGCACGCCCAGTATATGGAGCCGCGCGGCACGCTTGGCACCTACGATCCGGGCGAGGATCGCATGACCCTCTATGCTGACGTGCAGTATCCCCACCGGGTGCGCAACATGCTGGCGCAGAACGTTTTCAAGGTGCCCGAGAGCAAGATGCGGGTGATCGCGGGCGACGTCGGCGGCGGCTTCGGCACCAAGGGCTGGCAGTACATCGAGCATCGCCTGACTTTGTGGGCCGCGCGCAAGCTGCTGCGGCCGGTGAAGTGGACCTGCGAGCGCAGCGAGGCCGTGATGGCCGACGAGCACGGCCGCGACAATATCGGCGAGATCGAGCTGGCGCTCGACAAGGACAACAAGTTTCTGGCGCTGCGGCTCAACATGATCGCCAATATCGGCGCCTATGTCGGTTCGGACCGCAACCTGCTGTCGCCCTTCGGCATGATCGGCACGGTGCTGGGCGTCTATCTGATCCCCAAGGCCTACATCAACGTGGTCGGCGTGCTCTCCAACACCAACCCGACGGCGCCCTA
>DASZJU010000353.1:0-11514 GCA_035947815.1 Reyranella sp.
GAGGGGGCGATGCCCGTCATTTCCCCAAGCGCTTTTGCTCCCCCTGTCGCTTCCCGGGCCGCCAACGATGCAACCCCGGTCGCGGCGGATCTGCGCGAGAGGATCCGCCGGCTGGAGCGCGCCCATAGCGTCCAGCGGGCAGGCCAGGCCGCCGTGCCGCTGGGCGTGGCGCCGATCGATGCCCTGCTGCCCGAAGGCGGTCTGCTGACGGGCGCCCTGCACGAGATCGAAGCGGGTCCCGCCCCCTCCGGCCGCGTCGCCTCCCACGATGGCGCGGCGCTGGGCTTTGCCGCCCATCTGCTGGGCCGCTTCGGGGCGAAGTCCCCCGGCACCCTGCTGTGGTGCCGCCGTCCGTCGGGCACGTTCGATGCGCCGCCTTATGCGGCCGCGCTCTCCGCCTGGTTCGACCCGGCGCGCCTGCTGATGGTCACGGCGCGGCGCGACGAGGATCTGTTCTGGGCGATGGAAGAGGGTCTGCGCTGCCCCGGCATCGCCGCCGTGCTGGGCGAGACGCGCGCGGCCGATCCGACCGCCGGGCGCCGCCTGTCGCTCGCCGCCGAGAAGAGCGGCGTGCCCGCCCTGCTGCTGCGCTCCCAGCCGGCGCCCACGCAAAGCGTGTGCACGACGCGCTGGCGCATCGCCTCGGCGCCGTCGCACTCGACGCCCGGCCTCAACGACATCGGCGGCGCGCGCTGGCGCCTCCAACTCAGACGCAACCGTTTCGGCGCGCCGGCCGCCGCCGAAATCCCGTCCTGGCTCGTGGAGTGGAACGATGAAACGCATTGTCTCTCTGTGGTTTCCCAAGCTTTCCACGGATCGACTCGCGAGAGCGACGCGCGACTGGTCGGCTAGGGCAGCGGCCACCGTCGTCTGGCGCGACGGCTGCCCGCGCTTGGCTGCGGTCAACGCCCATGCCCGCGCCGCCGGCCTGCGCGCCCATATGCGGCTGGCCGATGCCCGCGCCCTGGTGCCCGACCTGATCACGACGGCGGGCGAGCCGCAGGCCGACCGCCGCCTGATCGAGAGGGTCGCCAACTGGTGCGACCGCTACACGCCCTGGGTCGCGGTCGATCCGCTGGGCGGCGCCATCGCCGAGGAAGGAACCGAAGCCTGCAGCGCCGGCGGCTTCGGCGGCGATGCCGGTCTGCTGCTCGACGTGAGCGGCTGCGCCCATCTCTTCGGCCGGGACGAGGCGGGCGAACGCGCGCTGCTGGCCGACCTGGTCGAGCGACTCGCGCGCCACGATCTCACCTGCCGCGCGGCGATGGCCGACACTGCGGGCGCCGCCTGGGCATTGGCGCGCTTTGCCGAGCGCCAGGCCGATCTCTTCTGCCCATCGCACGGCCAGCGTGCCGCGCTCGCCGCACTGCCGGTCGAGGGGCTACGGGTCGACACGCCGATCCTGGAAACCTTCCTGAAGCTGGGTTTGCGCCGCATCGGCGATTTCTATCCCCTGCCGCGCGCCCCGCTGGCGCGACGCTTCGGCGATCAACCGCTCACCCGCCTCGACCAGGCGCTGGGCACCCTGGCCGAGCCCATCGAGCCGCGCCGGCCTGCACCCGCTTTCCGCACGCGGCTGGCCTTCGCCGAGCCGATCGGCCGATCCGAGGACATCGCCGCGGCAACCAGCCGCCTGCTCGCCGCCCTCTGCCGCCAGTTCGAGCAGGCGGGTGTGGGCGCGCGCAGGCTTGAGATCGCGCTCTACCGGGTCGACGGCTCGGTCGATCGCACTGCAATCGGCACCAGCCGGCCCAACCGCGATAACCCCAAGCTGATGAAGCTGTTCGAGGAGAAGCTGGGCGAGCTCGATCCCGGCTTCGGTGTCGAGCTGATGATCCTGGCCGCGCCCGAGGTCGAGGCGTGGAATGGCACGCAGGATGCGCTGCCCGAAGCGGGCGCGCTCGCTACCTCGCTCGGCGAGGACGGCACGATCGACCTCGCCGACCGGCTGGCGCTGCGGCTGGGCGCGGAGAACGTGGTGCGACTGCTGCCGCGCGACAGCCACCTGCCCGAGCGCGTGCAGACGACGGCCAACGTCTCGGCCAAGCCCGCCCAATGCGCTGGGGGGGCCGGCGCCTGGGCACGCGTGGCGAACCTGAAGGGCGCGCGGCCGACGCGGCTGCTGCAGCGGCCCGAGCCGGTCGATGTCACCGCGCCGGTGCCCGACGATCCGCCGCGCCATTTCCAATGGCGCCAGCACACCCATCGCATCGTGCGCGCCGAGGGGCCGGAGCGGCTGGCCGACGAATGGTGGCGGCCCAGGCCCGACGGCAGCCGGCCGCCGGCCAATACGGTGCCGCCGTTCCGCGATTACTACCGGGTCGAGGACGACGACGGCGGCCGCTTCTGGTTGTTCCGCGACGGACCTTATACGGCCGCCGCCAACGGCCGGCCGACGGCCCGCTGGTTTCTCCACGGTTTCTGCGCCTGAGAGGAGGAGAAGACATGGGCACGCTCACCATCCGCAAACTCGACGACGAGATCATCGGCCGATTGAAGGAGCGCGCCCGCACGCGCGGCCGTTCGCTCGAATCAGAGCTGCGCGAACTTTTGACCCAGTCCTCGCGCCAACCGCTCATCCTCGACGCGCTGGCCGAGGCAGACCGCATCGCCGCCATGACACCCGGCGACGTGCCGCAGACCGACAGCGTCGTGCTGCTGCGGGCGGGAGGCGGACGATGATCGTGGTGGTCGAGCCCGGCGTCGCCATCAAGTGGTTCGTCGAGGAGCCGCTGCGCCCGCAGGCGCGTTCGTTGCTGGAGCACGGCCATGAGCTGATCGCGCCCGACATCCTGATCGCGGGCGTGGCCGAGCTTGCCTGGAAGAAGGCGGCCAGCGGCGAGATCGCGCCCGATCAGGCCGCGCCCATCGTGCGCAGCATCGGCCTGCCATCCTTCATCTCGGCCTTCGTCGAATCGGCCCGGCTGCGCAATCGCGCATTGACGCTGGCGCTGCAGTGCGGCCGGCTGGTGCACGACTGCTTCTATGCCGCCTGCGCCGAAGCAGCATCGGCAACCTTGGTCAGCACCGACGAGACCTTTCTGCACGCGCTGCGGGTCGAAGGCATCGCCATCCGCAGCGTGCCCCTGGCGCGCATCCACGAGCTCGCCGCCACGTGAACCATGTATGCCGAGCTGCAGGTCACGACCAACTACAGCTTCCTGCGCAGCGGTTCGCATCCGGGCGAGCTGGCGCTGCAGGCGATCGAGCTCGGCCACACCGCCATCGGCATTGCCGACCGCAACACCCTGGCCGGCGTGGTGCGGGCCTATGCGGCGATCAAGGAGTACTACGAGGAGCATCCAGTCCCGACGGAAGAACAGCTCAAGCTGCTGGTCGGCGCCCGCCTCGAGACGCGCGATGGCTATTCGCTGCTCGCCTATCCCACCGACCTTGAAGCCTACAAGCGGCTCTCCCGACTGCTGACGGTCGGCAACCGCCGGGCGGCAAAGGGCGAGTGCGATCTCACTTTCGACGACCTTGCGGCCCATGCCGAGGGTATTTTAGCCATCGTCCTGCCGCCGCGCCGGCCCGAGGATCCCGCCTTCCGCGAACGGCTGCGCGCACTCGCCCGCCTGTTCGGCGACCGCTGCTACCTCGCTGGCACCATGCTGTTCCGCGGCGACGACGCCCGCCGCCTGGCGTTGCTCGACAATCTCGCCGCCACGATGGGGATCGGCCTGGTCGCCACCAACGACGTGCACTATCACACGCCCGAACGGCGGGCGCTGCATGACGTGGTGACGGCCATTCGTCTGGGCTGCACCGTCGACGAGCTGGGCTTCCGCCGCTTCGCCAGCGCCGAGCGCCATCTCAAGGAGCCGCAGGAGATGGCGCGTCTGTTCCGCCGCCATCCGCGCGCCATCGAGCGCACGCAGGAGATCGTCGAGCGCTGCCATTTCTCGCTCGATCAGCTCACCTACCAGTATCCCGTCCTGTACGAGGGCGGCGAGACCCCGCAGAGCAAGCTCGTGCGCCTCACGTGGGAAGGGGCAGCTTGGCGCTATCCTGAGGGCATTCCCGGCGAAGTGGCGGATACGATTCGACATGAGTTCGAACTCATCGAACGGAAGAAGATCGCGCCTTACTTCCTGACCGTGCACGAGATCGTATGGCAGGCCCGCAAGATGGGCATTCTTTGCCAGGGCCGCGGCTCGGCCGCCAACTCCGCCGTGTGCTACTGCCTTGGCATCACTTCGGTGAATCCCAACGAAGTCAAAGTTCTCTTCGAGCGCTTCCTCTCCAACGAGCGTAACGAGCCGCCCGACATCGACGTCGATTTCGAGCACGAGCGACGCGAAGAAGTGATCCAGTGGATTTACAAGGAGAAAAGCCGCTCGCGCGCCGCGCTGGCGGCCACGGTGATCGCCTACCGAAGCCGCAGCGCCATCCGCGAGGTCGGCAAGGCGCTCGGCCTGTCGCCCGACACGGTAGGCGTGATGGCCGACACGGTGTGGGGCATGGGCTCGGGCGGCGTCGATGTCGATCACGTGCGCGAGGCCGGCCTCGATCCCACGGATCCCCGCCTGACATTGGCCCTCGAATTGTCGGCGACCCTATGCGGCTTTCCACGTCATCTTTCGCAGCATGTCGGCGGCTTCGTCCTGACCGAGGGTCGGCTCGACGAGCTGGTGCCGATCCAGAACGCTGCCATGGATGACCGCACCGTCGTCGAATGGGACAAGGACGATCTGGATGTCCTGAAGATCTACAAGGTCGACGTGCTGGGACTCGGCATGCTGACCTGCCTGCAAAAGAGCTTTGACCTGATCAAGAAGCATTATGGCGAGGAGCGCACCATCGGCATGGATCCCAAGGATCCCGCCGTCTTCGACATGTTGTGCAAGGCCGATTCCGTCGGCGTGTTCCAGGTCGAAAGCCGGGCGCAGATGTCGATGCTGCCGCGGCTGAAACCCCGGACCTACTACGACCTCGTCGTTGAAGTGGCGATTGTGCGGCCTGGTCCCATCCAGGGCGGCATGGTCCATCCCTATCTCAAGAACCGCGCCAATCCCGAACTGGTCACCTATCCCAAGCCGGAGCTCGAGAATGTCCTGAAGAGGACCTTGGGCGTGCCGCTGTTCCAGGAACAGGCGATGCAGATCGCCATAGATGCCGCGGGCTTCAAGCCGGAGAAGGCCGACAAGCTGCGTCGCGCCATGGCGACGTTCCGTCGGGCCGGCACCATCCACAAGCTCAAGGACGATTTCATCGAGGGCATGGTTGGCAACGACTACGAGCGCGACTTCGCCGAGCGCTGCTTCAAGCAGATCGAGGGCTTCGGCGAGTACGGTTTCCCCGAGAGCCATGCCGCGAGCTTCGCCATCCTGGTCTACGATTCCTCATGGGTGAAGTGGTACTACCCCGAGGTCTTCGCCGCCGCCCTGCTCAACTCCCAGCCGATGGGCTTCTATGCACCGGCTCAGCTCGTGCGCGACGCGCGCGAGCATAAAGTCGAGGTGCGGCCACCCGATGTGAACGCCAGCGACTGGGATTGCACCTTGGAGCCCGGTCGCAACAACCGATGCGCCCTGCGTCTCGGCCTGCGCCAGGTCACGGGCCTCGCCGAAGAGGATGTCAAACTCATGGTCGAGCGTCGCACCGAACCTTATCGTGATCCGGCCGATCTGTGGCGGCGCTCTGGTCTGACCAAACGTCAGATCGTTGCCCTCGCTCGCGCCGATGCCTTCGCCTCGCTGGGTCTCTCGCGCCGTGACGTATTGTGGGCCGTGCGTGGCTTCTCCGATGCGCTTCTGCCGCTGCTCGATAATACGGCCAAAGTGCGAAACCTCGAACCCGCCGTCACCCTGCCTTTGCTCACCTTGGGCGAGCAGGTGGTGGACGACTACGCCGCCATCTCGATGTCGCTGCGCTCCCATCCTCTGGCGCTGCTGCGGTCGCGGTTTTCCGACCGCGGCGTGGCGCCGACTGAAGTACTGAAAAACGCCAAGAACGACGATTTCTTCACATTGGCCGGCCTGGTGCTGGTCCGTCAGCGCCCGGGCACTGCCTCGGGCGTAGTGTTCGTCACCATCGAGGACGAATGCGGCATCGCCAACCTCGTGGTCTGGCCCAGGGTCTTCGACGCGCATCGCCGCATTGTCATGGGCTCGCGCCTGCTCGGCGTACGTGGCCGCGTGCAGCGCGAGGGGCTGGTGATTCATCTCGTCGCCGAACAGCTCTGGGACTGGTCAGCCGAGCTCGATTCCATCGCCGACATCGACGAGTTCCACCTGGCCCGCGGCCGCGGCGACGAAGTCCGCACCGATCCAGGCGACCGCCGCGTCGCGGTGCCCGAAGCCAACGCTACCCGTCATCGCGCTCGCAAAGGCCCGCCGGCCAAACCCGCTTATGACCGCAGCCGCATCGTGATCGACCGGCCCAAGATCAAGATCGCCTCACGTGACTTCCATTGAATTTGCAGGTTGCTCGTCACGCTGCCTTACGCCCACCCGAATACAACTTCTTGACTTTGAAATGCGAGGCCCGACGAGAAACGTGCCACAGATCGTACTCCATCTGCATACCCAACCAGGTTTCCGGAGCACTACCGAACGCTTTCGAGAGGCGAATGGCCATTTCCGGCGAAACTCCCGAATGACCATTGATCAACTCCGAAAGAGCCTTACGGGTAACGCCGAGAGCCCGCGCCGCTGCTGTTACAGTAAGGCCAAGCGGTTCGAGGCATTCCTCGCGAACCAGCTCTCCCGGATGGGGAGGGTTGTGCATACGCATATTTATTCCTACTCCGCCCTAATGATAGTCCACGAGATCGACGTCGACGGCATCTTCACCTTCGAAATAAAAGACCACCCGCCAGTTTCCCGACACAGAGACAGCCCACTGACCTCTTCGCTCGCCCTTAAGCGGATGAAGTCGAAAACCCGGCAATGCCATCCCATCAGGTCCTCTACTGTGGTGAAGTGCCGCAAGAATGCGCCTCAGTCGAAGGACGTGCTGCGCCGAAACACCCCGTGTGCTTCCCTCGACAAACAGCCGTTCCAGACCCTTGTGTCGGAAGCTCCGGATCATGGTCACTTGTAACGTATCAGGTTACGGATGGCCAGGCCCTTAGAGCCGCGTTGCCTCGTCGATCAACTCCTGGGCGGCGATGTCCAGCAGCTCGTCCTCGGCGGTGCCGTCGAGCACGCGTTCCTTGCCGATCTCCAGCAGCACCGGCACAGCGAGCGGCGAGATGCGGTCGAGCCGACGGTACTCGATGCGGCCCCTGGCCCGACGCAGCAGATCGCCCAGGCGCTTGAGGTCGGCGAGCTGCCAAGCGGCGTCCTGGCGGGTGGCGCGCAGCAGGATGTGGTCGGGCTCGTGCTTGCGCAGCGCGTCGTAGATCAGGTCGGAGCTGAAGGTGACCTGGCGGCGCGATTTCTCCTCGCCGGGGAAGCGCCGTTCGATCAGTCCGGCGATCACTGCGACATTGCGGAACGAGCGGCGCAGCATGGTCGATTCGTCCATCCACGCCTCGAGGTCGTCGCCCAGCATGTCCTCGTCGAACAGCTGGTCGAGTTGCGCCTTGGTCGGCGGCCGCAGGCCCCACAGGCCCAGCACATAGTCGGTGGCGACGAAACCCAGCGGCTTCAGCCCCATGCGCTCCATGCGGCGCGTCAGCAGCATGCCCAAGGTCTGATGGGCGTTCCGGCCCTCGAAGCAGTAGGCCACGATGAATTGCTTGCTGCCGCGCGGGAAACCCTCGATCAGGAGCTTGTCGCTGCTGGGCAAGGTCGAGCGGATGCGCTGGATGCGCAGCCATTCGCGGACCTCGGCCGGCAACTTCGGGTGCCGCGACGGATCCTGCAGGATGCCGCGCACCCGGTCGGCCAGGAAGGTCGAGAGCGGCAGGCGGCCGCCGCCATAGGCCGGGACCTTGGGATCGCCGCCGGTCGCCGGCGAGCACTGCGCCACCAGTTCCTTGACACCCTCGAAACGCAGCAGCCGGCCGGCGAAGACGAAAGTATCGCCCGCCACCAGCCCCTGGATGAAGGACTCCTCGACCTCGCCCAGGATCGGCCCGCGCCGCATCTTCACCTTGATCAGCGGCAGCTCGACGATGGTGCCGACATTCATGCGGAACTGCCGCGCCACCATCGGCGAGGCCAGCATCCAGCGCCCGTCGGGCAGCTTCTTCAGCCGATGCCAGCGCTCGTAGGCCGCCAGCGCATAGCCGCCGGTCGCCACGAAATCGAACGTGTCGTCGAAATCCTGGCGCGGCAGGTCGCGATAGGGCTGGGCGCTCCGCACTTCGGCAAAGAAGGCCTCGCGGTCGATCGGCTGAGCACAGGCGGTGCCGACGATGTGCTGCGCCAGCACGTCGAGGCAGGGCGGCCGCGGCGGGTCGCCGTCGAGCTCGCGCGCCTCGATGGCCTCCAGCGCCGCCAGGGACTCCAGCACCTCGAAGCGGTTGGCTGGCGCGATCATGGCGCGGCTCGGCTCATCCAGCCGGTGGTTGGCGCGGCCGATGCGCTGCATCAGCCGGCTCACGCCCTTGGGCGCGCCCATCTGGATCACCAGGTCGACGTCGCCCCAGTCGATGCCGAGATCGAGCGAAGAGGTCGCGACCACGGCGCGCAGCTTGCCTGCCGCCATGGCCGCCTCGACCTTGCGCCGCTGCTCGACGGCCAGCGAGCCGTGATGCAGGCCGATCGGCAGATTGTCCTCGTTGATGCGCCACAGCCGGTCGAACACCAGCTCGGCCTGCGCGCGGGTGTTCACGAACACGATCGAGGTCTTGTGCTGGCGGATGATGTTGTAGACCTCGGGCACCGCGTGGTGGCCCATGTGGCCGCCCCACGGCAGGCGCTCCTGGGCGTCGATGATGCTCACCACCGGCTGCGCGCCGGGCTCGCCGCGCACGATCTCGACCTCGTCCTTGACTGCGAGGAAGTCCGCCAGCTCGGGCGGATTTGCCACCGTCGCCGACAGGCCGACGAAACGCACATGGGGCGCCAGCGAGGCCACGCGCGCCAGGCAAAGCGCCAGGTGATGGCCACGCTTGCTGGTGGCGAAGGAATGCAGCTCGTCCACGATCAGGCATTTCAGGCTGGCGAAGAACGGCGCCGCATCGGGATAGGACAGCAGCAGCGCCAGCGATTCCGGCGTGGTCATCAGCAAATCCGGCGGCCGCTCGCGCTGGCGCAGCCGGCGGCTCTGCGGCGTGTCGCCGGTGCGGCTCTCGGCCCGCACCGGCAGCTTCATCTCGGCGATTGGCATCTCGAGGTTGCGGCGGATATCGGTGGCCAGAGCCTTCAAGGGCGAGATGTAGAGCGTGTGCAGCTCGCCCTTGCCTTTCTTGTGGGCGAGGTCCTCGCCTTTTTGGCGGCGCTCCGTGAGCTCGATCAAGGACGGCAGGAAGCCCGCCAGCGTCTTGCCGCCGCCGGTCGGCGCGATCAGCAGCGCGCTCTTGCCCTGCTGGGCCAGCTCGATCAGGGCGAGCTGGTGCGGCCGCGGCGTCCATCCGCGACTTTCGAACCAGCGTGAAAACAGGTCGGGAAGCCCCATATCTGCCGGGTAGGATGCAGCAAGTTCAATGGCCGTCGACACCCTAAATCCCCGCTCCTGGCTCTATCCGACGCCGCGCGGCCTCTATTGCAAGCCCGGCGACTTCTATGTCGATCCGGCCGTCGCCGTGCCGCGTGCCGTGATCACGCACGGCCATGGCGACCATGCGCGTCCCGGCCATCGTGCGGCACTGGCCACGCCCGAAACGCTGGCCATCATGCGTGCCCGCTTCGAGGATATGCCCAGCACCGACCAGCAGCCGCTGAAATATGGCGAAAGCGTACGCGTTGGCGACGTCGATGTGTGCTTCGCCCCGGCCGGCCACATCCTGGGCTCGGCGCAGGCCGTGCTGGCATACAAGGGCCAGCGCATCGTTGTATCGGGCGATTTCAAGCGCCGGCCCGATGCGACCTGCCCGCCCTTCGAGCCGGTGCCCTGCGACGTCTTCATCACCGAGGCGACGTTCGCCCTGCCGGTGTTCCATCATCCCTCCGATGCCGGCGAAATCGGCAAACTGTTGCGCTCGGTCGCCACCTTTCCTGAACGCACTCATCTGGTGGGCGTCTACGCGCTCGGCAAGTGCCAGAGGGTGATCAAGCTCTTACGCGCCGCGGGCTGGGACAAGCGCATCTGGCTGCACGGCGCACTGCTGTCATTGTGCAAGCTCTACCAGGACCAGGGTATCGACCTCGGCGACATCGCTCATGTCTCGGATGCGATCCTAGAACCCTTCAAGGGCGCCATCGTGCTGTGCCCGCCCTCGGCCATCGCCGACCGCTGGTCGCGGCGCTTCGCCGATCCGCTGCCGGCGGTCTGCTCGGGCTGGATGCGGGTCCGCGCCCGCGCCCGGCAAAGCGACGCCGAGTTGCCGCTGGTCATCTCCGACCATGCCGACTGGCCCGAGCTCACGCAGACCCTCAAGGATGTCGGCGCGCCCAAGGTCTGGGTAACGCATGGCCGCGAAGAGGCCCTGGTGCACTACGCGCGCGAGCTCGGCATCGACGCCGAGGCGCTGCATCTCGCCGGCCGCGAGGAAGAGGGCGCCTAGGTGCAGGCCTTCGCTGCCCTTCTCGACGCCCTTTCCTTCCAGCCGGCGCGCAACGCCAAGCTCCGGCTGATCGAGACCTATCTGCGCGAGACGCCCGACCCGGACCGCGGCTGGGCGCTGGCCGCGCTGACCGGCGGGCTCGATTTTCCGGCTGCCAAACCGGCGCTGCTGCGCGGCTTCGGCGAGGAGAAGATCGGCGCCGAGCTCTTCCATCTCTCCTACGACTATGTCGGCGATCTGGCCGAAACCCTGGCGCTGATCTGGGAAACCGATCCCGCGGCGGGGCCGCCGCCCTCGCTCGGCGAAGTCGTCGAAACCCTGCAGCGCGCCACCAAAATGCAGACGCCCGCCATCCTGAAGCGCTGGTTAGACGCCCTCGATTCGACGGGACGCTGGGCCCTTCTGAAGCTCTTGACCGGCGCGCTGCGGGTCGGCGTGTCGGCACGGCTCGCCAAGCAGGCTGTCGCCAATATCGGCGGCCAGCCGGTCGATGCAGTCGAGGAGGTTTGGCACGGTCTCTCCGCGCCTTACCGGCCGCTGTTCGACTGGCTGCTGGCGGGAGCACCGCGGCCCAGCAGCAATGCGGGCGGCGCCTTCCTGCCGCCCATGCTGGCCAATCCCATCGACCGCGCCGAGCTCGACACGCTCGACCCCGCGCACTTCCGGGCCGAGTGGAAATGGGACGGCATCCGCGTGCAGGTCGCCTCCTCGGGCGGCGTGAAGCGGCTTTATAGCCGCGCCGGCGAGGACATCTCCGGCGCTTTTCCCGACATCGTGGACGCGATCGACTTCGACGGCGTGTTCGACGGCGAGCTTCTGGTGCGCCGCGAGGAGACGGTGGCGCCGTTCAACGACCTGCAACAGCGGCTCAACCGCAAGACCGTGACGCCCAAGATGTTGAAGGACCATCCCGCCCATGTGCGCCTCTACGACGCGCTGTGGCTCGAGGGCGAGGA
>DASZJU010000354.1:0-5478 GCA_035947815.1 Reyranella sp.
GCGATGGCCGGCCCCAAGGTGGTCGCGGCGTGAGATTCGGCGAGACGCCCATCGACGAGGCGACCGGGGCCATCCTGGCCCATAGCTGGCGCGCGAGCGGCGTCAATTTTTCCAAGGGCCGGCTGCTGTCGGCGGACGATGTCGCCAAGCTCAAGGCCGCCGGCGCCTCGACCGTGGTCGCGGCACGCCTCGACCCCGACGACGTGCACGAGGACGAGGCGGCGGCGGCGGTCGCCAAGGCGCTGGCCGGCGAAGGCATCGAGATCACCGCGGCCTTCACCGGACGGTGCAACCATTTCGCCAAGGAAGCGGGCCTTGCGGTCGTCGATCACGAGCGCATCGATGCGCTGAACGAGCTCGACGAATCGGTCACCGTGGCGACCCTGCCGCCCTTCGCGCGCGTCGAGCCGCGGCAGATGGTGGCCACCGTCAAGATCATCCCCTACGCCGCGCCGCGCACCGCGGTCGCCAAGGCCATCGAGGTGGCGAAGTCGGCCAACCAGCCGCTGGTCTCGGTGGCGCCGTTCAAGTCCATGCGCGCCGGCCTGGTGCAGACCAGGCTGCCCGGCACGCGCGACAAGGTCCTGGACAAGGCGGTCGGCACGACCGGCAAACGGCTGACGTCGCTCGGCAGCGCGCTGGTCGGCGAACGCCGCGTGACGCACGACGCCCGGGCCATCGCGGGGGCACTCCGGGAACTCACATCGGAGGGTTGCGACATCTTCCTGATCGCCGGCGCCTCGGCGATCGTCGACCGCCACGACGTGGTGCCGGCCGGCATCGAGGAGGCGGGCGGCAAGGTCACGCATTTCGGCATGCCGGTCGATCCCGGCAACCTGCTGCTCACGGCCGAGCTCGACGGCAAGCCGGTGCTGGGTCTGCCGGGCTGCGCCAAGTCGCCCAAGTACAACGGCTTCGACATGGTGCTGGAGCGGCTGGCCGCCGGCCTGCCAATCGGCCGCGCCGAGATCGTGCGCATGGGCGCGGGCGGCCTTCTGGCCGAGATCGCCAGCCGTCCGCAGCCGCGCGACGACGATGCGTCGGAAGACGCAGGACCGCAGCAGGCCCCGCGCGTCGCCGTGCTGGTGCTGGCCGCCGGCCGCTCGACCCGCATGGGCGGCCCGAACAAGATGCTGGCCGACGCCAATGGCCAGCCGCTGGTCGTCCACGCGGTGAAGGCCGCGCTTGCCTCGCAGGCGGTCGAGGTCGTGGTCGTGCTGGGGCACATGGCCGACGAAGTCCGCGTCGCCATCGAGAAGGCCGTGCCCGCCAAGTCGCGCCTGCGCTTCGTGACAAACCCGGATTTCGCCGAAGGCCTCAGCACCTCGGTGCGCACCGGTATCGGCGCGCTCAGCACCAATGTCGATGCGGCCATCGTGCAGCTGGGCGACATGCCCGGGGTCAATGCCGGTCTGCTCGACCGCCTGATGGCGGCCTTCAGCCCGGTCGAGGGCCGCTCGATCTGCGTGCCGACGGTGGTTGGCAAGCGCGGCAATCCCGTGCTGTGGGCGCGCCGCTTCTTCCCCGAGATGGCCAAGCTCGCCGGCGACACCGGCGCCAAGCACCTGATCGGCGAACATGGCGACCTCGTCTGCGAAGTCGAGATGGCGGGCGAGGCGGCCGTCACCGACATCGACACGCCCGAGGCGCTGGCCGCCTGGCGGGCGCGGAGTCCGGCATGAGTTTCAATGTCGCCGCCGTCCGCCGGCAGTTTCCCATCCTGTCCGAGATCATCGACGGCCAGCCGGTCCATTATCTCGACAATGGCGCCTCGGCGCAGACGCCCGATGCGGTGCTCGACGCGGTGCGCGCCTACGAGACGACCGGCCGCGCCAACGTGCTGCGCGGCGTGCATCGCCTGGCCGAGCGGGCGACCGAGGCCTACGAGAATGCGCGCATCGAGGTGGCGACGTTCCTCGGCGTGGCGCCGCTGGAGGTCGTGTTCACCGGCGGCTGCACGGCGGCGATCAACCTCGTCGCCTATTCCTACGGCGCGCTGCTGAAGCCGGGCGATCGCATCCTGCTGTCCGAGCTGGAACACCATTCCAACATCGTGCCATGGCAGCTCCTGCGTTCGCGCACTGGCGTCGAGCTCGACATGATCCCGGTGACGGTCGAGGGCCGCATCGACCTCGATGCACTGCCGCGCCTGCTGACGCCCCGCACCAAGCTGATCTCGCTCGCCCATGTCTCCAACGTCACCGGCGCGCTGCTCGACATCCGCGCCGTGGTCGCCCTGGCGAAGACGATCGGCGCCAAGGTGATGCTCGACGGCGCCCAGCGCGCGCCGCACGGGCCGCTCGACTTGCCCACACTCGGCATCGATTTCTATGCCTTTGCCGGCCACAAGGCCTACGGTCCCAACGGCGTCGGCGTGCTGTGGGCCAAGGCCGAGCTGCTCGAGGCGATGCCGCCCTTCCACGGCGGCGGCTCGATGATCGGCCGCGTCACCTTCGCCGAGACGACCTGGGCGCCGCCGCCGCGCCGCTTCGAGGCCGGCACGCCGCCGATCGGGCAGGCGATCGGCCTGGGTGCCGCCTGCAAGTGGATGCGCGGGCTCGACTGGACCGCGGCCCATGCCCACGAGATGGCGCTGGTGCAGCGGCTGATGGACGGGCTGCAGAAGATCGACGGCACGCAGATCCTCGGTCCGGCCAGCCTGCAGAGCCGCTATCCCGTCGTTTCCTTCATGCTGGACGGCGTTCATCCGCACGACGTGGCGCAGACCCTCGATTCGTTCGGCGTCGCCGTGCGCGCCGGGCATCACTGCTGCCAGCCGTTGATGGATCGCTTCGATATCGACGGCACGACGCGCGTCTCGATGGCGCCCTACAACGACAACACCGACATCGACGCGCTGCTCGGCGGCGTCCAGCATGCGGCGCGCACCTTGCGATGAGCGATCAGCTCTACCAGGACCGTATCGTGGCGCTTGCCAAGGCCAAGACAGGGGCGGGCAAGTTGGCGGCGCCCACCAAATCGGCGCGGCGCGACAATCCGCTGTGCGGCGATCGGGTCACCATCGACGTCAGGCTCGACGACAAAGGCCACATCGCCGAGATCGCCCATCAGGTGCGCGGCTGCCTGCTCTGCCAGGCGTCGGCTTCGGCTCTGTCGTCGATCGCGGTCGGCCGCGACAAGGCCGGCATCGAAACCATCCGCCACGACGCCGAACGGGCGATCGGCCGTGAACAAGGCGAGGCCGCCGAGCCGTTCGCGGCCTTCACGCCGGTGAAGTCGCACAAGTCGCGGCAGGAGTGTGTCCTTCTGCCGTTCGAAGCCCTGGCCGAGGCGCTCTCGTAATCTTCCGGACCGCGAGCGTCCCGCTCGCTCATGATCATGAGCGAGCGGGACGCTCGCGGTCCGAATGAGCATGAGAAGCGCTCCCAGTTTCGTCGCCGCAGCGCCCCGGTTGTGTCACAGTCGAAGCTCACGGTGCGCGTGCATTGACCGGGAGAGCTCATGCACCACCTTTTCTTTTCCATCGTCGCCTTGCTCGGCCTTTTCGTGGCGCCGACCCTCGCCGCCGCGCAGGATCTCGTGCTCAAGCGCGTGATGCTGTCGTCGGGCGGGCTGGGATATTTCGAATACGAAGCCACGGTCGAGGGCGACGCCACGCTCAAGCTCACCGTGTCGCTGCAGCAGGTCGACGACGTGTTGAAGAGCCTGGTGGTCTACGACGACAAGGGCGGTGTGGGCGGTCTCAGCCTGCCGGGGCGCGAACCGCTCGCCCAGGCCTTCAAGGATCTGCCGTTCGACCAGGACTCGCTCGGCTCTCCCGCCGATCTTTTGGCCACGCTGAAGGGCGCGGAGATCACGGTCGGCGGCAGCCGCGCCATCACCGGGCGCATCGTGTCGGTCCAGGACGAGACCGTCACCCTGGCTGACGGCAAGGCCACGACCAAGCGCACGCGGATCACGCTGCTCACCGATCGCGGCCTGCAGCAGTTCATTCTCGAGGACGCCGAGAACCTGCAGTTCGCCGACGCCGCCTTGCGCGACAAGGTCGCCCAGGCCTTGCTCGCCATCCAGAGCAACCGCGCCAAGGACGCGCGCACCCTCGAACTGTCGACGCGCGGCCAGGGCCAGCGCACGGTGCGCGTCGCCTATATTGTCGAGGTGCCGGTGTGGAAGGCGTCGTACCGCCTGACCCTGCCGGGCGATCCCACGGCGCCGCGGGCCGCCCTGCAGGGCTGGGCGACGGTCGAGAATCTGAGCGGCCAGGACTGGAAGGACATCGAGCTCACCCTGGTGTCGGGCCGCCCTGTGGCCTTCCATCAGGCGCTCTACGAGGCCTACTACGTCCAGCGTCCCGAGATTCCCGTCGAAGTCGCCGGGCGGCTGATGCCCGGCGTCGATCGCGGCGGCGTGGACGCCGAGCGCGCCAAGGCGGCACCGCCGCCGCCAGCGCCGGCTGGGGCGCCCCGTCCTCAGCAGGAACGCAGTCTGGCGGCGACGGCTGCTCCGCCGTCATCCACCGCCGTCGCCGCCGATCAGGTCGAGGCCACCGATGCCGCGACGCAGATCGTCTTCAAGTATCCGCGCGCCGTGAGCGTCGACAACGGCCGCACGCTCTCGATCCCGATCATCGACCGCCAGGTGCCGACTGCGCGGCTGGCGCTTTATCAGGCCGAGACGGCGGCGCGCAATCCGTTGGCCGCCATCCGGCTCAGCAACGATGGCGACAGCGGCCTGCCGCCCGGCATCATCACCCTCTACGAGCGCGACAAGGCGGGCTACGTGGCCTATGTCGGCGACGCCCGGCTGTCGGGCTTCCCGGTCGGCGAGTCGCGCCTCTTGGCCTATGCGCTCGACGAGAAGATCACGATCGAGCGCGACGCCGCTCAGACCGATCGCATCGCCAGCGGCACGATCGCGCAAGGCGCGCTCCGCCTGTCACGCGTCATCCGCCAGACCATGACCTATCGCGTGCGCGGCCCGGCCAAGGAAGCGCGGCAGCTCATCATCGTGCAACGCCGGCTGCCGGGCTGGACGCTGGTCAAGCCCGACGTCAAGACCGTGGAGCTGAGCGAGGGCAACTACCGCATCCCGTTCCAGCTGCCCGGCGGCGACCAGACCCAGACCTTCGAGGTCGTGCAGGAGCAGACGCAGCAGCAGGAGCTGCGCCTGGTCGACGGCGCGGCCGACCAGATCCGGGTCTACGCCCAGGCGCGCGAGTTCGACGCCAAGACGCGGGACGCACTCACCAAGGTGTTGCAGCTCCAAGGCGCCGTCACCGACGCCCAGCGCAAGGTGACGCAAGCCGATGCCGAACGGCAGCAGATCGTCCAGGAGCAGGCCCGCCTGCGCGACAACCTCGCCCGCGTGCCGGCCAATAGCGACCTGCAGCGGCGTTATCTGGCCACGCTCGACAAGCAGGAGACCGAGCTCGAAGCGATCGCCAAGCGCCGCGCCGATGCCGAAAAGGACGTCGCGGCCGCGCGCGAGGCGTTGCGGAGTTACGTGGCGCAGCTCGGG
>DASZJU010000355.1:0-1804 GCA_035947815.1 Reyranella sp.
CCAGTTGTTGCGGTTGTCGACCCGCCAGATGCTGTAGGGCAGGCCTTCGCCGAGATGCCCGAGGATGATGTTGAGGCGCGGACAGCGATCGAACAGGCCCGACCCCATCAGCCGCAGCGCATGGGTGGCGGCCTCGACGCCGAATCCCCAGGTCGGGCCCAACAGCCAGGAATGCCCCTCGTAGATCCCCGCCCAGCCCGGCAACGGATTGCGCGGGTGCAGATAGAACGGAACGTCGAGGCGCTCGACCGTCTCCCAGAACGGCCAGTAATCCGGCGTATCGTAGTAGAGCGCCTTGTCGGGATCGTCGACCTGCGAAAAGCCGTTGACCAGCGCGCCGCAGAACTTGAGCTCCTTGACGCAGCGCTCCAATTCACGTGCCGCGAGCTCCGCATCCTGCATCGGCAAGGCCGCGAGCGCCGCAAAGCGATCGGGCCGCAGCGCCACCGCCTGCGCCAACACATCGTTGGCGCGGCGCGCGACCTCCTGGGCGCGCTTGGGATCGGCGAGGCCCTGGACGGCCGGAGCGTTGAGCGAAAGGATCATCATCTCCATGCCGTGCGCATCCATCACGGCGATACGCTCCTTCTGCACGTCGATGAGGCGAGAGCTCAATTCCTCCCAGCATCGGTCCGGCAGGAAGGTGCTCGAATCCGCCAGCGTCCCGGCGATCGCGAAATGCTCCTCAAGCCCGATTTTCCCCTGCATCCCGACCTCCCGGCTGGCGCGATTTGCGTAAGTAACGGAGCCCCGGAGGGCCCGTGGTCGACCAGAATCATTGCCCGGTCGCAGGCTTCCTCGATATACTGCGCGTGCGCTCGACTATGCCCCAACGGCGCGAGCGCAAAGGCAGAAATCTGGGAGGAGCACGATGAGTGGACAGGCGTATTTCCGCACGCCGCTGACCGGAGCGGCGCTGGCGGCACTGATGCTCGCGGGCGCCGGCGCGGCATCGGCGCAGACCGTCAAGATCGGCCTCATCAACAGCTATTCCGGATTTCTCGCCCAGGCCGGCGACCAGATGCAGAAGGGCATCGACCTCTACGTCAAGGAGCACGAGAAGGACCTGCCGCCAGGCGTCAAGATCGAGATCATCAAACGCGACGACGCCGCCGCACCCGAAACCGGCAAGCGCGTCGCCCAGGAGCTGATCACGCGCGACCACGTCCAGCTCCTGCTCGGCGTGGTGGGGTCGCCGATCGCCGCCGCCGTCGCGCCGCTGACCCAGGAGGCCAAGGTGCCGCTGGTCATCACCAATGCGGCCGGCGCCGCCATCCCGCGCATCTCGCCCTATGTGGTGCGTTTCTCGTTCACGCTCTGGCAGCAGGCCTACCCGCTCGGCCAATGGGCCGCCAAGCAGAATTGGAAGACCGCCTACACGGCGGTGAGCGACTTCATCCCGGGCCACGATACCGAGGCGGCCTTCACCAAGGGCTGGACAGACGCTGGCCTGAAGACGCTGGGCTCGGTGCGCTTCCCGACCACCAATCCGGATTTCGCCCCGTTCGTGCAGCGCATCAAGGACGCCAAGCCGGACGTCGCCTTGATCTGGCCCCCGGCCGGCGAGCAGGCGACCTCGGTCCTCAAGGCCGTCCGCGACCTCGGCCTGCGGCAGGCGGGCATCAATGTCATCTCGACCCAGGACCTGGTCCCGGACGAGGAACTGCCCAATATGGGCGATGTCGCGGTCGGCCTGGTCACGGCCGGCACCTATTCGACCGCGGCCAACCGGCCCGCCAACAAGGCCTTCCTGGCGGCCTGGAACAAGGAATATGCCGGCAAGGCCATCCCGGACTTCCTGTCG
>DASZJU010000356.1:0-7245 GCA_035947815.1 Reyranella sp.
CGAAGGGAGCGGAATTCGTCGGCTCTTTCGCCAAGGCGCCGATGAGTGAACGCCAGTTCTGCACGAAGTGTGGCGGCCATCTTTTGACCAACCATCCGCCGATCGGCTTGATCGATGTCTATGCCGCCACAATCCCGACGCTGGCCTTCAAGCCGGGCGTGCACGTGAACTACGCCGAGACCGTGCTGCCGATGAAAGACGGATTGCCCAAGCTCAAGGACTTCCCGGCCGAGCTGGGCGGCTCCGGCGTGGCCGTGCCCGAGTAGGCCCGGCGTTCACTGGCTCAGCGTCACTCGTCAGAAGCGGCGCGCGAGGAAGGCTCCAGCCTTTCCACGCGGTGCAGCAGTCGGCTAACGCTGCTTGGATGCCATCTCCCGCGCCGTGCGGTTGGTATCTCTCGTTTGTTAAGCTCGCGCGCGATGGCACTAAACGAGACGAGGCCCTTTCCCCTGAGTGCGCGAATTATCGGAGCCAGCACCTTGGCTCGCACATTCGCGGCCTGCTTGAGTGCCTGTCCATTGTTGATCATGGGGTTGCCGTGCGTCTTCAGGCCCAGGCGCGTCAGCATCCTCACCACGGTGGTGTAATGCCAGCGGCCACCACGAGCGGTCGGTATTGCTCTTCGGTTCAACTCGTCCGCCAGCGCCCGGCGCGAAACGAAGCCAGCCGCCCAAAGCTCCCGAATGGTCGAGACCAAAGCACGGGCGCGGGAGTCCGCGGCCCGCTTATTGGCTAACGCACTGTGTATCGCGCGGCTGCGGGACGAAGCTTCCCCGCTTACTGGCTCCATTGGGCTATCATGGCCGGTTCTTGATGCGCGGCTCGGTGTAAAAAATGTGTCGAGATCCGGATCTGCTAGGGCAGCAACAGGTCGAGCGCGGCTCATTAGAGCCCCCGCCAACAAGCGAAGGCCCGCCCAGGAAGTCAGCAAGCCCGGACGGGCCTTTGACCTGCCGGTACATCCGCGGTCAGGTCGATCGGAGCATAACATCACGCTCGAAGCTTCGAGGCGTGTGACAAGTTGGGGATTTAGCGTGGCGACGACGGCCCCTCGAGGCCGATGGGAGCTATCATCAACAGCATGTATATCGCGACGACCTTCAATGCCACGACGGCCAAGGGCCAGCCCAAGGTCATCAAAACCCGCGACGGGACCGACGTGGCCGCAAGGTACTTCGTCTAGAAGTTGTACGAGGCTACCGGCGGACAGTCGATGCAGTGGCAGGTCCTGCAGCCAGTCGCGGGTCGTTTCATACTCACTTGAACCGCGCGCATCTCAGGGCGAAGTTTACTTCGCCCGCCGCGCTCATGATCATGAGCGAGCCGGACCTGCCTGCGCGAAGCCGAAGCGGCTTCGCTTCGGCGAAGGCAGGGGCTCGGTCCGGAAGAGCATGATGCGGCAGCGATGACTGCGGGTCATCTGCCGTTCTCGCCGCTCAAGGCGTCGAGCAGCGCCTTGGCCTCCCTGAGATCGGGCGTATCGAAGCCCTCCGTGAACCAGCCATGGATCGGCCCCAGGAGCGCGCGGACGTCGTCGGGCTTGCCCTGGTCGCGCCAGAGCCGGCCAAGGCTGCAGGCGGCCCGCAGTTCCCATAGCCGGGCGCCCTGCCGGCGCGCCGTCGCGAAACTTCGCTGAAGGCAGGACTCGGCCTGCGGCGCGTCGGCAAATGCCGACAGCAGCTCGCCTTTCGACCGATGGATCTCCGCTTCGCACCAGCGCTGGCCGGACTGCTCGACCTGTTCCAGGGCCTTGTCGAGAAGATCGAGGCCGTCCGCGAGCGAGCGCGCCGCGGCGGAGAGAACCGCGATCCTCGCCGAAAAATAAGGTCGAAGCGCCATGGAGCCGAGATCCATGAAGGTCGCCATGCCCTCGCGCAGGACTCCGATCCCGCGGGCAACGTCGGGCCCTGCCGAGAGCACCCAGCCGCGATAGATCTGCCCGGCGGCGGCATAGAACGGGAAGCGGTGTTCCGCCGCGAGCGCGGCAAGCTCCTCGGTGGCCTGGTCGAGCGCCGCGGTCTCGCCGAGCATGGAGTGATGCCGGCAGGCGAGCGCCAGGGCGTGGGCCAGGGTATGCGGGTTGGAAAGCTCGCGCGCGGCCCGCAGCCCCGCAGCGGCGTGCCGCGACGCCTGCTCCGGATAGCCGAGAAGGCCGAGCGTGAGGGCGAGCCACAGCGAGGCGATGGCGAAGTTGTGCCCGGGCGACAGGAAGGTGTGGGAACGGCTGTCGGGCTGATGGAGCAAGAGGGCGGTCTGCAGATGGGTGTGCGCCGTCGCCAGCTCGCCGCGCGAGAACAGGCTCATCCCGAGCATGCTGTGCGCCATGGATTGCAGCGCTGCGTCGCCGGTTGCCTCGGTCAAGTGCAGGGTCTGCAGCGCGAGGCCGTGCGCGGCGTCGGCTTCGCCGCGCGACAGGTGGTGGGAGAATTGCCCGTAGAGCACCGGGTAAAGCCCCTCGGTGTCGCCAATCCGCTCGCACAGCTCGCGGGCGCGATCGTAGCAGGGGCGCGTCTCGGGCGCGGTCCATCCCCTGTCGGCCATCAGCGCCTCGGCCAGGAGCAGCTGGAGGTCGAGCTCGATCCGATCGCGCTCCAGGCCGTGCGGCAAGCGCTCGAGCATCCGCAATCCCTTGGTCAACTGAGCGATCGCCTCGCGATTGGCGCAGCGCTCGATCGCCTGCTGGCCGGCCTTGCGCCAGTGGCTCACCGCACGCCCGGCATCGCCTGCCAGTGCCCAATGCTGGGCGAATTGCTCCGGCGCCGTCTCCGGGAAGTCCTTTTCGAGAGTCGTCGCGATACGCGCGTGGAGCTGCTGGCGCGCGGACCGCAGCAGGCTCTCATAGGCGACGCTCTGGACCAGCGCGTGCTTGAAGCGGAACGTCGCCTGCGGCCAGGTTCCCTCCTGGAACACGAGGCCGGCGGCGATGAGCTGGTCGAGCAAGGCATGAAGCTCCGGCTCGCCCCGGCCGGCGACGGCGGCGAGCAGGGCATGGGAGAAGCGGCGGCCGATCACCGCGCCGACCTGCGCCAGCTCCTTGGCCGGGCCCAGCCGATCGAGCCGGCTGGTGAGCGAGGCATGCAGCGTGGTCGGGATGCGATGCTGCACCGGCGCGGTCGGCGCAACCGCCGGCGCCCCAATCTCGCCGGCTTCGACGACGGCCTTGGTCAGTTCCTCGATGAACAGCGGCACGCCGTCGGTACGCTCGAGGATCTCCTCGACCACGTCGTGCGGCAGGCCGTCACTGCCGCCAAACCGTCCGACAAGGGCGGTGCTGGCGAAGCGGCTCAGTCGGTTCAAGGCAAGCGCGTGCACCTGCGGCCGTCCGGCCCACGGCGCGTCGAAGTCGGGCCGGAACGTGACCAAAAGCAGGATCGGCAGCCGCGGCACCTGCTCGATGGCGCGATCCAACAGCTCGAGGCTGGTCGGATCGATCCAGTGCACATCCTCGAAGATCGCCAGGATCGGCAGGCGGCGCGACGGCGCCTCGACCAGCCGCCACAGAGCTCCCAGCATCTTCTGCTTGCGCTGCTGCGGCGCAAGATCGAGCCTCGGATATCGTCGATCGATGCCGGCCAGGGAGAGCAGCTCGGCAATAAGCGATGCGTCATCGGCCGAAGCCGATCCGTACGCAAGCATGGCCTCGAGCTTGTCGAGCTTCGACGCGGGGTCGTCCTCGCGCTCGAACCGCGCGGCGCGCTCGACCTGGGCGATGACCGGATGGAGCGCGCTGTCCGTGTGATGGGGCGAGCAGAAGTAACGCAGGCGGAGGTGCGGCTCGCCGGCAATGTGTTCGAGCAGCGCCGTGGCCAAGCGCGACTTTCCGATGCCGGCCTCGCCCGAGAGCAGGACGACGCGACCCTCGCCGCTCTTCGCCTGTTGCCAACGCCGCAGCAGCAGCCCCAACTCGTCGCCGCGGCCCAGCAGCGGCGCCACACCGGCATCATGCAGCGCCTCGAAGCGGCTTTCCGCAGCGCTGAGGCCCATGACCTGCCACGCTCGCACGGGCTCGGCGAAGCCCTTGAGCGTCACCGCGCCGAGGTCGCGGTAATCGAAGAGCCCGCCGGTGAGGCGGCGCGTGGTCGGTTCGATCACCACCGTGTCCGGTTCGGCCAGCGCCTGCAGGCGGGCCGCCAGATTGGGCGTGCCACCGACAATGCCGTGCTGCTGCGCCTCGTCCTCGCCGGCGAGGCTGCCGACGACGACCAGGCCGGTGGCGATGCCGATGCGGATTTGCGGTGCGACCTGCGAGGGCCAGTCGCGCTCGGACAATCCCCTTACCAGCTCCAGGCCGGCACGCGCGGCGCGCTCGGCGGCATGCTCGTGCGCCTGTGGATAGCCGAAATAGACCAGCACGCCGTCGCCCATATAGCCGGCGACGAAGCCGCCGACGCGGGTGACGGTTTCGGTCACGTATGTCTGATAGGCGACCAACACCTCGCGCAGATCCTCCGGGTCGAGCCGCACCGAGAGCGCCGTCGAGCCGACGAGGTCGCAGAGCATGACCGTGAGCTGGCGCCGCTCGGCCGAGGACATCGAAGGCACGATTGCGGCCGACAGGGACGAGCCGGCCGCCAGCACCGTGCCGCAGCGCGCGCAGAACTTGCTGCCGTCGGGATTTTCGGCCTTGCAGTTCGGACAAACCATGCCGCACCTCTCTCGCTCGGACGGCTAAAGGAATCGCTGATTGATGTCGCGACGATGGCAGAACGAGCGAATCCGGTTACGGCGCAAGCCCCGCACACGGCAGCCGAGCCCGGCCCAAGCCAATTCCGGCCTTCACCTGTCCATAAACCCGCGTTCATATAGCAGGTATCGGCCTGCGTACTTGGCGGGCGACGACGACTTCATCGTCATCGGCGGCGGCTCGGCCGGTGCGGCGCCGGCGGCGCGGCTCGTCAAAGCAATGTTGGGGCCTCGCTCGAGGCCGGCGCCTTCTTTTTCACCCAAAGCTCACTGGTGGGCTGTAACTCGATGAGGTCATCGGGAAAGCAGCGCTGCTGGAAAGCGAGGAGATCATCGAGCGATCCCCGCAGCCATTGCTCATATTCGTGGGGGTGCAGCAGGACCGGCATTCGATCATGGAGCGGCCGTATCGCTTCGTTGCAGTCAGCCATCGCCGCTGAATAGACAGGTCCCTACACCATGGACTGAAGGACGCGTTCGCTGTCGGCTTCGCGGATCACCATGCCGGGATAACCCGGCAGCGTCTCTTCGGGCCGCGGGGGTGGCCATCTGCCGATCCTCTGCTCGTGAGTGTCATGGCGCGACAACCTCTCGCCACGCTGCTGGACCCACGTTGGCCTAATGGCCGACCCGATCGCCGAGCAGCTTCTTATCGTCCAGGGGGGTGGGCAACAGCAGGACGATCTGGACGCTATCCGGAATATGCTGGATGGCCGCGTGCAGGTCGTCCGCCAGGCCGGCCGCTTCCGACCACTGATCCGTCACGATGGCGGTGGCGCCGAATTTTTTGGCAGCCGCTTGCACCGCAAGCGAACCGTTGGTTGGAAGGGAAACCGAGCGAATGCCGGTCGTGGTGGTGAACACGGCGGGATTGCGGACCATGGCGAGAGCCGGCCCCGCCGATCGACTTGCCTGGTCGATGATGCGGGCCTCGGTGCGGTATTCCGCCAGAGCTTTCCGACCATTATCGAGCTGCACGCGCGCCCGATCGACGCCAGCGATTGCCGAGAAGGCCGCCACGCCTGCCGCGAGGGCTGTAAATCCGCGCCGTGTGGCGGCAATCTCGGCGCTGCCGACGGCCGCCAGGGCGGCCAGAACGGGGAGCAAGCCCGTGAAGCTGCGCATCGCCGCGTGATCGCCGATCGCCGGCAGGGCGATCGAATAGGCCAGGACGATCGCAACCAGAAAAGCCAAGGGGCCGATCAGGCTCGAGATGAACGCTGCCCGTCGGTTCGACAGCACGCCGAAGAGGGCTGCGATCAAGGCCATCATGGTCGCGGGCTCGCCGAACAGCGTGAGAAGATGATGCAGGATCTGCATGAAGACGGAGACCCGCAAAAGGACAAAGCGCCGGAAACCCTGTCCCATCCACGTCGCGAAATCGAGGTTGTCGCCGTAGCGCGAGAAATCGATGAGGTCGTTGAGAAAGAGGACGGCGCCGATCGACGAATTGGCAGGCTGGCCGGTCAGGAGATAGGTCAGCAGGTGCGCCGGAAGCAGGGCGAGCAGGAACCCGCCGGCCAGGCCGATCGTATAGGGCAATTCCTGACGCACCGTGTTGCTCGCCAATTGACCGCTGACACGCTTTGCCAGCACCGCGGCAAACGGCACGCCCAACAGGAGCGCATCGTTGCGGATCAGATAGGCCGCCGCGAGGCATAGCAGGGCGAGGAGGTCACGCCAGCGGCTGCGAAAGCGAACGGTGAAGAGCGCCAGGAACCATGCCACCGCCGCCCCGTAGAACGGCGCCGAATCGGCAGCGAGCGCAAGCGTCCAGAAGGTCGGAAGGCAAAGCGCGATGACGTAGCCCCCCAGCGTCACCCAGCGGTCGCCCGTCATCGTCCAGGCAATATCGGCGGCGGCGAGCGCGGCGATGATGGTGAAGACTGCCGAAATGGCGGCGATCGAGTGCAGGGTGATATCGCCGAATGGAGCGGCGATATCGAGCAACAGACTGGTCCCCGGCCGCCAATATTCCAGCGCCGGGCTCGGCAGCGTCACGTGGGGGACCTGATAGTTCCACACGAAGTCGACCAGGAGATCGTGGCCGGCGGCGATCTGCCTGGCCAGGGTGATGTAGAAGCAGGAGTCGGCGCCGCCGCAGAATTCGACGCGACGGGCAAAAGCCAGCCTGACCGCGAGGACGGCGAGCGTCGCGACCACGCCAGCAGCAATCACCCAGCCGCGGTGTCCAACTCCCAATCGAATGCGGGAAGCAACAGAAGCGAATGGCGGGACGAACGCGCCGGGCATCTGGCTTTGACTCCTGTGCCGATTGGCAACTGGCCAGGTGCGGCTGCGGAGGACCAATCCAAAAAACGCGCGCACGGAGCGACTGTGCTTGCGCGCAATAGCATCGATGAAATCGGACGGTTACGTACGCTGGCACATCGGCCAGAGACAGTGACAAGAATGGGGCGGCGTATGAATTCATCGAGGTCGGCGAACACATCGTTGACATTCGTACGACCGGGCGATTGCGGATACACAGGATCGAAGATGATGCCGCGTGACTATCCGGCTTGACCGGACAGCCGTTCCATCGCGCGATGCACCAACGGG
>DASZJU010000357.1:0-1844 GCA_035947815.1 Reyranella sp.
TCAGACGGTGAAGGGTGGAAGCCCTTCGACTTCGCTCAGGGCAGGCCCGCTCAGGCGCCCTTCAGAGGCGACCGATTTCGAATTCCGCACACGAAAACCCGAACGCCGGCCGGTGACCATTTATTTCTCGGTCTGGGGAACCGTGCTCAGCTCGGCCAGCCACACGTCCGGGCTGCCGTCGGATGGCGCCCGCCAGTCGCCGCGCGGCGACAGCGAGCCGCCCGAGGAGATCTTGGGCCCGTTGGGCAGCGCCGAACGCTTGAACTGGTTGGTGAAGAAACGGCGCAGAAACAATTCCAGCCACTGCCGGATCTCGGCCAGCGTGTAGGCACGCCATGTGCCGTCCGGCAGGTTCGCCGGCCACGTTCCCTTCTCGACATCGTGCCAGGCGTTCCAGGCGAGGAAGGCGATTTTGGAGGGCCGGTAGCCCAGTCGCGTCAGGTAGAAGAGGTTGAAATCCTGCAGCGCATAGGGACCGACTGACTGCTCGGTCGACTGGACAGCGCCGCCGGCGCCGGCCGGGATCAGCTCCGGCGAGATTTCGGTGTCGAGGATGTCGTGCAGGATCGCGGCCGTCTCCTTGTCGACATCGCCCGAGGCGGCGACGAAGCGGATCAGGTGCTGGATCAGCGTCTTGGAAACCGAGCCGTTGGGATTGTAGTGCGACATGTGATCGCCGACGCCGTAGGTGCACCAGCCCAGCCCGAGTTCGGAGAGATCGCCGGTGCCCACCACCATGCCGCCGTGCTGGTTGGCGAGGCGGAACAGGTAATCGGTGCGCAGCCCCGCCTGCACGTTTTCGAAGGTGACGTCGTAGACCTTCTTTCCCTTGGCGAAGGGATGGCCGATGTCGGCCAGCATCTGATTGGCCGCGGGCTTGATATCGATCTCGGCCGCCGTCACGCCCAGCGCCGTCATCAGCCGCCAGGCGTTCTTGTGGGTTTTGTCCGACGTGCCGAAGCCCGGCAGGGTGTAGGCCAGCACGTTCTTGCGCGGCAGGCCGAGCTGGTCCATCGCCCGGCAGGTCACAATCAGCGCCTGGGTCGAATCGAGGCCGCCCGACACGCCGATGATCGCCCGCTGGGTGCGGCTCGACTGCAGGCGCTGTGCCAGGCCCTGGATCTGGATGTTGTAGGCCTCGTAACAATTGTCGCGCAGCTTGGCCGGGTCCGAAGGCACATAGGGAAATCGTTCGACGGCGCGGTCGAGGGCGACGCTGTTGCGCGGCGTGTCGAGCAGGAAAGGCACCTTGCGGAAGCGCGCGACCTTCTCGGCCTCCTGCATGGCGCAGTCGGCGAAGCCGTTGTTGCGCAGCCGCTCCTGGCGGATGCGGCCGAGATCGACATCGGCACGCACGATGGTAGACTCCTTCTCGAAGCGCTGCGATTCAACCAGCTGGTCGCCGCATTCGTAGATCGCGGCATGGCCGTCCCACGCCAGATCGGTCGTCGATTCGCCCGGCCCGGAGGCTGAATAGGCGTAGGCCGCGATGCCGCGCGCCGACTGGCTGCCGCACAGCAGGCGGCGCGCCTCGGCCTTGCCGATGGTGATGTTGCTGGCCGACAGGTTTATAAGCACCTCCGCGCCGGCCAGCGCCGCGTGGCTCGACGGCGGCACCGGCACCCAGATGTCCTCGCAAATCTCGACATGGAAGGTGACCGCGACCGTGCCGGTCGAACGGAACAGCATGTCGGTGCCGAACGGCACCTCTTGGCCCGCGAGCTTGATGTGGCTTTCGACGACGTTGGCGCCCGAGACGAAGTGGCGCTTTTCGTAGAATTCGCGGTAGTTCGGCAGGTAGGTCTTGGGCACCACGCCCAGGATCACGCCGCGATGGATGACGA
>DASZJU010000358.1:0-8486 GCA_035947815.1 Reyranella sp.
AGGGCGAGGCCCATGAGGCAGAGGAATGCTATTGCGGCAAAGACCAGGCCTGTCTCGGCGATCGATGAGCCGAAAATGACAAGATAGCCAAGTCCCGACTGGGCGGCGACGAACTCGCCGACGACCAGCCCCGTGAGCGACATGGTTGCAGCGACCTTCATGCCATCGAACACGTGCGGCAGCGCGTAGGGCAGTCGGACGAAGCGAAAGGTCTGCCATTTCGTCGCCGTCAATGCGCGACAGAGCATCAAGCTTCCGCGATCGGCGCCGGCAAGGCCGGTCACCGTGGCCACCAGCACCGGGAAGAACGCAAGAAAGACCGCAAAGGCAAAGCTCGATGCCGGGCCGACGCCCAGCCAGATGATGAAGAGCGGTGCGACGGCGATCTTCGGCACGAGTTGAAACATCACGATGTGGGGATAGATGGCCTGCCGCAGCCGCCGCGACGCCGTCATGACGATGCCGAGGCAGATCCCGAGAATTGTGGCGGCGGCGAAGGACGCGACCAGCAATACCGCCGTCGGCAGGGCGTGCCGGAGGAACAGCGGGTAGGTCGTCCTGACGACGTGCCAGATTTCCGACGGCGGAACGAGCAGGGTCGGCGAGACCTTCGTCCAACCCACGCCATACTGCCACAGGAGAAGGATAAGGGCGCCGAGCGCGAGGGGCGGCAGCACACGCCGGGCCGCGAGAGGCCTCATGGCAGATCGTCCGCCGCCGCGATCATCCGCGCCACCAGCGCCGGGTGATATGCTCGGCGAGAACGATCAGCCCGTAGAAACCAAGGCCCAGCAGCGCAAGTGCCACGAGGCCGGCGAAGACCTTGGGCGTCTCGCTCCTCGCCCCGGCGCTCAGGACGAAATGGCCGAGCCCGGCATTCGAGCTTATGAACTCGCCCACGACGATGCCGATGAAGACGAGCGTCGACGCGATCTTCAGGCCGGTGAACACATAAGGCAGGGCGAACGGTATGCGCACCCTGACGAAGGTCTGCCACGACGAGGCCCCGAGCGACTGGCAGAGCCTGACCGCGTTCGAATCGGTGCTGGCAAGTCCGCTGGTGGTCGAAAGGGCGATCGGAAAGAAGCTGAGGAATACGCCAACGGCGAGGCGCGCTGGCGCATCGACCCCGAGCCATATGACGAAGAGCGGCGCAAAGGCGATCTTGGGGATGAGCTGGAAGACGACCAGATTGGGAAACAGGGCGTCGCGCGCCACGGCCGAGAAGCTGGCGGCCGCGGCAAGCGCCATGCCAAGCATTGCAGCGATGACGAAAGCCTCGACCGCTTCGACGCCCGTGAAGCGCGCCTGGCGGAGCAGTTCCGGCAGCGACGACAGGAATTGCCGGGCGATTGCGCTGGGCGGCGGCAGGACGACTTCGGGAACCTGCGCGGCCGTCACCGCGAACTGCCAGAGGCCGAGCACGAGGGCCGCCGACAAGAGCGGCAGAAGGGCGGCCATGGCCACCTCTTTCGATGCCCCGTCGTTGCCGTCGGGAGAGCTCACGCGCGCCGCTCCGGCGCCGACTCCGCGCGGTTCCCGGCGGCGACGAACAACGAGCGCAGGTGGGCGCAGATCTCGTTGAACTCAGCCGTCTCGCCGATGGCAAAATCGCGCGGCCGCGTGAAGGGAATGCGCAGATCCTCGACGATGGTGCCCGGACGCCGCGTCATGACCAGGACGCGGTCGGCGAGGAACACCGCCTCTCGGATGCTGTGGGTCACGAACAGCGCCGTCTTCCTGTGGCGCTGCCAGATGTCGAGGAGGGCGACGTTCATTTCGTCGCGCGTCATCGCGTCGAGCGCGCTGAACGGCTCGTCCATCAGGAGGATATCGGGATCGTGGACAAGCGCTCGGCAGATGGCGACGCGCTGGCGCATGCCGCCGGACAGGTGATGCGGTCTTTTCTGCTCGAAACCGCCAAGGCCGACCATGTCGATGAGCTGCCGTGCCCGCCCGAGATAGTCGTCGATCGGCCGCCTCAGGATGCGGATCGGGAACAGCACGTTGTCCAGCACGGTCATCCAGGGAAGAAGCGTCGGATCCTGGAACATGACGCCGATGCTGGAGCGTGCGCCGACCATGGGCAAGCCGGCCATCCTGATGCTGCCCGACGTCACGCTCTCCAGCCCGCCGCACATCATCAGGAGCGTGCTCTTGCCGCATCCGCTCGGGCCGAGAATGGCGATGAACTCGCCCTGCTCGGCGGTGAAGCTCACGTCGCGGAGCGCCTCGACGGTGTCGTGCCGTGTCTTGAAAACCTTGGCGACGTTCGCAACCGACACGTAGCCGCCGGGCATCGACACGTCACCTCAGCGTAGATACTGGGTGAATTCGACCAGCGACGCGGCGGCCTTGCTCCATTCGACGTCGCTCATCTTCACCGAGCCGATCGACTCGTTGGTCACGACGTCGGCGACCTTCGGACGGACGTCAGCCTTGTCGGCGGCATATTCCATGGTGAGATCGATCATGGCTTCGTAGTCTTCCGGCGGGGCAAAGCCAAGACCGTGCTGCTTCGGGATCTCGCTCAGCATCGAGGTACAGAAGATACCAAGACCGATGCGGGACTGCTTGCGGGCCGTCGCGGACGCCGCAATCTCCGGAACCTCCTTGAAGAAGAGCTCGCGCGCGCTGTCGGGCTGGATCAGGCAGTCGCGCAACCCCTTGAGAAGCCCGACAGCCATGGCCGTGCAGAGTTGCGGGTCCGATTTCACCGTCGCCCGCCGAGTAATGAGTCCGATGCCGGAGAACGTAAGGCCATAGCTGCTGAACAGGAGAAACCGGGTGTCGACGCCGGTCGCGGCAAAGACCGGCAGGTTCGACACAGCATAGCCGTCGATGGCGTCGACTTTCTTCTCCGTCAGCAGGCGGGAGCGCACATTGCCGTCGACCTGGGTGATCTGGACCTTGTCGAGGTCGAGGCCCGTCTTGCGCGCGAAGGCAGGAATGAACGGATAGTCGCCCGACGTCGGCGTGACGCCGAGCCGACGTCCCTCGAGGTCCTTCGGCACGCGGATCGGCGAATCGGCGAGCACGTTGATGCCCATCGTCGAATCGTAGCCGCAGCACGCGATCTGGATGACGGGCAGACCTTTGGCGGCCAGGAGGATCGGCGTCGGGCTTGCCGACAAGCCGAAATCGAACCGCCCGGCGCCGACCGCCTGGGTCGCCGCAACCGATCCGTAGCCGCGGACGATATCGACGTCGAGCCCGGCCTCGGACCAGTAGCCTTTGCTCTTGGCGACGTAAGGATAGGCACTCGCGCCTTCGGCGACCCAGGAGAGCGTCAGGGTGACTTTACGGGGCGTCTGCGCGGCAGCCCCGCGCGAGAGGGCAGGCGCGGCAAGGCCCGTCGCGGCGGCCGCCTTCAGCAAGGCTCGTCGTGTCGTCTCATGCCGCGGCATCGGCTCCCCCTTCCCTGCGCAGCCTCGGAAACTCCAGGCCAACTCTAGGCAACGATGGCGTAGCGGTCGTCACGGCGCGCCGGGAGGTCGGGGAGATAGCGGCGCGTGGGCTCGATCAGCTCGCCATTGCGGACGACCAGCCGCGGCACGAGTTGCTCGTGGGCCACCAGGGACTCGCGCCGGCTGTCGGTCTGAAGTCGCCGCTCCGGGACGCGCTCCAGCACTGTCACGTCGGCGCGGGTGCCCGGGCTCAGCGAGCCGATCTCGGGATCGCGCAGAAGACGCGCGGGATTGACGGTGACGCGGCGAATGATGTCGGCCAGCGGCATGCCCAGCGCCAGCATCCGGGTCATGGCGCCGCATAGCGAGTAGTCGAGCTCGGAATCGTCGTAGAAGCCGGCAAAGGCGCCATGGGCGTCGCTCGAGATCGTGTTGGGCAGCACGCCGGCCGCCATCATCTTGCGTGCGATATCGAAGCGGAAATTGACGCCGTAGCCGATATCGAAATGCAGCCCCTTTTCGATGGCCTCGAATACGATGGGCGGGACCCCCTCGTGGTTGCCCATGATCCCATCGGGCGCCCCGCTATAGACATGGGCAAGCGTGTCGCCGGGGCGCAGCAGGGCGACGACCGGCCTCAGCACCTGGCGCGGGTCGGGTCGGTTGCCTTCATTGACGGGAAAGAGCTCGCCGGTGTGGCAATAGAGCGGGAGGTCCAGGCGATTGCCTGCTTCCACCGCCTTCTGCAGGACTGCCGTGCCCCAGTTCGACAACCCGCCCGACTCGCCGTGGCATTTGATGCCGCGGATGAGGTGCGGGTAGGCTTGGGCGACGCGCGCCTGCTCGTCGAGGTCGACCATCGCCGGATTGTGCAGGACCTCGCCGCGCATCCCGCCCTGCAGCGCTCCGGCAAGATTGATGGACAGGAAGCTCCGCACGTCTGTCTTCGACGGCTTGATCACGTATTCGAGAAAGCCGCCAAACGTCCAGGCGCCCGCGCTGCCCTGATCGACGATGGTCGTGCAGCCGGCGTTCACTCCGACATCGTCGGCGCGCAGGCCGAACGGCGTGAGCCACGCAAAGCAGTGAACGTGAAGATCGACGAGGCCCGGGCAAACGATGGCGCCATGCACGTCGACCGTCTTCTTGCGCGGCGTCGTGGAGAGGTCGGCACCGACCGCGGCGATCCGCCCGCCATCGATCGCGACCTCGGCGGGCCCGTCAAGAGCGTTGGCGGGGTCGATCACCCAGCCGTTGACGAGCACGCAATCGACGACGGGAACGGGGTTCGTCATGCTTGTCGCCCCTCGAAGAATGTTCAATAATTGAACATCTTGTTCAGTTGTTGACGACTATAGCAATGGCGAAAAATCCCCGTCAAACGAGGAATCGTCCCGCCTTGTCGGCAGACCGGCGGTGAGCCCCGACAGGGGCAAACAGCGCGCCGCGCCGGCCCGCAAGGACGCCTATGTCCTGTCCCTGGCCAAGGGACTCGACGTTCTCGAGACCTTCGATCGTCGCGACCCCGCCCTCACCATCGCCGAGGTCGCCGCCCGGGCGGGGCTCGATCGTGCCGGCGCCCGGCGCGTGCTCCTGACGCTCCAGCACCTCGGTTACCTGGCAGCCGACGGCAAGCGATTCCGCCTCACGTCCCGCATCCTGTCGCTGGGCTATCGCTATCTGGCCGGACTGCCGTTCTGGCCGACCGTTCAGCCGGTCATGGAGCAGCTCGCCGCTGAAGTCGCCGAGACGGTGTCGATCGGCGTGCTCGACGGGCCGGACGTGGTGTTCATCTGGCGTGTGCCGGGAAGGCGGCTGCTCACGTTCGACCCCGAGATCGGCAGCCGGGTACCGGCCTATGTCAGTTCGATCGGCCACATCCTGTTGAGCGCCCTGGACGACCAGGCCCTCAAATCCTATCTGCAACCGCTGGTGCTGCGGCGCTACACGCCGCACACGGTGTCGTCCAAGGCGGAGTTCCGCCGGCAGATCCGCACCGCCGGCGTCCAAGGCTGGTCCTATGTCCGCCAGCAGTACGAAGACAACTTCTTCGGCATCGCCGTGCCGATCACGGTGCCGGCGGGCATCGTGCCTGGTGGACGCATCGCGGCGGCCCTGCATGTCGGCGGCGTGCTGGACAGCCGGGACAATCGCTCGGCAATCGACGAAATCCTGCCGCGGCTGCGCGTCGCCGCCATGAAGATCTCGAGGGCGACTTGAAGGCGGGAGCGGTCGCGCGGGCTTATAGCATCGACAATTCGTAGCGACGCACCAGCCGATAGAGCAGCATGATGGGAAGCAGTGTCACGACAATGAGCGTCGAGGCCGCGGCGGTGGCAATGCCCGCGCCGCTGCCTTCGAGCGCCTGGAACATGACGACGGTCATGGTGCGCCAGGGGCCGCTGTAGAGCACGACGGTGGCGCTCAGTTCCGACGCCACGGTGACCCAGGTCAGCACCACGCCGCTTAAAATGCCGCCCAGCATCAGGGGCACGACGATCCGCAGGAAGGTTTGCAGCGGCGAGCGGCCGAGGCTGATCGAGGCTTCCTCGAGCGAGGCGTCGATCTGGTGGACGATGGCGCTGGCCGAGCGCACGGCGAACGGCACTTTGCGCACGGTGTAGGCCAGCACCATGATCAGCGGCCCGCCGGTCAGCACCAGCATCCCGCTGTTGAACGACACGACGAAGCCGATGGCGAGCACGGTGCCGGCGACGGCGAACGGCAGGGTCGCTGCGACGTCGAGCAGCGTGGCGACGCCCGAGCGGAAACGCGTCACGACATAGCCGATCGGCACGCCGACCAGGGTGACGCACGCCGCGGCCAGGGTGGCGAAGATCAGCGTGTTCGCCAACGGGCGCAGCGAGCGGTCGAACAGGCCGGCGAAATTGGCCAGGCTGAAATTCGCATGCAGGACGGGTCCGCGAAACTCCAGGAAGGACAGCACGACGATGGCGAAGAACGGCACCAGCGCCAGGATGACGATGGCCCAGCAATAGATCGCCGACGCCGCCTGCAGGCCGCGTCCCACCGTGAGGATCGGCGGGGCCTGGCGCGCGTTGGTGGCGAAGCGGCGGGCCGACAGGAAGCGGCGCTGCACCAGCAGGACCAGCGCGGTCATCAGGATCAGCAGCACGCCCAGCACCCCCGCCGAGGCCGGGTTGGGCGCGGTCTCGCCGATGAAGAGCTTGAACGCCTCGACGGCGAAGATCGGCATGTCTTCGGCCAGCACGAAGGGCACGCCGAAATTCTCCAGGGTCTCGATGAACACCAGCAGCGCGCCCGCCAGCACCGCGGGCAGCACGATGGGCAAGGTCACGGTCCACACGGTGCGGCGCGGCGAGGAGCCCAGGCCCTGGGCCGCCTCCTCCATGGACACGTCGACCGCCTTGAAGGCGGCGATGGTCGGCAGCAGGACGTAGGGATAGAGCGTCAGCGTGTAGACCAGCACGATGCCGCCGGCGCCGTAGATCGAGCCGAAGCCCACGCCCCAGGATTGCAGCCATTGGGTGACGATGCCGGAGCGGCCGAGCAGCAGGACGATGGCGTAGGCGCTGACGAAGGATGGCAGGACGAGCGGCAGGGCGGCCAAGGCGAGGATCGCGGCCTTGCCCGGCACCGGCAAGCGGGCGAGCGCGAAGGCGAAGGGCACGGCGAGTGCCGTCGTGATCACCGTCGCCGCGAGCCCGATGCCCAGCGTGTTCAGGATGGCGGTGCGATAGAACGGCCGGCCCAGCATCTTGGCGTAGTTGGCCAAGGTCAGCCGCTCGCCGTCGGCGTCGAGCAGGCTGGCGCTGAACACGTTGAACAGCGGGTAGAGCAGGAAGACGCCGAGGAAGAGGAAGCCCAAGGCCGCGATGGCCAGGGGCAGGCGCTGGCGGTAGGGGATGGCGAAGGTCACGGCAGCACTGTGAGACGCGAAGGGTCGTAGGCCAGCCTCACGGTCGCGCCGGCTCGCACCTGGTACTCCGGCGCATCGAGCAAGGCGGCCTTGAGGATCGTGCCCTCGCCCAGGCGTACGTCGAGACGCACGATCGGCCCCAGAAGCTCGACCCGCACCACCGATCCGGACAGGACCGGCCAGCCGGCCGGCGCATCGGCGGCGAAGCGCAGCGCTTCGGGCCTGAGCGACACCAGCCCGCCATCAGCGCGGCCGAGCGCGCGCGCGGCCAAAAGGTTGGTCGTGCCCATGAACTCCGCGGCGAAGCGCGACACCGGATGGCGGTAGATGTCGACCGGGACGCCGACCTGCTCGAGGCGTCCGGCGTTCATCAGGGCGATGCGATCGGACACCGACATCGCCTCCTCCTGGTCGTGGGTGACATAGATCGCGGTGATGCCGAGCGACTTCTGCAGCTCGCGGATCTCGCCGCGCATGCTGACCCGCAGGCGCGCATCGAGGTTGGAGAGCGGCTCGTCGAACAGCAGGACCTGCGGACGGATGACCAGCGCGCGGGCGATGGCGACCCTCTGCAGCTGGCCGCCCGAGAGTTGATGCGGCCAGCGCCCGCCGTAGCCCGTGAGCTGGACCAGGGCCAGCGCCTCCTCGACCCGGCCGGCGATTTCGGACGCCGCCACCTTGCGGGCCTTCAATCCGTAGGCGACGTTGCCGGCGACCGTGAGGTTGGGGAACACGGCATAGTTCTGGAACACCATGCCGATGTCCCTGAGGTGAGCGGGCAGGCGGTCGATGCGCTCTGTGCCGAAGCGGATCTCGCCGCTGTCGAGCTCGCAGAAACCCGCGATCATGCGCAGCAGGGTGGTCTTGCCGCAGCCGGAGGGCCCGAGAAGGGTGAAGAATTCGCCGTCGCCCACCGTAAGGTCGACACCGTCGACGGCACGCACCGTGCCGAAGGTCCGGCGGACGCCGGAAATGACGATGCCGGCCACTCAGCGCGAATCCTGGAGGACGTCCTTGATCTGCTCCAGGGTTTTGGTGCGCTTTTCCGTCCAGCCTTCTTCGTCGTAGTTGACGAGCTTCACCTTGGAAATCGGCGGCAGGCCGCCGGGCAGGTTGCTGAGGTCGAGGTCGCTGCGCGTCGGCCGCCGGAAGGTGGCCTTCAGGATCATCTCGCGCAC
>DASZJU010000359.1:0-2326 GCA_035947815.1 Reyranella sp.
CGGCACCATCGCTTCCCGGTAGGTCCAGACGAGCTTGCCGTCGGACTCGAGGCCAGGGAGCTGGCGGGCGCGGGCGCCGGTCGCCAGGATCACGTTCTTGGCGGTGAGCGCCACGTTGCTCTTGTCCTTCAGCGCCACGGCAACCTTGCGCTGCCCGCCCTCGCTGCCGGCGAGCTTGGCGTCGCCGTCGAACACCGTGATCTTGTTCTTGCGCATCAGCATCTTGACGCCGTTGCTGAGCTGGTTCGCGACCTTGCGCGATCGCTCGACGACCTTCTTGGCGTCATACGAGAAGTCCTTGACGGAAATCCCGAAAGAGTCGGCGTGCTTGATGAGGCCGAAGACCTCCGATGTGCGCAGCAGCGCCTTGGTCGGGATGCAGCCCCAGTTGAGGCAGATACCGCCCATGTTCTCGCGCTCGACGACGGCGGTCTTGAGCCCGAGTTGCGCGGCGCGGATCGCGGCGACATAGCCGCCCGGTCCGCCGCCCACAACGATGAGGTCGAAGCTGGTGTCGGCCATCTTAACGCTCCTAGACCAGCATCGCGGCCGGCTGCTCGACATAGGCGCGCAGCGTCTGCAGGTATTGAGCGCCCATCGCGCCGTCGACCACGCGATGATCGACCGCCAAGGTGCAGCTCATCATGTTGCGCACGACCACCTGGCCCTTGCGCGCGACCGCCCGCTCCTCGCCCATGCCGACCGCCAGGATCATCGCCTGGGGCGGATTGATGATGGCGGAAAAGCTGTTGATACCGAACATGCCGAGATTGGAGATGGTGAATCCGCCGCCCTGGAACTCGTCGAGCTTGAGCTTGCCGATCTTGGCGCGGGCCGCGAGGTCCTTCATCTCCGAGGCGATCTGCGCCAGGCCTTTCATGTCGGCATTGCGCACGATCGGCGTGATCAGGCCGCGGTCGGTGGCGACGGCGACCGAAATGTCGACCGCGCCATATTGGATCATCTCATCCTCGGTCCACGAGGCGTTGCACTCCGGATGATCGCGCAGCGCCTTGGCGCAGGCCTTGATCACCATGTCGTTGACCGAAACCTTGGTGCCCTTCTTCTCCGCCACCGCATTGATCGCCTGGCGCGCCGCCAGCAGCGCGTCGATCTCGAGGTCAACCGTCAGATAGAAGTGCGGCACGGTCTGCTTGGACTCGAGCATGCGCCGCGCGATCACCTTGCGGATCGAGGTGTGCGGCACGCGCGTGTCGCTCGGCGCCACGAATACCGGCTGCCCGACGGACGGTGGCGCGGCCTTGGGCGCCCCGGCCGCAACGGGAGCGGCGGCCGGTGCCGCGCCCGGCTTGGCGGACTCGACGTCGGCCTTGACGATGCGCCCGTTCGGCCCGCTGCCCGTGATACGGGAAAGATCGAGCCCTTTCTCCGCGGCAATACGCTTGGCGAGCGGCGAGGCGAAGATGCGTCCGCCGGCCGGTGCCGCCGCCGGCTTCGCTGCGGGCACCGGGGCTACAGGAGCCGGTGTTGCCGGAGCAGGCTTGGCGGCTGCGGGTGCCGGCATTGCGGCAGCGGGTTTCGGCGCCGGAGCGGGCGCAGGCGCGGCACCGGCTGGCACGGCCGTCTCGCCCTCCTCCAGCAGGATAGCGATCACGGCATTGACGGCCACTCCCTCGGCGCCCTCCGGCACGACGATCTGGCCGATCTTGCCTTCATCGACCGCTTCGACTTCCATGGTCGCCTTGTCGGTCTCGATCTCGCAGATCACCTGGCCCGACTTCACGGTGTCGCCCACTTTCACGTGCCACTTGGCGAGCTTGCCCTCGGTCATCGTCGGTGACAGGGCGGGCATCAGGATATTGATCGACATGCCTCGGCCCCGCGTCAGCGATTGCAGACCGCGCGGGCGGCCTCGACGATGTTCACCGGCTGCGGCAGGGCCATGCGCTCGAGATTCGCAGCATAGGGCAGCGGCACGTCGACCCCATGCACGCGCTTGACCGGTGCGTCGAGCCAGTCGAAGGCATGCTCCATCATCTGGGCGGCGAGCTCCGCGCCGATGCCGGCGAACGGCCAGCCCTCCTCGACCGAGACCAGCCGGTTGGTCTTCTTCACCGAGTTGACGATGGTCTCGGTATCGAACGGACGGAGGCTGCGAAGGTTGATAACCTCGGCGTCGATGCCCTGCTTGGCGAGTTCTTCGGCGGCGAGCAGCGCCTTGCCCACCATGATCGAGAAAGCAACGATCGTGACGTCCTTGCCGGCGCGCTCGATCTTGGCCTTGCCGATCGGCAGGATGAAATCGGGATCCTCCGGCACGTCGAACGACTGGCCGTAGAGGATCTCGTTCTCGAGGAAGATCACC
>DASZJU010000360.1:0-4292 GCA_035947815.1 Reyranella sp.
CCGCCTCTTGCCGGTTTCTTCTTATACTACCCGAGCCGCCGGCAGATCAGGCCGGCGCTCAAGGTGCTCGTGGACTTCCTGCGCAAGCGCGACAAGCGCTCCTAATCGGCGGCCTCGGCGACCGCTCCGCCGGTCAGGCGCTCGATGTGCGCCAGTGCCTTGCTCCGATGGGCGTTCGCCGCGTCCGGCCCCATGGCCAGCCCTTCGAAGTGAACGAAGGTCACGTCAGTCATGCCAAGGAAGCCGAGCACTGTCCTGAGGTACGGCTCCTGAAAGTCGAAGGCGGCATGGGGCGCGCCCTTGCTGTAGACGCCGCCGCGGGCCACCAGCACGAACACTTTCTTGTTCTTGAGCAGGCCCTCGGGGCCCTTCTCGCTGTAGCGGAAGGTGCGGCCGCGGCGCGCCACGTGGTCGATCCAGGCCTTCAGGGTCGAGGGGATCGAGAAATTGTACATGGGCACCGCCAGCACGATCGTGTCGGCGGCCTCGAGCTCGGCGATCAGCTCGTCCGATAGGGCGACCGCTTGCTTTTGCCGGCCGTCGAGGTTGCCCGTATCGGTGCCCATGGCGGCGAAGGTCTCGCCGTCGAGATGCGGCATGGAGTGCGGGGCGAGCGCCCGCTCGACCAACGTGCGATGCGGATAGCGCTTCAGGAAGTCGCGGGCGAGGCCCAGCGATTGGGACTTCTCGCCGAACACGCTGGAATGGATCAGGAGGACGTTGCTCATGGCGATCTCCGGGTTGTGATGCAACGCAAGATGGGCCCGGGGTCGTTTGCGCATAAGCCGGAATAGTTGGAATGGGCTATGCGGGATTCCAGAACAATTGGGCGCACGCCATTATTATTCTGAATTACCGCAAGGCTCGTTCGGACTATTCCATATTATCGATCAGACTTCCTGGGCGCATCCTTAGGCGATGGACGCAGCGTGGCGCCCATGCCCGCAGCCGAGGAACAGTGATGTTGCAGCTCAGGTCCAAGGAGACGCTCGATCGAGGCGATTACGGCTGGCTCACGGCGCGCCATCACTTCGTCGTATCGGCGAAGGGCAACCTCGCGAACGGTCCGCTCGGCGCCCTCGTGGTCTGGAACGACGACGAGATCGCCCCTGGCACCGGGTTCGGCCATCACACCCACACGGATATGGAGATCGTCACCTATGTCCGCCAGGGCGTTGTCACGCACGAAGACAGCGCGGGCAATGTCGGCCGCACCGTGGCGGGCGACGTCCAGGTGATGAGCGCCGGCAGCGGGATCAGTCATTCCGAGCACAACTATGGTGAAGATCCGCTCAAGCTGTTCCAGATCTGGTTGCGTCCGCGCCGTCGCGGCGGCGCACCGCGTTGGGACAGCCGCAGCTTTCCCAAGGCGGATCGCGCAGGACGACTGATTGCGCTCGCCAGCGGCAACCCGAAGGACACCGAGGCGCTGCAGATCCGCGCCGACGCACGGGTCATGGGCGCGACCCTTCTTGCCGGAACGTCGGTCACGCACGCGCTGGACCGCTTCCGGCATGCCTACCTCGCCCCCGCCCAGGGTGTGATCCTCGTCAACGGGAAACGGATTGCCGCTGGCGACGGCGTCGCCGCCACCGACGAGGCCGCACTCACCATCACGGCCGAGGAGGATGCGGAATTCCTCCTGGTCAGCGCCGCCTGACTCAGCAGCAAGGAGCAAATCCCATGAACGCTACCCGTTATCTTCCCTTCGCCGGCCGCGTGTTGATCGGCCTTCCCTTTGCCATGAGCGGCCTCGGCAAACTCGGTACCTATGGGCTCACGACCCAGATGATCGGTGCCGTGGGTTTGCCCTTCCCGCCGCTGGCTTTCGCCGTCGCCGTGGCCGTCGAGCTCGGCGGCGGCATCCTGCTGATCGCCGGCTTCCGGACTCGCCTCGTCGCGGCCGCGCTGGTGCTGTTCTCGCTCGCCACGGCGGTGTCGTTCCACAGCAACTTCGCCGACCAGAACCAGATGATCCACTTCCTCAAGAACGTCATGATCGCGGGCGGACTGCTGCAGATCGTTGCGTTCGGCGCGGGTGCCCTCAGCATCGACAACCGCGGCCGGGCGACCGCCAGCGTCGGGCAAGCCGCCTGATCGCGGCCCTCTTCACTTTTGACCAGGAGACCAGGCATGGACTCGCTCGTTCAGGATGTCGGCGCTCTGCGGCCGATCATCCATCGCACCTCCGGCCAGACGCACGGCCCGATCACGCGGCTGGCCAGCCCGGGCGACCTCGGCAACGTGCTGAAGCCGTTCGTCTTCGTCGACCTGTTCGACAACGGGGGGCGAGAGTTCGGCGGCTTCGGACTGCACCCCCATTCCGGTATCGCGACCTTGACCTACATGGCCGAGGGCAGCACCAGCTATGAGGACACCAACGGCGCGCGCGGTCTGCTGACGGCGGGTGGTGTCGAGTGGATGCGGGCCGGTCACGGCGTGTGGCACGGCGGTGGCGCGGGCGAGCCCGGCCTCGCCCGCGGCTTCCAGCTCTGGGTGGCTTTGCCGCCGCATCTCGAGCTCGGACCATCCGTCAGCCTCTATCAAGGGTCTGACGATGTGCCTGTGGCGGGGCCTGCGCGTGTCCTGCTGGGCTCCCATGACGGAGCGAGCAGCGCGATCGAATCGCCGGCGGAGATCAACTACCTTGCCGTCCGCCTCGCCGCCGGCGAGCGCTGGCGCTACACACCGCCAGCCGGGCACGAGGTGCTCTGGATTGCCGTGGGCAACGGCGTTGTCAGAACGCCGGACCGGGTCGGACGGGGCGAGCTGGCGATCTTCGCGCCCGGCGAGGCCGCCGTCGAGTTCGTGGCCGAAGCGGACACCGAGTTCATGCTGGGCTCGGCGGTGCCGCATCCTCACGATCTCGTGCTGGGCTACTATTCCGTTCACACCAGCGCCGAGGCGCTGGCCAAGGGCGAGCGGCGGATCCGCGAGATCCGCGCCGAGCTTGCCAGGCAGGGTCGGCTCTGACGCCCGGCCCGCACCGCAGGAACCCTCTTGACTAAGCATCGCCAATCGTCTTCCATGGAAGATATTGGAAACCCAGGAGGGTGAACCATGCTTCCACGCAGTGACAATGAGAGGATCTGTCGGGTTGGTGCCAGCACGCCGATGGGCGAGGTTTTCCGTCGCTACTGGCTGCCGGTGTGCGTCTCGACCCAGATCGCCAGGCCCGACAGCGATCCGCTTAGAGTTTCGCTACTGGGCGAGCGGTTGGTGGCGTTCCGCGACACCAACGGAAAGGTCGGTGTCCTCCAGGAGCTCTGTCCGCACCGCGGGGCGTCGTTGGCGATTGGCCGCGTCGAGGAGTGCGGTATCCGCTGCCTCTATCACGGCTGGAAGTTCGCCGTCGACGGCAGCTTGCTCGACACGCCCAACAACCGGGACGAAAACTTCAAGAAGCGGGTGAAGGCCACCGCCTACCCGGTGCACGAAGAGGGTGGACTGGTGTGGGCCTATCTGGGCCCGGCCGACAAGATGCCGGCTTTCACACGCTACGCCTTCATGGAGGCCGCCCAAGATCACCGCGTGATCCTGCGGGTGAACACCAAAGCCAACTATCTCCAGCTGCTGGAGGGCGGCTTCGACAGCTCCCATGTCGGCATCCTGCACAGCAACGTGGCGCGGCCCGGCTGGATGGAAAACGCCGTGCAGCGCAGCACCGACGAGACCAATCCCGCCGCGCTTGCCGTGGACGACAACGCCCCGACGCTTGATCAGGAGAACACCGACTTCGGCTTCTACTACGCGGCTTTCCGTCAGGCGGGCGACGGTAGCGGCACGATCAATGTGCGCATCGTGCCGTTCATCATGCCCTCGACACGTATCATTCCGGCGCCGTCTCTGGACTTCACCGTGTTCGAGACGCCGGCTGACGACGAGAGCACCAACACATTCATCGTCATCCACGGCAAGGCGCCGATCGACCGCGCCAAGATGATCGCTCTGATGGGTCTCGACGATCCGCACTACTGGTCGGACGATGATTGCGACTTCAAGGCGACCTGGGCCGATCGGTTCGGTCAGGATCGCGCGCGCATGCGCGAGAACTGGACCGGCTTCTCCGGCGTCGAGCAGGAGGATGCCATTATCGCAATGTCGATGGGCCCGATATTCGACCGCAGCAAGGAGCATCTGGTGCCGGCAGACAAGGCGGTGGTACGCGTGCGCCAGCGGCTGCTCGAGGCGACACGGGCGCTCGAGAAGGGGCAGGATCCGGTCGGCGTCGGCGTCGACGTGTCCGATGTCGGCGCGCCGGACGTCAATGTGGCGCAGGACACCAACTGGCG
>DASZJU010000361.1:0-6811 GCA_035947815.1 Reyranella sp.
TGGGCCGAGCGCCGCCAAGGGCGTGTGGCGCGACGACAAGACGTTCGAGCTTGAGGCGCAGACGCCGGGCAACGACGATGTCAACATCGCGACCTTGACCTTCGACGGCACGAGCGTCAGCGCCCGCGTGGCGACTCTGGGAACCTGGATCGAGCTGAAAGGCGAAGCGGATTGAAAAAGGGCAGGGCGCGCTCTCATGCTCCTCTGCTCCTTGGGGGCAGGGCTATCGCATATGACTATTTATTCCGTCATCCCGAGCGAAGCCGCCAGCTTGCCCCGAGGGAAGTCGAGGGGGCGGCGTAGCCGAGGGACCTCCTCTTGTCGCCGGGGCAACAGAAAAGGTCCCTCCACTGCGCCTCGCTGCGCTCGGAAAACCCGGTCTGGACGCTCAATGGCGATGTGAACAAGCCCACCTTCAATCCAAGCGTTCGGATCGCCGGCAAGCAGACGGTGAGGGATGCCGAAGGCAACTGGACCGGAGAATGGGCGCGCGACGCCGATGGTAATCCCGTCGACCGCTGCTGCCACTATTTCTTGAAAGAAGGCCAGCTTCAATTCCTTGGCGACTGCACCCACGCGCTCAAGGGACAGACCGTGCCGCTGCCCGAGCTGCCATCGTGGCTTCGCGACTGACATTCTGAGATCGCGCCGACGGCCCCTCTGCCGGCGTCGATGCGGCGGAGATCAGAGCCCGCTGCTGTCTCCCTAAGGCGCTTCATGCGCCCACCTCATGCCCGCTGCCCGAAAGGGTGGCGGGCGTTTCTTTTTGTCCAGGCGTCTACTCGGCTGGGAAGCCCCGTTCCAATGGGCGCCGCTGAATGCCGAGCAAACGATCGGCCGCAGCGCGGATGTAACGCCGGCCGGGAACCTCGACCACGTGATAGACGCCCGTGGCAAAGATGATCGCCAAGACAATTGACGACATGAGGTTCACGGCGTGGAAGAACGCGGCCGTCTGATCGTAGATCTCGAAAGAGCGGGCATGAAGCGCCAGCGGCGGGATCATGGCGTGGAAGAGATAGAGCGAGTACGAGATCGTTCCGATGTAGACGATGGATCGTCCGGATAGCAGCCGATTCGCAACACTGGCGGATCTGGCACCGACCATCAGTGTTGCCGTTGCCAGCGCGGCGGGCAGCGCATCATTGGTGTGATCAAGCCACCCCGCGATGCAAAGGCCCTGGACCACTACAAGACCGATGAAGCCGAGCTCGCTGGCAAGCCTGGCCGCCGGTGCCGGGATCCGCAGAAGCGATATCCTGTATGCAGCGACACCGATTCCGAATTGAAGAGCGACGGTGTACGGCGAGAAATGAAATAGCCAGAGATACCAGTCGCCCTCGCGCCATCCATCCGGCATGAGGATCTCGCGCATCGTCCAAGCCGCATCGATCAGTAGCCAGATGGCGGCGAAGAAGACCAGGCCAAGCATTAGCGTCCGGTACCGCCATCTCGGCAGCATCGAGACGAGAACGACGCCCAGCCCGAATCCGAGATAAAGCGCGCATTCGACGCTCAGGCTCCACGAAACATGGAAATGGTCATTGGACGCCAGCTCGCCTCCGTATTTGATCGGCAGCCACGCCTGCCAGAGCAAGAGATGCGGCGCGAGATAACTTCGGGCGCCGGGATCCGACAGGTCCTGAAGATCTGGCCACGTCAACACAATCATGATGATGAAGACGAAATACGCGGGGTAGAGCCGGGCGAATCGATAAAAGAACAGTCGCACCAGATTGAAGGCAGGACGCTCTCGCCAATCCCAATGGCTATAGCTCAGCGCGATGACAAAGCCGCTCAACGTGAAGAAGATGGCCATGCCGATATCAGAAGCGCCCGCCCACGGGATGTTTGGCAGCGCTTCGGTTGTCGTGACCTTGGTCCAGCTCCAGTAGTGCGCGACGACGACGAGCAGCGCCGCTACGCCGCGCAGGCCGGTCAGTGAAGCGATCTCTCCCTTGGGTTTCATGTTGCGCATGCTGCCCCCGGGACGTGCGGTCGCGCAAGGCGTGCAATCGAGAAAGAGCGCTGCAGGTCAAGTTTGACGGCGGCTGATTGTCAAATCGCGGATGCACGCTCAATTGGAAGCGCATTGCCTTCTTCGTCGCAATGCTCCTCATCGGCTTCTAGTGTCTGCGCGGAACATGAATCATGAGCGCCGGCCTGACGGCGCCGGGCAAATAGAAAAGGGCGCTCCCTTTTCTCGGGAGCGCCCTTTTCGCATCGATCGTTAAAAGCTCAGCCCTTGACGAAGGGGCACTTACCTTCAGCCAGCGGCCGGAAGGCTTTGTCGCCCGGCACGGTGGCGATCAGCTTATAAATGTCGTCCTTGCCCTTGGACTCTTCCGGCGACTTCACCTGGAACAGGTACATGTCGCGCACCAGGCGGCCGTCCTCGCGCAGCTTGCCGTTCTTGGTCATGACGTCGTTGACCGGCAGCTCGCGCATCTTGGCCATCACGGCCTTGGGCTCGTCGGTGCCCGCCGCCTGCACGGCCTTGAGGTAATGCAGGGTCGCGCTGTAGACGCCCGCGGTCAGCATGCTGGGCAGCCGGTCCTTCTTGGCGCGATAGCGCTTGGTCCAGGCGCGGGTCTCGTCGTTCTGATCCCAGTAGAACGACTCGGTCAGCACCAGGCCCTGCGCCACCGGCAAGGTGAGCGACTGCACGTCGGTGGCGAACACCAAGAGGCCAGCCAGCTTCTGGCCGCCCTTGACGATGCCGAATTCACCGGCCTGCTTGATCGAGTTGATCGTGTCCTGGCCGGCATTGGCGAGGCCGATCACCTTGGCCTTCGACGACTGGGCCTGCAGCAGGAAGGACGAGAAGTCCTGCGTGCTGAGCGGGTGCTTCACGCTGCCCAGCACCTTGCCGCCGGCCGCCTTCACGACCTCGGTCACGTCGCGCTCCAGCGCGTGGCCGAAGGCATAGTCGGCGGTGAGGAAGAACCAGGTATCGCCGCCCGCCTTCACCATGGCGTCGCCGGTCACGTGGGCCAGCGCATAGGTGTCGTAGACCCAGTGCGCGCCGGTCTCCGAGCAAGCCGGGCCGGTGAGGTCGGCCGAGGCCGCGCCGGTGTTGACGTCGATCTGGCCTTTTTCCTGGCTGACCTTGCGGACCGCGAGCGCGACCGAGGAGGTGCCGAGGCCGGTGATCATCTTGACACCGTCGACGTCGTACCAGCGCCGGGCGATCGAGGCGCCGACATCGGGCTTGGTCTGGTGATCGGCCGACAGGATATCGACCGAGCGGCCTAAAACCTTGCCGCCGACATCGTCGATGGCGAGCTGCATGGCCTCGACTTCGCCGGCGGTGAGGTCGCCATAGACCCCTGAGAAGCCGTCCATGACGCCGATCTTGAGCGGCGGCGGCGTCTGGGCGAGGGCTGATGGGCCGGCGAGGGCGAGCAGGCCCAAGGCGGCCAGTCCGGCAACGGCTGCAGCCGCGCCGGCATACCGGACAGAATTTCCAACTTTCATACGCCAATCCTCCCAGTTGCGGTTCCCCCCGCAATGGGCCGAAATCTAGCGGCGGCGCGCGCTCCCCGCCAGTGCCCGCCAGCGCTGGACAGCAGCGCCAAGCTTCGATTAATTCGCCTCACCGCAGGGGGGCGGATGGCCGAAGAAGAAGTAATTCTCGAGGCGGAAGGGCTGACGAAGGAGTTTGCCGGCTTCGTCGCGGTCAAAAACGTCGATCTGCGCGTGCGGCGCCACACCATTCATGCCCTGATCGGGCCCAATGGCGCGGGCAAGACGACCTGTTTCAATTTGCTCACCCATTTCCTGACGCCGACGCGCGGCCAGATCCGCTTCAACGGCCGCAATATCACCGGCAGTTCGCCAGCGGCCATTGCGCGCATGGGGCTCGCCCGCTCGTTCCAGATCTCCGCGGTCTTCCCGCATCTTTCGGTGCGCGAGAATGTCCGTGTCGCCCTGCAGCGCAAGCTGCGCAATTCCTTCCAGTTCTGGCGCTCCGAACGGGTGCTGGGCGCACTTGACGCACGCGCCCTGCAGCTCGTGAGTGCTGTCGGCCTCAGCGCCTTCGCCGAGCTGCCGGCCGTCGAGCTGCCCTATGGCCGCAAGCGCGCGCTCGAGATCGCCACCACCCTGGCGCTCGATCCCGAGATGATGCTTTTGGACGAGCCGATGGCCGGGCTGGGCCAGGAGGATATCAAGCGCATCGCCGCCCTGATCCGCGCCGTCGCCAAGGACCGCACCGTGCTCATGGTCGAGCACAACATGTCGGTGGTCGCCGACCTCTCCGACACGATCACCGTGCTGGCGCGCGGCGAGGTTTTGGCCGAAGGCCCCTATGCCAGCGTGTCGACGGATCCCGCCGTGGTCGAAGCCTATGTCGGGACCGGTCATGCCTGAGGCTTTGCTCAAGGTAGGCGACCTGCAGGCCTGGTACGGCGAATCGCATATCCTGCACGGCGTGGGTTTCGAGATCGGGCGCGGCGAGCTGGTGACGCTTCTGGGCCGCAACGGCGCCGGCAAGACCACGACCCTGAAATCGGTCATGGGCATCGTCGAGAAGCGCTCGGGTTCGGTGACTTTCGAAGGCCAACAGACGGTGGGCCATCCGTCCGACGAGATCGCGCGGCTGGGCCTCGCCTACTGCCCGGAGGAGCGCGGCATCTTCTCGAGCCTCACTGTCGAGGAGAACCTGCTGCTGCCGCCGGTGGTCAAGCCGGGCGGCATGAGCCTGGCCGAGATCTACAAGCTCTTTCCCAACCTGCAGGAGCGGCGGCGCAGCCAGGGCACCAAGCTGTCGGGCGGCGAGCAGCAGATGCTGGCGATCGGCCGCATCCTGCGCACCGGCGCCACCCTGCTGTTGCTCGACGAGCCGACCGAGGGGCTGGCGCCGGTGATCGTGCAGCGCATCGGCGAGATCATCCGCCAGCTCAAGGGCCGCGGTTTCACCATCCTGCTCGTCGAGCAGAACTTCCACTTCGCCGCCACCGTGGCCGACCGCCACTACGTGATGGAGGACGGCCGCGTCGTCGACATGATCGCCTCGGCCGACGTCGAGCAGAATATCGGCAAGCTGCAAGCCTATCTGGGGGTGTGAGGATGGCACAGGTCGCACTGGGGCTCGTGAACGGCGCCTTCTACGCCATGCTGAGTCTTGGCCTCGCCGTCATCTTCGGCATGCTGAACGTCATCAACTTCACGCACGGCGCGCAGTTCATGATGGGCGCCTTCGCCGCCTGGCTGCTGCTCGGCCTGCTCGACGTGCCGTTCTGGGCCTCGCTGGTGCTGGCGCCGCTGATCGTCGGCCTGTTCGGGGTCATCATCGAGCGGCTGCTGCTGAAGCGCATCTACCATCTCGATCACCTCTACGGCTTCCTGCTGACCTTCGGCATGGCGTTGATCATCGAGGGGCTGTTCCAGTGGAAGTGGGGCTCCTCCGGCGCGCCTTACCCCGCGCCCATCACCGGCGCCACCGACCTCGGCTTCATGGTGATGCCCAACTACCGCCTTTTCGTCGTGGTGGCGGCCCTCGTTGTCTGCCTCGCCACCTGGTACGGCATCGAACGCACCCGGCTCGGCGCCTACCTGCGGGCGGCGACCGAGAATCCGACCCTGGTGCGCGCCTTCGGCATCAACGTGCCGCGCCTGATCACGCTCACCTACGGGCTGGGCGTGGCGTTGGCGGCGCTGGCCGGCGTGCTGGCGGCTCCCATCCAGCAGGTCTCGGCGCTGATGGGCACCAACCTGGTGCTGGTCGTGTTCGCCGTCGTGGTGATCGGCGGCATGGGCTCGATCATGGGCTCGATCGTCACCGGCTTCGGGCTCGGCCTGATCGAGGGCCTGACCAAGGTGTACTACCCGCCGGCCTCCAACACCGTAATCTTCGTCGTCATGGCGCTGGTGCTGCTGGTCAAGCCCGCCGGACTGTTCGGGCAGGCCAAATGAACGGCAACGGCCAGAGGATCATCGCGGCCTTCGTGGCCGTCCTGGCGCTGGTGGCGCCGTGGGTCGTCTATCCGGTGTTCCTGATGACGGCGCTCTGCTTCGCGCTGTTCGCCTGCGCCTTCAACCTGCTGCTGGGCTATGCCGGCCTGATGAGCTTCGGCCACGCCATGTTCTTCGGCATGGCGGGCTATTTCTTCGGCTATGTCGTGAAGACCCTCGACCTCGCCCCCGAGCTCGGCCTGCTGGCCGGCGTTTTGGGCGCGGCGGTGTTGGGCCTGGTGACCGGCGCGCTGGCGATCCGCCGCCAGGGCATCTACTTCGCCATGATCACGCTCGCCTTCGCCCAGATGGTCTACTTCTTCTGTGTGCAGGCGCCGTTCACCGGCGGCGAGGACGGGCTGCAGGGCATCGTCCGCAAGCCGCTGCTCGGCGGGTTGATCCCGATCGAGAACGACCGCGTGCTCTATTACGTCGTGCTGGCGATCTTCCTGTTCGGCTTCGGCGCCATCTACCGCTTCATCCATTCGCCGTTCGGCCAGGTGCTGAAGGCGATCCGCGACAACGAGCAGCGCGCCGTCTCGCTGGGCTACGAGGCCGACCGCTACAAGCTTTTGGCCTTCGTGCTCTCCGCCGCCTTGGCCGGGCTGGCCGGCGCCACCAAGGCCATGGTGCTGCAGTTCGCCACCCTGACCGACGTGAGCGCCGCCACCTCGGGCGAGGTCGTGCTGATGGCGCTGGTCGGCGGGCTTGGCACCATCACCGGGCCGGTGGTCGGCGCCTTCATCATCGTCACCATGCAGAATTACCTGGCGGGCGCCGGCGAGTTCGTGCTGGTGATCCAGGGCGCCATCTTCGTCGTCATCGTCATGGCCTTCCGCAAGGGACTGGTCGGCGA
>DASZJU010000362.1:0-24690 GCA_035947815.1 Reyranella sp.
TGCCCGACGTCGCGCCCAACGAAGCGCTGGACCGCCGCGACGTCCTGCCGGAACAGCATTTCACCGAGCCGCCGCCGCGCTATTCCGAGGCCAGCCTGGTGAAGAAGCTGGAGGAGCTCGGCATCGGCCGGCCCTCGACCTACGCCAGCATCATCGAGGTGCTGCAGCGCCGCAACTACGTGAAGCTCGACCGCAAGCGCTTCGTGCCGGAGGATCGCGGCCGCATCGTCACCGCCTTCCTGCAGACCTACTTCCCGCGCTACGTCGAATACAACTTCACCGCCCATCTCGAGGAAGAGCTCGACGACATCTCCGACGGCAAGATCGACTGGCGCCAGGTGCTGCGCGAGTTCTGGAAGGCCTTCTCCGCCGCCGTCGGCGAGACCAAGGACCTCCGGGTCAAGGAAGTCTTGGACAAGCTCGACGAGGAGCTCGGCCCGCATTTCTTCCCGGCCAACGATAATGGCGGCAAGAGCCCGCGCGACTGCCCGTCCTGCGCCAACGGCAGGCTGGGGCTCAAGCTCGGCAAGTTCGGCGCCTTCATCGGCTGCTCGAACTATCCGGAGTGCCGCTTCACCCGCAAGCTGGGCATCGTCGATGCCGACGCCGATGCAGCCTCCGGCGCCAATCTCGACGGGCCCAAGATCCTGGGCATCGATCCGGTGAGCGGCAAGCCGGTCACCCTGCGTAACGGCCCCTACGGACTCTATGTCCAGCTCGGCGAGCTCGAGGGCAAGGAGAAGCCCAAGCGGCAGTCGCTGCTGAAGGGCATGACGCCCGACGAAGTCACTTTGGAGAAGGCGCTGGCGCTGCTCTCGCTGCCGCGCGAGCTGGGGCCGCATCCCGAGGATGGCGAGCAGATCCTGGCCGGCGTCGGCCGTTTCGGGCCGTACGTCAAGCACGGCGCCAAGTACAAGTCGATCCCGGCCGACGAGAGCGTGCTCGACATCGGCATGAACCGCGCCGTGGCGCTGCTCGCCGAGGCCAAGAGCGTGGGCCGCGGCCGCGCGGCCAAGCCGCTGCGGACCGTCGGCAACCATCCCGCCGACGAGGCGCCGATCGAACTCTACGACGGCCGCTACGGCCACTACGTGAAGCATGGCGGGATCAACGCCACCGTGCCGCGCGACCTCAAGCCGGACGAGCTGACGCTCGATCAGGCGGTGGCGCTGCTGGCCGAGCGCGCGGCCAAGGGCCCTGGCAAGAAGCCGGCGCGCGCCAAGAAGGCAACCAAGGCGAAAACCAACGGTGTGGCCGTTGCCGCGCCTGCCAACGACACAAATAACGACAAAGAAAAGAAACCTAAAACTGACAAGAAGAAACCCGCGCCCAAGCGCAAGGTCGCCAAAGCCAAGACCGAGCCGCCTCCCCGCACTGGAACCAATGGCTAAGGGCACAGTCCCGACCCGCGACGAACTGCTGGCTTTCATCCGCGACAGCGCCACGCCGGTCGGCAAGCGCGAGATCGCCCGCGCCTGGAGCCTCAAGGGCGACCAGCGCATCGAACTCAAGCAACTGCTGCGCGACCTGCGCGACTCGGGCGAGATCGCCGCCGATCGCGCCAAGACCTTCCGCGATCCCGCCGCGCTCTCCGACGTGGCCGTGCTGGAGATCGTACGGGTCGATGGCGACGGCCACCTGATCGCCGTGCCGCGCCGGCACGACGAGGAGAAGGACGGCCCGCCGCCGCGCATCGAGATCGCCCCGCAAGCGTCGCGCAGCGGCCCCGCCCCCGCCGTCGGCGATCGCGTGCTGGCCAATCTCAAGCGCCGCGGCAACGCCTACGAAGCCCGCATCATCCGCCGGCTGGGCAGCGGCCCCAAGAAGATCCTCGGCCTCTACGAGGAGCCCGACGGCGGCCACGGCATGGGCCTGGTGACCCCGACCGACCGCAAGCTCCGGCAGAGCTTCGAGATCAGGCCGGCCGACAAGAACGGTGCGGTGCCGGGCGACATCGTCTGGATCGAGGCGACCGGCGGCGCGCTGTCGCGCCGGGCCCAGGTGCTCGAGCGTATCGGACCGATGAGCGACCCGCGCACCGTGAGCCTGATCGCCATCGCCGCCAACGACATCCCGGTCGAGTTCCCCCAGGCCGCGCTCGACGAGGCCGAACGCGCCAAGGCGGCGCCGATGGGCCATCGGCTCGACCTGCGCGACACGCCTTTGGTCACCATCGACGGCGAGGACGCGCGCGACTTCGACGACGCGGTGTTCGCCGAGCCCGATCCGGGCCATCCCGGCGGCTGGCGCCTGCTGGTCGCCATCGCCGACGTCGCCTGGTACGTGCGCCACGACAAGCCGCTCGACCGCGCCGCCTACCGTCGCGGCACCTCGGTCTATTTCCCCGACCGCGTCGTGCCCATGCTGCCCGAGGCGCTTTCCAACCACTGGTGCTCGCTGGTGCCGCGCGAGGATCGCCCCGTGCTCGTCGCCGAGATGTCGATCGACGCCGAAGGTCATCTGAAGCACCACCGCTTCCACCGCGCCATGATGCGCTCGGCCGCACGGCTCACCTACACGCGCGTGCAGCGCGCCATCGACGGCACGCCCGACGCCGAGATCGCGCCGCTGATGGAGAACGTGATCCGCCCGCTCTATGGCGCCTACAAGGTTCTGCTGGCGGCGCGCGAGAAGCGCGGCGCGCTCGACCTCGACCTGCCGGAGCGCCAGGTCTCGCTCGGCACCGATGGACGCATCGCCGAGATCGGCGTGCGCGAACGGCTCGACAGCCACAAGCTGATCGAGGAGTTCATGGTGCTGGCCAACGTGGCGGCGGCGCAGGCGCTGGAACAGCGCCACGCACCCTGCCTGTACCGCGTCCACGACCAGCCCGACGCCGCCAAGCTCGAAGCGCTGCGCGAGTTTTTAGGCACCCTGGGCATCGCCGTGCCGATCGGCCAGCGGCTGCGGCCGGCCGATCTCAACCGCGTGCTGCACCAGGTCGCCGGCAAGCCGGTCTCCCAGCTGGTCAGCCAGACCGTGCTGCGCAGCCAGAGCCAGGCGGTCTACAGCCCCGACAATCTCGGGCATTTCGGTTTGGCGCTGGCGCGCTATGCCCACTTCACCTCGCCGATCCGCCGCTTTCCCGACCTGGTGGTCCATCGCGCCCTGATCGCCACCTACGGGCTGGGCGAGGGCGGCCTGGCCGAAGCCGACAAGGGCCGCTTCACCGAGTTCGGCGAGCACCTGTCGATGTGCGAGCGGCGCGCCGTCGCCGCCGAACGCGGCGCCATGGATCGTTATGTCGCGGCCTATATGGCGGCCCATGTCGGCGCCACCTTCCCCGGCAGGGTCACCAGCGTCACCCGCTTCGGCCTGTTCGCCGCGCTCGATGGCACCGGCGCCGACGGGCTGATCCCGATCCGCTCGCTCGGCCAGGAATTCTTCCGCCACGACGAGGGCCGCCAGATCCTGATCGGCGAGCGCACCGGCGAAACCTACGGGCTGGGCGACCGGCTGCGGCTGAAGCTGGTTGAGGCCGACACCGCCACCGGTGGCCTGTTGTTCGAGATCGTCGACGTCATCGAACGTGTCGAGCGCCACCCCCTGCCGCGCGGCCAGCAGCGCCTGCGCAGCGATCGCGGTGGGCCGCCGCGGCGTCCGGTCGCGCATCGTGGACCGTCTCGGGACAAAGGGTCGCGACGACGAAGCTGAGCCGAGCGCCCATCTTGTGGGTGTGAGCATGCAGCCCCCCCGGATCGAGTTCCTGACCACCCTGCTGCGCGGCTGGCACGGCAAATGTCCGCGGTGTGGCGCCGGCAGCTTGTTCGGCAGCTTCCTGAAGATGCGCAGCGCCTGTCCGGCCTGCGAACTGGCGCTCGAACCCTATCGCGCCGACGACGCACCGGCCTATTTCACCATCCTTTTGGTGGGCCACATCGTGGTGCCGCTGGTCCTCGTGATGGAGCGCTACGGCGACCATCCGCCGCTGTGGTTTCACGCCCTGCTGTGGCTGCCATTGTCGGTAGTGCTTGCTCTTTACCTGCTGCCTCACATAAAAGGCACTGTGATCGCGCTCCTGTGGGCGCACCGAATGCCCGCTCCCAAGCCTTCGACTGGGGGCTTCGACTCTTCAGCCTGAAATGTGGCCGTCCGTCACGGGCCTGTGCTATGCTTATCGCTTGCTGAGTGGGGAAGTGCCGCTGGTACCTTTTTTTCGCTTGGCGCTGCCGCGTGCGGCAGCCGCCCTGGTCGCCGCCTCTCTGGTCGTCTCCTGCGCGACCTCCACCGACACGCCCCAGGCGGAAAGCGGCAAGGCTGCCGTTGCCGGCGACGTCAATATCGAGCGTGTCGTTCTGCAGGCCTATCGGGCGATCGGCGATCGCCACCTCTACGAGCCCAACTTCCGTGCCATTTCGGCCGAGACCTACCGGGGCTTCGCCAGCGCCGATCCGGCGCTGGCGCTGGTGACTTCGGACACCGCCTTCACCGTCAAGCGTGACGGCCAGGACGTGCTGACCCGCCCCGCGCCGGCCGATTCGGCCGATGGCCGGGCCTGGGGTGGCTTGCTGGCCGAGCTGATGGCGGGCTCGATGGACGCCTCGCCGGTCCTGCAGCAGACCGACCACCAGGTCCTGATCCGCGACGCCTTGACGGCCACCACCAAGCAGCTCGACCGCAACACCCGCTACGCCGATCCCGAGGAGGCGCGCGACAACCGCTTTCAGCGCGACGGCGGCGGCGGCATTGGCATCACCGTCGAGCGTACCGACGACAAGAAGATCCTGATCCGCGCCGTGCAGGACGGCTCGCCTTCGGCCAAGGCCGGCGTGCAGGCCGGCGACCAGATCCTGGCGATCGACGGCGAATCGATGACCGAGCGCACGCTGGGCGATGTCGTGTCGCGCCTGCGCGGCTCGATCGGCGCGCCGGTCACGCTCACCGTGCTGCGCCCGACGCAGGGTTCCGAGCTGGCGCTCACCATGAAGCGCGGCCGTATCATACCGACCACCGTCACCTACGAGCGGCGCGGCGACGTGGCTCTGATCCATCTCACGGGCTTCAACAGCGCCACGACCGACAATCTGCACGCTGCCATGGACAAGGCGCGCGCCGACATCGGCAAGAACATGGCCGGCGTCATCATCGACATGCGCTCCAACCGCGGCGGCCTGCTCGATCAGGCGCAGACGGTCTCGGAGCTGTTCATCAACGACGGCACCATCTTCTCGACCCAGGGCCGCCATCCCGACAGCCGCCGTATCTACAAGACCAGCGGCCACAAGGCCGCCGACATGCCGATCGTCGTGCTGATGAACGGCGGCTCGGCGTCGGCCGCCGAGATCGTGGCGGCGGCGCTTCAGGATCGCGGCCGCGCTTTGATCGTCGGCACCACGAGCTACGGCAAGGGCACGGTGCAAACCGTCGTGCGACTGTCCAACGAAGGCGAGCTGATCCTGACCTGGTCGCGCCTGCAGGCGCCATCCGGCTACACCTGGAACGAATTGGGCGTGCTGCCCAACATCTGCACCTCCAAGGTGGTCGACGCCGACCAGCTCGGGCCGAATTCGCTCGATTCCAGCCAGGGCACGCTGATGCGCTGGCATGCGCTGCGTAACCCGACCCATCAGGAAGTGACCGACCTGCGCAAGATCTGCCCGCCCGGCGAGAACAGCCCCGAGCTTGACGTCGAGGTTGCCACCCACCTGCTGCACGACCCCGGCCTTTATGCCCATGCCGTGCAGGCCGCGACCCAGCAGGCCGCCATCCAATAGCCTTTTCAGGCGCTTGACACCGTCCAGCCGGCGACTACTTTGCCGGCCTTCCGGGAATTCGCCCTTTTAGGGCATAGGGACAAAAGACCATGGCCAAGCCGACCTCGATCCTGATCAAGATGATCTCCAGCGCCGATACCGGCTTCTTTTATGTCACCAAGAAGAACCCGCGCACCAAGACCGAGAAGCTCGAGCTCAAGAAGTACGATCCGGTGGCGCGCAAGCACGTCGTCTTCAAGGAATCGAAGATCAAATAAGTCGGCCCCGAGCCGCCTGCAGATCAAGCCGCCCTTCCGGGCGGCTTTTTTGTGGCCATGACCCCTCCGCCCCTGCGGGGCACCTCCCCGCGCTACGCGCAGGGAGAAAAAGAGACTTCGTCTCCCCACGTCTTACGTGGGGAGGTGGCCGAAGGCCGGAGGGGTCATGGGCTTCCGTGTCGAAGCGATTCCCTTCGGATCGCAATCCGCGCTAGGCTCCGCCGCATCCAGCAACGGGAGGGAATCACATGAGCGCCCAGCTTTCGCGCGACGATTGGAAGAGCCGCATCGGCGGCCTCAGCTACCGCAACCAGGCCTTCATCGGCGGCAAATTCGCGGCCTCCCTCACCGGCAAGACCTTCGACTGCATCAATCCGGCGACCGGCCAGGTCCTGACCAAGGTCGCGGCCTGCGAGCAGGCCGACGTCGATGCTGCGGTCAAGGCGGCACGCGCCGCTTTCGACAAGGGCACCTGGGCCAACATGCCGCCGGCGCAACGCAAGCGCATCATGCTGAAGCTCGCCGAGCTGATGATGAAGAACCGCGAGGAGCTGGCGCTGCTCGAGACGCTCGACATGGGCAAGCCCATCGCCTTCTCGACTACGGTCGACGTTCCGGGCTCGGCCAACACGGTGCAGTGGTTCGCCGAAGCCATCGACAAGATCTACGACGAGGTCGCCCCGACGCCGGGCAATGTCGTGGCCATGATCACCCGCGAGCCCTCGGGGGTGGTCGCCGCCGTCGTGCCGTGGAACTTCCCGCTGCTGATGGCGTGCTGGAAGATCTCGCCGGCGCTGGCCGCCGGCAACTCGGTGATCCTGAAGCCCGCCGAGCAGTCGCCGCTCACCGCCATCCGGCTGGCCGAGCTCGCCGCCGAGGCCGGCATTCCCGAAGGCGTGTTCAATGTGCTGCCGGGCTTTGGCGAGACCGCAGGTCAGGCGCTCGGCCGCCACATGGACGTCGACGTCATCGCCTTCACCGGCTCGACCGAGGTCGGCAAATACTTCCTGCGCTACTCCGGCGAATCCAACATGAAGCAGGTCTGGCTCGAGTGCGGCGGCAAGTCGCCCAACATCGTGCTGGCCGACGCGCCCAACCTCGACATCGCCGCCCGCCGCACCGCCTTCGGCATCTGGTTCAACCAGGGCGAGGTCTGCACCGCGGGCAGCCGCCTGATCGTCGAGGACAAGATCAAGGATTCGTTCCTCGAGAAGGTCATGGCGATCGGCCAGAAGATGATGCCGGGCGACCCGCTCGATCCCAAGACCCAGATGGGCGCCATGGTCGATGAAACCCAGACCAAGCGCGTCATGGGCTATATCGAGTCCGGCCAGAAGGAAGGCGCCACGCTCAGGATGGGCGGCAAGCAGGTCCATGTCGACAATGCCGGCAGCTTCATCGAGCCCACCGTGTTCGACGGCGTCGACAACAAGATGAAGATCGCCCAGGAGGAGATCTTCGGCCCGGTGCTCTCGGTCATCCCGGTCAAGGACGCCGAGCAGGCGCTCGCCGTCGCCAACGACACGATCTATGGCCTCGCCTCGGCGATCTTCACCTCGGACATCAACAAGGCCTTCAAGTTCGCCAAGGGCCTGCGCGCCGGTTCGGTGTGGGTCAACACCTACGACGGCGGCGACATCACCACGCCGTTCGGCGGCTACAAGCAGTCCGGCATCGGCCGCGACAAGTCGCTGCACGCCTTCGACAAGTTCACCCAGGTCAAGACGACCTGGATCCAGCTCGGCTGAGCGCGAACAACCGGAACGGCAAGACAGGGTGGCCGAAAGGTCGCCCTGTTTCATTCAGGACACCAATCTGGCGCAGATCGTGCTTGATGCTCGCCAGGGAGATGTCATGCCGTCACTGACCATCCGGCACGTCACGACCTATCGATACCGGAAGCCGGTTGCCTTCGGCGAGCACCGCATGATGCTGCGTCCGCGCGACTCGCGCGATCAGAAAGTCATCGAGGCAAGTCTCGCAATCAATCCCGAGCCGAGCAGCCTGCGCTTCACCGAAGACGCCTTCGGCAACCACGTGGCGATCGCGCGCTTTGATGGCAGCTCTTCTGAGCTCAGCTTCGAAAGCGTTGTCAGCCTCGAGCATTCGCCCACCGACGCTGCCGATCTCGATCTCGCGGAAGTCGCCGGGGACTTTCCCGTCGACTACAGCGCCCTTGAGATGCCGGACCTCGCCCACTGCATCCAGCGCCACCATCCCGATCCGGACAACGAAGTCGAGCGCTGGGCCCGCCAGTTCCTGCACGCCAGCGGGTCGATCGGCACGCTGGAACTCCTCGTCCGTCTCTCCCAGGGCATCCATCAGGGCTTTCTCTATCGGCGGCGAGAAGCAAAGGGAATCCAGCAACCGGTCGAGACGCTACGGCTCGGCCACGGCAGCTGCCGCGACTTTGCCCTGCTGATGATCGAGGCGGCGCGCTCGCTGGGACTCGCCGCGCGCTTTGCCTCGGGCTACCTCGCCGTGCCGTTCGCGCCGGATGAGGAACCTGCGAGCGCCGGCGCCGTTAAGCCGGCTCATGGCGCCACCCATGCGTGGGCGCAGGTCTATCTGCCGGGGGCCGGCTGGATCGATTTCGATCCGACCAGCGGCAGCGTCGGCAAGGCCAGGCTGGTCACCGTCGCGGTCGTCCGAGATCCGGACCAGGCGCTTCCGCTGCACGGTACCTTCATCGGATCGGCCGCGGATCCGCTCGGCATGGAAGTGCGTGTGAGCGTCACCTCGGTCCCGCCCGGTCACTAGAAGGGCGGCCAAGCACGGGAAGCTGGGATGAAGATTCGCGTCGGCTACGAGCTGATCTACGATTTCCCGCAGCCCACACCCATGATTCTGGTTCTCGGCACCCATCTCACGCGGGCGTCGGATGTCATCGTGCCCGATTACCTCACCACCGACCCTGCCGTGACGATCTCGCCCTATCGCGACAGCTACGGCAATTGGTGCAGCCGCCTGGTCGCGCCGGCCGGTCGCATGCGCCTGTCGGGCGACGGCATCGTGCGCGATTCCGGCCTGCCGGATGTCGTCGCCCCGTCGGCGCCCCAGCACGCGGTCGAGGATCTGCCGGCAGAGACGATCGTCTATCTCCTGGGCAGCCGCTATTGCGAGACTGATCGCCTGTCGGATATCGCTTGGCAGCTCTTTGGCCAGACGCCGCCGGGCTGGGCGCGCGTCCGGGCGATCTGCGACTACGTCCATTATCGCATCGCGTTCGGCTACCAATATGCACGGCCGACCAAGACGGCCCGCGAGGCTTTCGACGAAGCCAACGGCGTATGCCGTGACTACGCCCACCTTGCGATCACCTTCTGCCGCTGCATGAATATCCCGGCGCGGTACTGCACCGGATACTTGGGCGACATCGGCATTCCACCGGTCGACAGCCCGATGGATTTCGCCGGCTGGTTCGAAGCCTATCTCGGCGGACGCTGGTACACCTTCGATCCGCGCAACAACGCGCCGCGCATCGGGCGCATCCTGATCGGCCAGGGCCGCGATGCGTCCGACGTGCCGATCGCCCACACGTTCGGTCCCAACACGCTGGTCAGCTTTAAGGTGTGGACCGACGAAATCGTCTAATCATCGCTGGGGGCGAGCCACTCCAGTGGCGCGTCATGGTCTTTCGGACCGCGGGCGTCCCGCCCGCTCATGATCATGAGGCGGGCGGGACGCCCGCGGTCCGCATGAGCATGAGAAGACGCGCCACTGGAGTGGTGCGCCCCCAGCAAAGATGTGTGCCCATCCAATCGAAATATGCTCTAGCGATCGGCCAATTCACTGCTCGTTGGCGCGAAGCACGGGAAGGCGTCGACGTACCTGAAATACGTCGCGAGGTGACGGTCCGACGCGGTCAGCAGGCCGCGGCGGAAGCGCATGGTGCTCAGCACCGGCGTGTCCTCCCCGTTCAGCCGCTCGACCATGGCCGCCACGGCGGGCAGCTTCTCGGCCGATCCCTGCGGCACGCCGATCACGACATAGCCGGACGAACTGCCAGGCTCGATCGGCGCACCACTGAACAGCATGAACATGTCATCGCCGCCGATCCTGAGATGCTGGGCGAACGTGTTGGTGCCGCTGATGCGGCCGTGCTGAAGGTGGTAAGGGCTTTCGACCCGGAACTCGATGGCGCCCGCCTCGACCTCGAGCTGCTCGGGCATCGACGCCGCCGGCAAGCCGTGCAGGGTGCGCAGATGCTGGAAATCGACGCCGTTGGACACCGCGACCCAGGTGTCCCACGGCCGGCGGCCACGTTCGTGGGCTTGGTGGACGATCGTCGATTCGTCGGCGCCCGGAAGGCGCGGCACGCCGAAATCGGCGCGTTCGCCGTTGAACGCCCAGACCAGTCCCCACGCTTCTTCCGTCGGATAGGTGAAGATGCGGGCGCTCGGCGGAATCTTGTCGCCGGTCGGGATATTGGCGCAGGCGCCTTGCGCATCGAACGACCAATGGTGATAGGGGCAGCGCAGGCGGCCGTCGACGATCTGGCCGATCGACAGGTCGGCGCCGAGGTGAGGACACCAGGCGCTCTGAACCACCGGCTTGCCCGCTGCGTCGCGGTACGCCACCACCCGTGTGCCCAAGAAATCCCGGCCGATCACCGAACCCGGCGACAGGTCGCGGGCCAGCGCGACCGGATACCAGCAGCGATGGAAGCCCGCCTCCGTCGCCGTGCGGTGCTCCGTGGCCAGCTTGCTTTTCGAACTCACCATGCCCATGGCTGCCTCCTTGCGGTTTTGGTACCATGTGGTACCAACGCCGCTACCCTATGGTACCGTCTGGTACCGAGTCAAGAGGAACGACTTGCCGAAGATCGCCGATCCAGACCCCGACCCGTCCCCCCTCGCCAACCTCGAACCGCGCCGGCGCTGCATCCTGGAGGCGGCCTACGACGTGCTGATGGAACGCGGCTACGCCGGCGCCAGCACGCTCGAGATCGCCACCCGGGCGCGCGTCTCAAAGCGCGAGCTCTATGCCGAGTTCGGCAACAAAAGCGGCATCCTGCAGGCCCTGATCGCAGCGACCTCGGCACGCATGCGGCTCCCCCTGGCGACGGCCGAAATCGGCGACCGCGACGACCTTGCCGATGCGCTGACAGCCTACGGCACGATGGCGCTCGCCGAGCTCACCAGCCCGCACGTGATCGCGGTCAATCGCCTGGCCGCTGCCGAAGCGGGACGATCAAGCGAGCTGGGCAGGATCCTCGAAGAAAACGGTCGCGAACCCAACCGCACGGCGCTGATCGATCTTTTAGCAAAGGCCCAGGCTGCCGGCGTGCTGGGCCGCGGTGAACCGGACGTCATGGCGGGGCAATTCTTCTCGCTTCTGCTGGGCGACCTGATGTTGCGCCTGATGCTGGGCGTGACGCCTCGGCCAGGGCCCGGAGAGATCAAGAAACGGGCGCAGTCCGCAACCGAGGCGGTCCTGGCCCTCCACGCGGCCAGGGTCAGCGCTGGAGAATCGCGTCGACGGTCGTGACGGCATCCTGCTGTCATCACGGCCGATCGTAGCCCCACGAATGGTGAACGCTCGACGCTCCGCGCCCTCTATGCCGGTACGCAAGTATTATTCTGCTCGCCGATGACGCCTGGCTCTTGACAGAACTGAGCAATGTTGTGGCGTATGCCTGCCGACACTCACGAACAGAGGATCGGCAGATGGCCGGCTTCTTCAGCGGCGTCGGCTGCCCTATGCTTCCGTCAGGTGAGCGGCAGGGGCGATCCATCGAAACCCTCGACCGGAAGCCCGAGGAAAGCGGCGATGGTCGGCGCGATGTCGACCAGGCTGGTCGCGCGCCGCGCCGGGCCCAACGTGCGACCGCCGTCGTTGGCCATCAGGAATGGCCGTGTCTCGTCAGGTCCCCAGCCGCCATGTTGGCCGCTGCCGATCGGCGCAGGCTTGCCCGCCTCGACGGCCACCCAGCGCCGGCCGCGGACACCGTAGGGATTCGCTTCATCCTGCCGCGCCATGTTGACCGCGGCGACGACGCCACCGCGCGCGGCGAAGCCGCGGTCGGCCAGGCTTTCGCCGACGACGACGTCAGCCGCCCACGGCTCCTGTCGCATCTTGTCGAGGACCCCGAGCAGTCCGGCACGCCCGCGCGCCGTGGCGTAGAGCAATGCCGCGGTGCCCTGCCCGGCCATCGCCACGTCGCCGGCCGCCAGCGCGCCTCCCAAACCGTGCGCTGCCAGCCAGTCTTCGAGATCGACGCAGTCACCTATCGTCTCCTGGCCATGATCGGACCCGATAAGCAGCAGGATCTCCTCACCTTCGGCGCGCAGCCGCGCGACGGTGCGAAGGACCTCGGCCACGCAGCGCTCGGCCCCACGCAGCGCGTCGGCATGGGCGGGCGAACCGAGCGGCACGCCGTGCAACGTGTGGTCCGGGTCGCAGAGCCACAGGAACGCCACGGCCGGCCGGCGATCGCCCAGCACTTCGCGGCAAAAGCGTTGCGTCATCGCCCAGTCGCCGGCCGCATCGTGGCTGACCTCGAGCGCATCGGCGCCGGTGATGCGATCGCCGCCCGGCGCATACGACCCGGCCCGATGATAGACATGGCCGAAATGCTCCGGATCGAGGAAATAGGCCGCTCCGGGAGACACATTGGAAAAGGCGATGAAGCCGCCTGCGCCGGCGACGCGTTCGGCCAGCGCCGGTACCAGAAGCGTGCCGCCGGTCGCGCGGCGCATGTGGGTGCGGAAATCGGGATTGCCGACATCGCGGACGACGATCCTGTCGCCCTCGATCAACCCCATGCGGTTGCCGTGCAGGCCGTGGCGGGCGGGGAAACAGCCCGTCGACACCGACGCCGCCGACACGCGCGTAACCGAGGGGAACACGGCATTGTGCGCGGCGCACCACAGACTGGCGCCGGCGATGTCGTGCAGGACGGGCGTCGAGTCGCTCCGTACCCAGTCGCGGCCGAGACCGTCGCAGCACACGAATACCGCCCGACGAGAGCTTGCCATGCCAAAAATTCCTTCAAGCGATTGCAGCGCCCCGGCACGTCCGCAGCCATGCGCGGCTGCCTCTTGCGCCGACCGGCCGATGGTAGTCGACTTCCGCGAACAACTCAGGAGGAAACGATGCAGTTCGGATATTTCGCAATGCCGTCGCATCCGCCCGAGAGGCCGCTCAAGGATGGACATGAGTGGGACCTGCAGGTGATCCGCTGGCTCGACGAGCTGGGCTTCACCGAGGCCTGGATCGGCGAGCACCACACCGCGCCCTGGGAGCCGCACCCCTCGCCCGACCTTCTGGTGGCGCAGGCGCTGATGCAGACCAAGAACATCAGGCTCGGGCCCGGAGGCTTCCTGCTGCCCTACCATCATCCGGCCGAGCTTGCGAACCGGGTCGCCATGCTCGACCACATGTCCGGTGGTCGGCTCAATTTCGGCGTTGCCGCCTCGGGCCTGCCGAGCGACTGGGCGATGTTCAATGTCGACGGCATGTCGGGCGTCAACCGCGACATGACCCGCGAGGCGCTCGACATCATTCTGAAGCTGTGGAGCTCGCCCGAGCCGTTCGATTACAAGGGCAAGTTCTGGAACGTCAGCAAGCCCGGCGAGATGTTCGGCGTGCTGCGGCCGCACCTCAAGCCGCTGCAAAACCCTCATCCGCCGATCGGCGTCGCCGGCCTCTCCAAGGGCTCCGACACGCTGAAGCTCGCCGGTGAACGAGGCTTCATCCCGATGAGCCTCAACCTCAACCCGGCCTATGTCGGCAGCCACTGGGAATCGGTCGAGATCGGCGCCGCCAAGTCGGGCCGCACACCCGATCGTGGCGAGTGGCGCATGGTGCGCGAGGTTTTCGTGGCCGACACCGACGAAGAGGCGATGCGCCTGTCAGCCGGCTCGTACATGGGCCGCATGATGCGCGAGTATTTCCTCCCGCTGCTCGGCCAGTTCGGCTTCCTCGATTACCTGAAGCACGATCCAGGCACTGCGGACTCCGACGTCACGCCCGACTATTGCGCCCGGCACAACTGGATCATCGGCTCGCCTAAAACCGTCGTCGAGAAGATCGAAAAGATCTACGACGAGGTCGGCGGCTTCGGCCAGTTGCTGGTCTTCGGCTTCGACTATGCCGACAACCCGAGGGCCTGGCAGCACTCGCTCGAGCTGCTCGCCAAGGAGGTGCTGCCCAAGGTGCAACACCTCAAGCCCAAGCAGCGCAAGCTGGCGGCCGAATAGACTTGGCGCTAACACGGCTCAATCCGCCCGGCACCGCGTTGGGCAGTTTCAACGCGGTGATGGGCGGCCTGTATCCCGCCGATAATCGCCGTTCAGCCGAGCAGGCGGCGGATTTCGCAGGCCCGCTGTCGCTCAAGGTCGTTCTGCAGGGCCAGGGCCTGTGGCGCACGGGGAAACGGCGCCACGTGGTTGATGCCGGCTTTTGCCTCGTGCTCAATCAGGGCGAAATCTACTCGCTGGTCTTCGATCGCCACGAACCTGTCGAGACCTTCTGCCCCTTCTTCGCCCGCGGCTTTGCCGAGGCCGCCACAAGATCGCTCGCGGCAAGCGACGAGGCCCTGATCGACGAACCGTATGCTGGCACCGGCGCGCTCGTCTTCGCATCGAACGTGCGGCCGCTGCTACCGGACCTTGCCGCGCCACTTGGCAGGCTGCGCTGGCTGGCTCGCGAGTCCGAACCCTGCGATCTGGCCTGGGACGACGCGTTCGTTGATTTGTCTCTGGCCCTGGTGCGGACGGCGGCGGGCTGGCCGACCGAGCATGCCGACCGGCGCCGCCGGCCTGCCACGCGCGCCGAGATCACCCGGCGCCTGAACCGCGCCCGCGATTTCATCCACGCCGAGGCTCACCGGCGCCTCGGCCTCGCCGAGATCGCCGCCGCCGCCAGCCTCTCGCCACATCACTTTCATCGGCTGTTCGCTGCTGCGTTCCGCACCACACCCGCTCTCTACGTGACGGAACTGCGCCTGGCGCGTGCCGCCCGTCGGCTCGCGGCCACGGAAGCGTCGGTCACCGAGATCTGCCTGGCGGTCGGCTTCGAGAGCCTGGGCAGCTTCTCAGCCCGCTTCCGCCGCTCGTTCGGCGCTCCGCCGGCGGCGTGGCGCAGAATCGCAAGATCGGAGAAGCAGGCACAAACAGGTCTCGCCTAGGATCGCGCCATGACCGATGCCATCCATGCCCGTGCCATCGTCGTGCTCAGCGACTGCCATATCCATCCGGCAAAAGGCGTCGACTGGCCGCCGTTGGCGCTCGACGCCTTCACAGGGGCCGACCTGTTCGTCACCCTGGGCGACATGGGCGAGAGAGTCGGCCTCGACACTTTGGCTCGTCTCGCGCCGGTGATCGGCGTGCGCGGCCGCGACGACGAGGATGATCCGCGCACGGCGGCCAGGCTCAGGGTGCTGGAGGCGGACGGCCTGCGGATCGGCTGCGTCTTCGACCCGGTTGAAGCCGGCGTCGCCTTGCAGGTCGAGCCACCGGTCTGGTCGCCGGCCGCAAAGCTGCGGCAGCTGTTCGATGGACCCTTGGACGCCTTGCTCTGGGCCTCGACGCACGCGCCTTCGATCGAGCGGATCGACGGCCGACTGCAGCTCAACCCGGGCAGCGCGACCCTGCCGGGCAAGAACGCTCCCGCCAGCTTCGCCAGACTGACCTTGTCCGCAGGCGCCATAGCAGGCGAGATCGTCTCACTCCGGACACCGTGAACAGACCGCGACGATCATCAGGGCGCTCGTTGCGCCAGGGGCGCCCACTCCGCGGCTTGCACACGCGCGACAAGGGTGAAGCCACCCTTGCCGTCGGGCCGGAAGATCGAGGCCTCGCCTTCGCGGACGTCGAACCAGTCCTTGCCGAAGGCATCAACGATGTTGGGCTTGTGGGTGACGAGGACGATGTTCGTGCCGGCCGGCGGCGGCGTCGCTGCCAGCGTGCGCAAGGCAGCGGTCCTGCGGTTGTTCTCGTTCGGCGTGACGACGAGCCCGCCCTCGGCGATGTCGGCCGTCGACGACACCTCGCCGAAGCCCAGCAGGGTGCCGGTCTCGACGGCGCGCTGGAACTGGCTGGTCTGGACCTTGCCGACGGGAATTTTCAGCGTCCGAAGCGCGTCGCCCATCGACTTGGCCGCGGCACGGCCCGCGTCGTTGAGCTGCCGCTGATGAGCCGTATCCTTCGGATCGAGCGGATTGGTATCGGCCTGATCGGTATATGTCGCGCCATGGCGCAGGACGATGACGTAGCCGCCGTCGCGCAGCGCGGCAACCCAGGCGGGAGCAGGAGGCGACGATTGGGCCAGCGCCGGCACAACCCACAGGAGTGCAACGAAGCCGGCCAGACGAAGGCCCTTCAGCAGCATGGAACATTTCTCCTAAAAAGCGCGGGAGAATAAGCCGAATTTTGCGGCTGTGTCAGCCCGGTTGGCGTTTTGACAGCAGTGCCGCTGCAGCAAAGCCCATCGCGGCGATCAGCATGATGCCGGCCAGGCCCCACAACACCGGCGTGTAGCCGCCAAAGGCGGCCCAAGCGAGCGAGGCCAGCAGCGGGCCAGCCGCGCGCATGATGTTGGTCGGCATGGTGAGCGCGCCGGAGACCACGCCATAGCCTTCCGGGCCGATGAACTCCGGCACCGCCATACCGCGCAGGATGGTAACGAGGCCGTTGGCGACGCCGTAGATGATGGCAAAAAGGATCAGGCCGTAGACGTCACTGATGCCGGCCGCCAGCATCGCCATCGAGATCGGGAAGGCGAAATAGATCAGCGCGCCCAGTTGGATCGTGGTGATATGGCGCTGGCCCACCATCAGGAGCACCCGGCCGACGACCTGCATGGGACCGATCAGGGCGATGATCGCCATCACCACGCCGATCGGCACATGGCGATCGTCGAGCAGCGGGATCAGGTGGAAGCTCATGGCCGAGAAGGCGAGCCCGTAGCCGGCAAAGGCCACGACCAGGCCCCAGAAGGCCGGCACCCGCACGGCCGCGGCGAGCGGGCTTTTCTTCTTGGTGCCCTCGGCGGGCAGCTTCACCTCGGCGATCGGCACGGGCTTCTCGTGCGGACCCGGGATGAACAGCCAATGGATCAGCACGCCGACGCCGAGATTGATCGCCGCCATCACTTCCAGCGTCGGACGCCAGCCGATGCGCTCGATCAGGAGCTGGGCGAACGGAATGCCGAAGGTGCTGGCCAGGCCGCCCAGGAAGGTCATCAACAGGATCGCCTGCCGGTAGCGCGGCCCGTAGACCCGTGTGATCACGGCGAAGGCCGGCTCGTAGAGGATGACGGCCTGGCAGGCGCCGAGCCCGATCCACAGCGCGTAGAACATCGGCAGCGTAGCGACCTTCGACCACACCAGGAGGAGCGCCGCGGCCAGCAGCGAGCCGCCGGTCATCAGCATGCGGCCGTGTCCGCGATCGATCCAGGCGCCGACCGGGATCGAGCACAGCCCGGCAACCAGCAGGCCGGCCGACAGCGCGCCAAACATGGCGCTGCGCGACCAACCGAGCTCCTGCGTCATCGGCACGACGAACAGCGGAAAGGTGTAGTAGACCAGACCCCACGAGATGAGCTGGCCGAACGAGAGCATCCAGAGAATGGTCGACTGCCGCTTTCGCCACGCCGCTTCCGCCCCGCCCTTCGCCATAATGACGCCGCCCTCGCCGTCCTTCTGTGACACAACGATGAACGTAGCGCCGACGTGCCGAGGAGGATAGCCGCATGAATTCGACTAAGCGCGTCAATCTCGCCCTGCAGGGCGGCGGCTCGCACGGCGCCTTCGCCTGGGGCGTGCTCGATGCCCTGATCGAGGACGGCCGATTGGTGTTCGAGGCGGTGAGCGGCACCAGCGCCGGCGCCATGAACGCCGCCATCATGCTCCAGGGCTGGTCGCAGGGCGGCGGACCGGGCGCGCGCGCAGCGCTCGCCGCCTTCTGGAACGAGCTCGGCACGATGGCGATCACCAGCCCCATCCAGCGCACGCCGCTCGACCGCCTGCAGGGCAACTGGAACCTCGACGATTCGCCGGGCGCGCTGTGGGCCGACCTGATCCAGCGCACGCTCTCGCCGTGGCAGCGCAATCCGCTGAAGTTCGACCCGCTGCGCGAGATGCTGCGCCGGCATTTCGACGAAAAGGCCGTGCGCGGCTGCGCTGAGATCAAGGCTTTCATCGCCGCCACCAACGTCCAGACCGGCAAGGTGCGCATCTTCACGCGCGAAGAGCTGTCGATCGACGCCCTGCTCGCCTCGGCCTGCCTGCCCAACGTGCACGACGCCGTGGTGATCGACGGCGTGCCCTACTGGGACGGCGGCTTCCGCGGCAACCCGCCGATCTGGCCGTTCATCTACGAGAGCGAGAGCAGCGATGTGGTCCTGGTCGAGGTCGATCCACCGTTCCGCGCCGAGGTGCCGCAATCCAATGCCGAGATCGCCGACCGGCTGAACGAGATCACCTTCGGCGGCGCGCTGATGGCGGAGATGCGCGCCATCGCCTTCGTCCAGGATCTGATCGAGAAGGGCGCCATCACCGGCGAGTTCGGCGGACGGCTGAAGCGCATCCTCGTCCATTCGATCGCCGATCCGGACTCGCTGGCGCCCTTGGGCTCGGTCAGCAAGTTCAACATCGAGCCGGAATTCCTGAAACACCTGTTCGATCTCGGGCGCGCGGCGGCAACCTCGTGGCTCACCGCGGCGTTCGACTCGGTCGGCAGCAAGAGCACGCTCGACATCCGCGCGCGTTTTCTGTGAACTGATACAGTGCGAATCGGCATCGATCTCGGCGGCACGAAAATCGAGGGCCTGGTGCTCGACAAAGGCGGTGTCGAGCGCGAGCGCCTGCGCGTGCCGACGCCGGCGGGATCCTACGAGGAAGACGTCGAGGCGATCGTCGACCTCATTGCCGGGCTCGAGCGCAAGGCGGGCGTGCGCTGCACGATCGGTGTCGCCCATCCCGGCGCGATCTCGCCGGCCAGCGGCCTGATTAAGAATGCCAACTCGACGCGGCTGAATGGCCGGCCGCTGAAGACCGACCTCGAGCGCCGGCTGGGCCGCGAGGTGCGGCTGGCCAACGACGCCAATTGCTTTGCCGTGTCCGAGGCGAGCGATGGCGCGGCCGCCGGCTGCAGCATCGTGTTCGGCGTCATCCTGGGCACCGGCGTGGGCGGCGGTGTGGTGATCGACGGCCGACCACTCACCGGCGCGCAGGCGATCGCCGGCGAATGGGGGCACAATCCGCTGCCCCTGCCGAGCGACAGCGAGCGGCCCGGCCCGCGCTGCTACTGCGGCCGCCTGGGCTGCATCGAAACCTGGCTGAGCGGGCCCCGCCTGCAGCGTCAGTTCGAAGAGCGCAGCGGCCGCACGCTCCGCGCCACCGACATCGCCGCAGCGGCTCTCGCCGGCGATGGCGAGGCGGCCCAGCATATGGAGCTTTATTGCGACCGGCTGGCGCGGGCGCTCGCCGGGATCATCAACATCCTCGACCCGCACGCCATCGTGCTGGGCGGCGGGCTCTCGCGCATGAGCCAGCTCTACGGCCGCGTGCCCGAGCTGTGGAAGCGTTACGTCTTCTCCGAGCCCGACCACCTCGCGACTCGGCTGCTGCCGCCGAAGCACGGCGATTCGAGCGGCGTGCGCGGCGCTGCGTGGTTGTGGCCGGAGTAAGCGACCAGCGTCGTCAGCGGAACGGCGGCTCGTCGAAGCTGCGCAGCTTGCGCGAATGAAGCGAGGCCAGTTCGCTGCGCAGCAAATTCACCGTCTCCAGGCCGATCTGCAGGTGCTCGCTCACCGCCCGCTGATAGAAGCGCGTGGCGGCGCCCGGCAGCTTGATCTCGCCGTGCAACGGCTTGTCGGAAACGCACAGCAGCGTGCCATAGGGCACGCGCATCCTGTAGCCCTGGGTCGCCAGCGTAGCGCTTTCCATGTCGACCGCGATGGCGCGCCCCAGGCTGATGCGGTGGCGCTCCTGCGACCAGCGCAGTTCCCAGTTGCGGTCGTCGTAGCTCACCACCGTCCCGGTCCGCAGCCGCCGCTTCAGCGCATCGCCACGCTCGCCGGTCACGCGCGCGGCAGCCTCCTGCAGGGCCATCTGCACCTCGGCCAAAGCGGGCACCGGAATTTCCGGCGGCATCAGGTCGTCGAGGATGCGATCGCGCCGCAGGTAACCGTGCGCCAGCACGTAGTCGCCGATGGTCTGCGACTGGCGCAGCCCGCCGCAATGGCCGATCGTCAGCCAGCAGTGCGGGCGCAACACGGCGAGGTGGTCGGTCGCATTCTTGGCGTTGGAGGGGCCGACGCCGATATTGACGATCGTGATGCCGCCCTGATCGTCGGACCGCATCAGATTGTAGGCCGGCATCTGGAAGCGATGCCACGGCGCACCGGCGATCGCGGCGTCGACCGCTGCCGGCTCATCGCCGCGCCGCACGATGGCGCCGCCGGGCAGCGCCAGATGCGAATAGGCGCCGCCCGGCCGGCGCAGCTCGGCCACCGCCCAGGCAACGAACTGATCGACGTAGCGCTGGTAGTTGGTGAACAGGATCCAGGGCTGGATCGTCCGCCAGTCGGAGCCGGTATAATGGACGAGCCGGCGCAGCGAGAAATCGATCCGCACGGCGTCGAACAAAGCGAGCGGCCGCGGCCCGCCCTCCTGGCGCTGCCACGTGCCGTCGACGACCTCGTCACCGACATTGGCCAGCATGGGTGTCGGGAAATGGCGCGCCAGATCGGCCACCGAGAGATCGCCGTGCACGAATTCGTCGCCTTCCTCGGTGACGAAGGGATAAGGGATTTCTTGCGCGCTGGCCTTGACCTCGATGCGGGCGCCGAATTCGGCGGCCAGCGGGCGCAACTGCTCGAGAAGGTATTGGCGAAAGAAGGCGGGCTGCGTCACGGTCGTCGAATAAAGGCCGGGCGACTGGAACTTCGCCCAGGCGCGACGGGTGAAGTGCACGGCGCCGGACGGTTGCCAGTCGACGCAGAGCTCGGGATAGCGGAACCGGCTCCGCTCCTGCGCCGTCGGAACGATCCCCGATCCCGTATAGCGCGCCAACGCCTCGCGCAGTGCGTTGCTGGCAGCGGAATGGAGATGTTCCAGGCGATCGACAGCTTGTTCGGGCGTCAAGCTGCCGCGTTCGGCCCCGTTCGCTGTCATGTGACTGACGGTCCCTAAGTTTAGTCGGACCGCGGTCCGACGAGAGACATTACCCTACTTGCACTCGGGCTTGGGCAGCGCCTCGAGCCGCGTGATGCTGTATTCGATGCCGCCGTCGCTCTCCTCGTGTGTGCCGTAGAGCTCGATGCCGTTGTCGAGCGTGATGCTGCTCATCTCGAAGGCGGGTTCGCCCTGCACCTGGACCTGCCCCTTGGAAAGGGCTTCGAAAAAGCCGGCGCGATAATAGATCCGCGAGCGGCCGTCGGCGAGCTGCTCGGCGCCGTCGGGGATCTTCACCGTCGCGAGGCGCTTGGGCACCTTGCCGATCACGATGTTGACCGACTGCGGCGCCTTGACCTTCTCGCCGTAGAAGAACAGCGCGTCGAAGCCGCCCTCGCCCGCCTTGGCCTGGCGGATCGTCTCGCGCGCGATGGCCACTGGAAACAGCGTGCCGGCCGGCAACGCCACCGTCTGGCCCTCGGGCTCAGCGAAGCGCGCCTGGCCGCTGCCGTCGTCACCCAGCAGCGCGTCGCCCTTGATCAGACTGGTCTCGCGTCCATCGGTCGTCGAACGGTGCTCGAAGCGCAACTTCTTACCGTCGCGGCTCTCGGTCATCTGCGACAGCTGCTCGCTCACCACCATGCCGCGCGGGCCGGGAATCTCCAGCCGCAGGCGCTGGTTCAAGACATAACCGTCGCAGGTAAGCTTGATTTCGTAGGCGTAGGTGCCGGGCACGCCGTCCCCCGGCTTGCCATGCTCCAGGGTGGTGACCGAGTAGACGGCGCGATGCGGCGCCAAATCCTGCGCCGCCGCCGGCATGACCGGGGCGGCAAGCAGGACTGCAGTCGACAACAAGCGGGCATTCAGCATCGCGGCCTCGGCAGGGCTTGGAGTTGAACAAGACGGGCATCCACGGCGAAGTCGCCGTAGTCCAGCAGCATCGAGCGGGCGATGCCGTTGCCCAGCAGATCGAGCGCCAGCTCATATTCGGGATTGGCGCTGCCCTGGTCGCCGGCGGCGAAGAAGGCCAAGCGCACGTTCCACGATGGCTGGTTGCGTAGCAAGCCGACATCTCCGCGCACCGGGGGGGCGCCAGTCGCGCGCGTCGCGCGGCTGATCACCGCATTGACCTGGAAGGCGCCGTCCAGCCGGGCGCCGTCGAACACGCTGTAGGATGCCGATTTGTCGCCGTCGCGCGCGTGCCGGATGATGAGGGCGAGATGGGTAGTCGGAAACAGAGTGCCCGCCGGCAGCTCGAAATTGCGGACTTCAGGCAGCGTGAAGGAAGCCCTGCCCTTGCCGCCTTGACCCTCGAGGTCGGCCTGGCCGCGCAGCTCCTCCTCGACCTCGTCGTCCTGGATGTTGCGCACGCTGAAGCGCAGGCCCAACCCGTCCTTGGTCTCGTAGCTGGTGAAGCTCGAATCGGTGTTGAATTCCTCGCCGTCGTTGCGCAGGAATTTCAGCTTGATGCGCTGCTTGACCTCCCAGCCGTCGCACGAGTCGACAGTCTCCAGGACCATCGCGCCGCTCACCTCGGCGATCCCGCTGTTGGGGCGCGCCACCGCGAGCTTCATGTCGTAGGTGGCGCGATGCGGCACCAGCACGACGTCAGGCGATTGCTGTGGCTGTTGCGGAGACGCCTGCGTCGATTGCTGTTGCTGCTGCTGGGCATCGGCGACCCTTATCCACAGGGCCAGCAATAGTACGGCACCGACGGCGGCAAGGGAGACCGCAATCTGGACGCGAGGACGGCGAAAACTAAGCGTGATCAACGGACATGGCGTAGGGCTAGGCCTTGTAGCCGGGCGGCCAAGCGTAATATCCATGCCCGCGGAATACCACAATGATCGCCTGCGGCAGGGCTGCACAGGGAGGATAGCGCTTATGACAGCCGACCGGCGCCATGCCGGCCTGTCCCGGCGCGTGCCTTGCAAGGCGGTTTTATTGGCGTTTTCGAACGGGTTCATGACGGCCCGTCCCCTTCCGTTATGGCCCGTTCTCGGCCGTTCGTGACCAATTCCGTGACCAACACTGAGGCGAGCACCGCCAGTCCCGGCTCTCGCAGGACACCGCATCCAGCGGCCGCCGGGCGGCCCGAAGTGGCAGCGAAACGATTGGCTTAACGGGCGTTGAATATCGGGACGTGCATGTCATCGATCAGCCCGACCTGCGCAAGATCTTCAAGTCATTCTCCAAGATGCGGGCATGGTTCACCTGGTTCGGCCAGCGCCCCATCGTGTTGAAGCGGCGAAAGCGTTCGTGGGCCATGCTCGTTCTCCTGTCATCGCGTTGACCTATGTCGGAGGCTGCGGGCGGTGGCTCAGCCACCGTGCATGGCTTTCGCAGTACGTTCAGAGATTGGGCAGCCGAGCGAACCGAGTTTCCAAGCGACGTTGCCGAAATGGCCCTGGCTCACGCCATCGGAGACAAGGTCGAGGCCGCCTATCGCCGCGGCGAGTTAATGACGAAGCGGGCGCTACTCATGCAGCGCTGGGCTACGTTCGCGACAACCCCGCGCGTCGAGGCCGAAGTCGTGCCTTTGCACAGGGTGGCTTAGCAGGTAGTGGCTCAGTCTTCTTAGGCGCGCTATGGTTGCCCATGAATTGGGCGCGCCAGTTTCGTGTCAGAGCTCTTAGCGTGCGCGCGACCGTGGCGCGGCCCGAGGTGGTCGCGCGACGCAACCACGGCAAGGCACCCGAGATCATTGCCAGTATTCGGAGGCTGGAGCGCCTGGCGCTCTTTGCGGAGCGACACGCGGCCGATATCAGCAAACGTGAACGCCAATCGGATCGTGGCTCAGTCCCGCCCGCGCCGTAGTTGAAGACCAAATACAATCGGCGGCTTCGGCCAGAAAGAACATGGCATGATGACCAGATTGATGATGACAGCCGCGGCGCTGTCCTGCTGGACCTCCGCGAAGCTTGGGTTACCGCGCCGGATTGATACAGCCGTAACCGCCAATCGACCCCAAGGGCAACAAGTAGGCGCTAGGCGTAATTGCTGATTGCAACACGATTGGTTAAGCGCGCTGCATCCATGACAAGGCGCGTCGGATCCACAAGTCTATAGATCGGAGCAACTTCGAGTGTCATCCCAAGAACCTGCTTTAACCGTTGCGTCATCTGACGCGCAAAAGGTCGACGGCCGCCGGCTGCGCAGCGAGCGGACCCGGCTGGCGATCATCGAGGCCTATCTGGAGTTGCTTCGCCGGAATCCGAGGATGCCGACGGCGGTTCAGCTCGCGGAGCAGGCCGGCTGCTCAGTGCGCTCCATTTTCGAGCGCTTTCCCGATCTTGATGCGCTCCGCCTTGCGACCGCGGACTTCGCGATTGCCCAGGGCCAAGCAGAGGCAGTGGCGCGCAATGTTGACGGTGACCGTCCGACTCGCATCCAGTCCCACGTGGAGATCCGCGCGCGCGCCTGCGAGAAATGGCTGCCACTGTGGCGCATAATCACGAACCAGGATCAGGTTGCCGAACTCAGGACGCGCGTCGTCCTGGTGCGCCTCGACAACATCGAGAGAATGAAGCTGATGTATAGGCGGGAGCTTTCCAGCCTCCCTGAGCCTGCGCGGGATCAGTTACTGATCGCGTTG
>DASZJU010000363.1:0-3338 GCA_035947815.1 Reyranella sp.
GCCGCGCACCTCGAGCGCGTGGCTGGCGACCGGGATGTTGTCGCGGCAGGCGCGGAACTTGTAGACCGGCGTGAGGATGCGCAGCAGCTTGGCGGCTTCCTCGTCGCCGGCATTCGCCCGGCCCATCGTGTCGGCCGAGAATGCGTACATCGACAGCGCCTGCTCGGTCGGCAGCATGATTTTCAGGAGCTGGCGGCGCAGCAGCGGGTAGTCGCCGATGGCATGGCCGAAGGCGCGGCGGTTGCGCGCCACCACCATCGCCTCGTTGAGGCAGCGGCGCATCATCGAGGCCGCGCGCACGCCGTGGCTGAGCCGCGAGAGATTGACCTGCTCCATCATCTGCTTGAAGCCCTGGGTCGCGTCACCCACGAGATAGGCCGTGGCGCCGTCCAGGATAATCTCGCCCGAGGCCATGGAGCGCGTGCCAAGCTTGTCTTTCAGCCGCACGATCCGGTAGCTGTTGCGGCTGCCGTCCTCCAGCCGCCGCGGCAGGACGAACATGCCGAGGCCCCGCGTGCCGGGCGCCGCGCCGCGCGGCCGCGCCAACAGCACCGCAACATCGGCATCGGCATGGCTGCAGAACCATTTCTGGCCGTGGAGCTGCCAACGCTCCACGCCGTCGGCGCCGACACCGATGCGCTCGGCCTCGGTCTCGAGCGCGCCGACGTCGGAGCCGCCGGCCTTTTCGGTCATGAACTGCGTGCCCTTGAGCATGGTGGCCGGGTCCTGGCTGAGCAGCCGGTCGAGCAGCAGCTTCTTCAGCGCCGGCGAGCCGAAGCGCTTGATGATGAAATTGGAGGTGTCGGACACCGAGACCGGGCACATCAGGCCGAACTCGGCCTGCACGAAGAGATAGGTGATGCCGTACTTCACCAGCGGATGGGCGGGCTCGGTCATGCCCAGCACACCGGCGCGGTGGGTCATGGCGTGCATGCCGAATTCCTCGAAGGCGATCTTCTCCATCTCGCGGTAGGCGGGATGATAGTCGATCCAGTCCTCATCGCGGCCGAAGCGGTCGCGTGGCTGCAGCACCGGCGGGTGCTTGTCGGCCACCATGGCAAGCTCGTCGAGGCGGTTGCCGGCGAGCGCGCCCAGCCGCTCGAAATGCGGAGTCATCGCCGCGCGCAGGCCGGGCTCCAGGTAGAGCGACAACAGGTCCTGGAACTGGCGGTCGATGGCATAGAAGTTCCGGCCATGCGCATCGGGCGCGATGTGCTCGGCGCCGTGGGGGCTCTTGGCCACGTCGGTCGACATATCGGGCATGGTTTCCTCCTTACTGTGGCCATCCGCGCTTGAGGACGTGCTCGACATAGGGCGGCACGATCCGGGTGGCGGGGCCATAGATGTGTTCCTGGAACAGCGGCTGGCTGTCGGTTGGTTCGAGGTTGAGCTCGACGGCATGAGCGTGTGCGCGACGGCGCACCTGCAACACGAAGCCCGCCGCGGGATAAACTTCACCCGACGTGCCGATCGCCATGAACAGGCCGCAGCGTTCCAGAGCGGCGTTGATCTCGTCCATGTGCATCGGCATCTCGCCGAACCATACGATGTTTGGCCGCAGTTCGCCCACCGTCTTGCAGTTGGCGCAGACCGACTGCGGCGTGAGGTCGACATCGGAGGCGAACACGGTGTTGCAGTGCATGCAACGGATCTCGCCGTCGCGGCCATGCATGTGGATCACGTTCCGGGAGCCCGCCTGCTCGTGCAGCGGGTCGATGTTCTGGGTCACGATGGTGACCTCGCCGTCGTATTTCTGCTCGAGATGCGCCAGCGCCCTGTGCGCGGCGTTGGGCGCGATGTGGGCAGCGCGCAACATCTTGCGGGTGTCGTTGTAGAAATCGAGCACTTTTTTCTTGTCGCGATGCCAGGCTTCGATGGTCGCGACCTCCTCGAGATTGACCCGATTCCACAGCCCATCCTTGTCGCGGAACGTGTCGATGCCGCTCTCCTTGGAGATGCCCGCGCCGGTCAGGACCACGATTCCGGCGGGCAGGAAGTCCTGATGCATGTCGGCCAATCTAGCCCCGTGCTAGGGTGGCAGGCCATGACCATCGGGGTTCTCTTCGTCTGCACCGGCAACATCTGTCGTTCGCCCATGGCCGAGGGCGTGTTCCGCAGCATGGCCCGGCATGCGGGCCTCGCCGCCGCCTTCACCGTCGATTCGGCGGGAACTTACGACGGTCATGCCGGCGAGCAACCGTCGCTACCCGCCATCAAGGCGGCGGTGCGTCGCGGCTACGACATCGCCAGCCTGCGCGCTCGCCCGGTCGTGGCCGCCGACATCGCCCGCTTCGACCATGTGCTGGCGATGGACCGCGGCCATCTCGTCGAGCTCCGGCGCCTCGCACCGCGCGGGCTCACCGAACGGCCGCAGATGTTCACCTCTGTCGACGTTGCCGATCCCTATGGCGGCACGGCGCGCGACTACGAGCGCGCGCTCGACCTGATCGAGACCGGCTGCAAAAGCCTGCTCGAGGTGCTGACGCCCGAGGCAAAGGCAAAGGCAAAAGCAAAAGCTGACTGATTCTTTTTCATGCTCCTCTCCCCAAGGGGGAGAGGAGCATGAAAGGTCGTCTCTAGAACGGCCACTTCAGCCCCAGCTCGCCCAGGCGGTTCACCACATTGAAGGTGAGCCGCGAGACGTCGTTGTCGAACTTGTTGTGCGGCAGGCTGCCGCAATAGGTGATCGAGCCGACCGAGAAGATCGCGCCGCCCTTGGGCTTCTCGACGTAGGTCATGTCGGCGCGGATCAGCTCTTCCAAGGTCTGGCCGGGGATCGTGGTGTTGAAGCCCAGCCGCTCCTCATGGACGACGACGAAGTTCTTGCGGTCGTGGCCCTCGGACGAGGCGAGCACCACGGCATTGAGCGGGCTACCCAGGCGGTGGTCGAGCCGGTCGAGCTCGAAGCCCGCCGCGCCGCCGCCCGAGAAGCCGTAGCCGCCGAACAACTCGTCCTTCACGCCCTCGAAGACCCAGGCATGATGGTTGTCGCGTGCCGCCGGCGTCTGGCGATAGGAATCGCCCACGAACGTGCCCTGGCTCGAGAAGCCGATGCCGCACAGGAGATTGGGCGGCCGGTCGGAACGGCGCCACAGGCCGCCATAGGCGCCGTCGAAGGCGTGATAGTACTCGCCAGGCTCGGCCGGCCAGGTACGGATGCCGCCCTCGGTGCGGCGCACCTCGATGGCGCCGGGCACCGCGTCCGACAGCGCCACGCGCCAATAGAAGCCGTTGCCGCCGAGATACATCAGCCGGCCGCCGCTCTCGGTGTAGGCCTGCAGCGCGTCGAGCGTGCGCTCGGTGTGGTACTCCGGATGCGTGCCGGTCATCACCACCTT
>DASZJU010000364.1:0-4671 GCA_035947815.1 Reyranella sp.
GTCGCCGCGCTCGCGCACCAGCGCGATCGCCTCGATTTTCTGCGCCGCGGGCGCATCGGAGGCGAGTACGCTGGCGGCGCGCGCCTCGCTCATCGAGCGCTTGATGCGCGCATCCTTTTCGCCGGCCAGCGCCTGATCGAGCGCGGCCAGCGAGGAGGCGTCGCGGCGCTTGAAGAGGGCTTCGGCCGCCCCCCGCCGCACGGCGGGATCGGGGCTCATCAAGGTGAGCGAACCGACGGCTGCCTCGATGATCCCGCGCAGCCGGTTGTTGACCCGGACGCGACCGAGTTCGGCTTCAGTCCCGGTGCCCGCGGACTTGCCGGAGATCGCTTCGGTGAGCGCCAGCTGGTTGCCATCCGGCTTGCCGATCAGCACAAGATTGTCGGACTGGCGGACATAGAGCTGACCCGCGGCCAGCGCCTCCAGAATGGGGGCGGCACGGGCGTCGCCCGACGTCGCCAGCGCGCCCACCGCGGTCTCGCGATCGCCGAAACTGCCGGTCGTCAGGCTGCCGACAAGGGCCGGCAGATCAGCGGCCCAGGCGGAGCCCGCGATCAACAGCGAGGCCAGCGCCGACAGCAACACCGCCGGCAGACGCAGGAAAAGCATGGCTGAGGATTAACCCGGAGACGAGAACGGGGCGACTCGAAAGTCGCCCCGCCCCTGTGAGTTGGTGACGTTACGTCGCCGACGTGGGGCCTACTTGCCCTTGCCGCCGCACTTGCCCGTGACAACGTTGAAGTTGCCGCAGTTCATCGGCTTGCGCCAATCGGCAATCAGGTCCTTGGAGTCCGGCAGGTAGGGCGACCACTCGTTGGCGACCAGCAGGCCGGAGGTCTGCCACACCGTGTCGAACTGGCCGTTGCCCTGGATCTCGCCGATCAACACCGGCTTGGTGATGTGATGGTTGGGCATCATCGCCGAGTAGCCACCGGTCAGGTTCGGCACGGCGACGCCGACGATGGCGTCGATCACCGCATCCGGATCGGTCGTGCCGGCCTTCTTGACCGCCTCGATCCACATGTTGAAGCCGATCACGTGCGCTTCCATCGGATCGTTGGTCACGCGCTTCGGATTCTTGGTGAAGGTCTGCCAGGTCTTGATGAAGGCCTCGTTGGACGGGTTCTTGACCGACTGGAAGTAGTTCCAGGCGGCGAGATGGCCGACCAGCGGCTTGGTGTCGATGCCGGCGAGCTCTTCTTCGCCGACCGAGAACGCCACCACCGGAATGTCCTTGGCCTTGATGCCCTGGTTGCCGAGCTCCTTGTAGAACGGAACGTTGGCGTCGCCGTTGATGGTCGACACGACGGCGGTCTTCTTGCCGGCCGAGCCGAACTTCTTGATGTCCGCCACGATCGACTGCCAGTCGGAATGACCGAACGGCGTGTAGTTGATCATGATGTCTTCCTGCTTGACGCCCTTCAGCTTGAGGTACGCCTCGAGGATCTTGTTGGTCGTGCGCGGATAGACGTAGTCGGTGCCGGCCAGGACCCAGCGCTGCACCTTTTCGTTGGCCATCAGATAGTCGACGGCCGGGATCGCCTGCTGGTTCGGCGCCGCACCGGTATAGAACACGTTGCGCTGGCTTTCCTCACCCTCGTACTGGACGGGGTAGAACAGCAGGCCGTTCAGCTCCTCGAACACCGGCAGAACCGACTTGCGGCTGACCGAGGTCCAGCAGCCGAACACCGCCGCGACCTTGTCCTTCTGCAGAAGCTCGCGCGCCTTCTCGGCGAACAGCGGCCAGTTCGACGCCGGGTCGACGACGACGGCCTCGAGCTTGCGGCCGAGCACGCCGCCCTTCTTGTTCTGCTCCTCGATGAGCATCAGCATGACGTCCTTCAGGGTCGTCTCGCTGATCGCCATCGTGCCGGACAGCGAATGCAGGATGCCGACCTTGATCGGCGCGCCTTGCGCAAACGCACTGCCTGCCGCCCCGGCCAGCAAGCCGGCGGCGACGAGGCCCGTCCTCATGATTGTTCCCAACTTCATCCCGCTCTCCTTTTTTTCGACGGAAACCCCCCGTCGGGACGAAGGACTGCGAAAGCCGTGCCAAATGCCTGCTAATGGCCGGGATAACTTTTTGTCGGTGATCCCGATGGAGACTTCGGCAACCCAGGCGAGATCAACGGTACCGTTGCCGCCATGACCCCCAAGATGTAGCCGCCCGCCCCGGCCGCACGGCCTTAGGGACCGTCGGCAAGGCCAGCGAGCGCCTCGAACAGGCCCGCCGCCGCCAGCGAAGAGGCCGCCGTCCGGCGCAGCTCCGCTATAAAGAGATCGCCGATCTCGAAAACCGGCATCGGTCGGACCGCCTCGACAAGAGGCAGTTTCATGCCCGCAAAACCGGCAGCTGCTCCCGCGCCGTCAGCGGGCCGGCAGACCACCCTGGCGCACGATGAAGGCGGCGATATCGGCGACGCCCTTGTTCTCCTTGAGGTTGGAAAAAAGGAACGGCCGGTCGCCGCGCATCCGGCGCGCATCGCGGTCCATGACGTCGAGGTTGGCGCCGACGAGCGGCGCCAGGTCGATCTTGTTGATCACCAGCAGGTCGGACCGGGTGATGCCGGGCCCGCCCTTGCGCGGGATCTTCTCGCCGGCCGCCACGTCGATCACATAGATCGTGAGATCGGCCAGCTCGGGCGAGAAGGTGGCGGCCAGGTTATCGCCGCCGGATTCGACGAACACGATCTCGAGCTTGGGCCATTTGCGCACGATGTCCGACACCGCGGCGAGATTGATCGAGGCATCCTCGCGGATCGCGGTGTGCGGGCAGCCGCCGGTCTCGACGCCGACGATGCGGTCGGGCTCGAGGGCGCCGGCGCGGGTTAAAAACTCGGCGTCCTCCTTGGTGTAGATGTCGTTGGTGACGACGGCGATGTCGTAGTCGTCGCGCATCGTCTTGCACAGGCGCTCGACCAGCGCGGTCTTGCCCGAGCCGACCGGGCCGCCGACGCCGACCCGTAGGGGACCGCGCAAATCCATCAATGCATCTCCCGCGTCAGCAGCGCGATGAAGGCCACGCCCAGGGCCAGGCAGAGCGGCGAATAAATGTAGAAGTCGCGGGTGCGGAACGGTTCCGATTTGAACCGTGCCCGCCAACGCGGACCATAGCCTGCCGCGCCGCGCAGGAAGAACACGGCACCGACCACGATCGACCCGATCAGGACGAACGGGCTGTCCGGCCACGCCACGATCGCCCACGGCCACGCTGCGACGACGATCTGTGCCGCCGCGACGGCCGCGCATTGCCAGGGCGGCGGCATGCGAATGCGCCCATCGCCGATCACCGCGCGCGCCAGGTCAGGCTCGCTGGCGGCGGGCCAGATGCCGCCCACGGCCCACCAGCCATGGGCAACGGCCAACAGCGCCAGCACGAGCGAGAGCACGACGGGCAGGGTCATGAGCGGAACAACCTTGTGTACTGCGTCTCGTGCCTGAGCGAGCACCAGTCGAGCAACGGCGTCGCCGTGCCGACTTCGTCGAGCGAGGTCGCGATCATAGCCGCTTGGGCAGCGGCGTTCACCGCTCTTTCCAGGGCGGCCAGCGCCAACTGGCCGTCACTTTGGCCGAGCGGCACGGTGCGCAGGGCGGCCGAGATCAGGTTGGCGGTGAAGGCATGCAGGTAGCCGGCAAGCGCCTGCTCCAGCGCAATGCCGTGCGCGGCGGCGGCGAGCGCCACGGCCACCGGCAACGCCAATTCCCCGCCCAGCCGTTCGTGCGCCGCCACCAGCGACTCATGCGGCCAGGCGGTGCGCGTGATCGACAGGAATGAGCCGCCCTGCTGGCGCGATTCCAGCGCCATCTCCATCGTGCCGCGCCAGGCGGCCGCGCGCTCGGCGATGGCGTCGAAGGCGGGCCAGTCCTCGGCGGCGGCGGCGCGCCAGGCGGCGGCGAACAGCGCGCCGTCGACGGCTCCCGTACCGTGCCGCAGCACGCTTTCCAGCCACGTCACCAGCGAGGCGCGGTCCTTGATGAAACCTTCCTCGACGGCTGTCTCGACACCATGGCTGTAACTGAAGGCGCCGATCGGATAGGCGGGCGACAGCCAGGCCAGCAGGCGATAGAGCGGATCAGCCATGACGACCTTCGTGAAGCGGCCCGTGGCGCTGGCCGAGATCGTGATTGTGCTGGCCGTAGGCGCCGCCTTCCGGATCGAACGGCGCCCGCACCTTGCGCACCTCCGCGCCCAGGCCCTTCAGCATGTCGACGATGACGTGATCGTCGCGGATCAGAATGCGGTCGGCGTCGATCTGCGCGGGCAGGTGGCGATTGCCGAGATGCCAGGCGAGGCGGGCAAGGGACGCGGCATCGCGGCCGCGCACCTCGACCAGGTCTTCCTCCGCCGCCTTCACCTCGACGAAGCCGCCCTCCTCCAGCTTGAGGCCATCGCCGGTGTGCAGCACGACCGGCTCGACCAGATCGAGCAGGAAGTCGAGCCCGCCATCGCCCAGCATGCGAAGCCGGCGGCGATAGCGGTCGTCGAACAGCAGCGTGACGGTGTCGCTGCGCTCAGCGACCGGCCAGTGGCCGGCGCGCACGACGTCGGTGGCGCGTTTCATGGCGACGTCATGATGGGGAAGGTGGCGCGTTTCATCACCCCGTCACCCCGAGCGGAGCGAAGCGAAGCCGAGGGCCTCCTCTTCGTCGACAAGGATGACGAGGTCCCTC
>DASZJU010000365.1:0-3212 GCA_035947815.1 Reyranella sp.
ACCCAGTGCGCCCAGCGAGCACAGCAGCAGCCAATCGCGCCAATCGACCGGCGTCTTCCACACCAACGGCACCAAGGCCGACAGCAGGATGGCGCCCAGCAGCACGCTGTAGAAAATCGACGTCGCGGGATGATCGACCCCGGCCAGGCGGCGGATGATGATCTGGTAGATCGCGTAGCAGATCGCGCTGCCCAGCAGCATCACCGATGCCCATTGGAAGATGGCGCTACCCGGCCGGATCACCACCAGCACGCCTGAAAAACCGATCACCACCGCGGCGACCCGCATCGCGGTGATGCGTTCGCCCAGCATGGGCCAGGCCAGGAACACCACGGCGAGCGGCGCCACGAAGCTGATCGATATCGCCTCCGCCACGCCGACATATTTGACGGCGGAGAAGAAAAACAGTGTCGACAGCAGCATCATGACCGAGTTCACGAACTGCGAACCGATGCGGCGCGTGCGGAACAGGCCGAGCCCCATGCGCGGCATGAACACCAGCGCCACCAGGAAGAGGTGCATGGTGATGCGGAACCAGACGATCTGCAGCGGATCGTAGGTCGCGGCCAGGAGCTTCACCAGCCCGTTCATGATCGGGAACAGCGCGCAGGCCGCGCACATGAACAGCACGCCGAGCAGGGGCCGAGAAGACCGGCCGGGTGCCGAGTTCTCGGCCATCGATGTTCAGCCGATGAAGCGCTCGAGGGCGCCCAGCAGCAAGGTACCGGCGGTCGCGATCACGATCAGCGAGGCGGCGATGGCGGTGAAGCGGCCGATCTCCCGCGACCGGCCGTCGCCGATGATCAGGCGGTGCGCCACCATCGACGCCATGCCGACGGCCGCCAAGGTAATCGCCATGCCCAGCGCGATGGCGATGACGCCGATAATGCCGGCCCACAGCACGCCCAGCGCCAGCGACAGCAGGATCACGACCAGCGCGCCGGCGCAGGGCGCGATGCCGGCCGCCGTCAGCAACAGCCAACCGGCAAGCGTGCGCTGTGCCGGATGCTGGTGATGATGATCGTGATCGTCGTGGGCATGCTCATGCAGGTGCCCGCTGATGCCCGCCCACAGGCGCCAAAAGCCGATCAGGAGGATCAGCGTATAGGAAACGATCTCGACGTTGCGCACCTCGCGCAAGGCCCCGAACAAGCCGATGACGGCGAAGGTTTTTAGCCCGCCGGCCAGCAGCAAGGCGGCAAGCGTATGGGTGAAGGCGATCCAGCTTCCGGCCAAGATGCCCTCGATCCAGGCGCGCGGCCGGGTGCTGTCGAGGAAGTAGGCCACGACCACCGCCTTGCCATGGCCGGGCCCCAAGGTGTGAACGACGCCGTAGCCGAAGCAGACGGCGACCAGGGTCCACAGCGCGAGCGACCCCGAGCCGGACTTGATGTCGCTGAGCGACGTCGACAGCGATTGCTGGATCCGCCGCTGATAGTCGGACGAGAAACGCGCCAGTTCGGCGACGCCATCGCTGAACACCAGCGCGCCGATCAGCGCCAGCAGCAACGCCACGCCCATCCACAGGAACGGCGAACGCAGGAGAGCCGATTTCACGGCAGCCGGCATGTCACTGAATCGGCAAACACCGGATGGCCGCGCACGAACTCGGCCTTGTAGCGCGGATGCTTGGCGAGCTTGCAGCCGGCCGGCACCGCGGCCTTGTCGACCTCGATGCGGATGAAATCGTCAGGGTCGAAGGTCGTGATCGAGACGAGCTTGCTGGGCTCGGGCAGCGCAAAGCGCATGACGTAGACGAGGTTGCGCGGCCCCGTCTTGCGCGGCGCCGCCGGATTGTCGACCCGTTTGTTGGCGGGCATCGGCATGCCGGCATTGTCGCCGGCCGAGCGATCCCAGTCAGGCGGCACGAAGCGCGCCGGATCGTCGATGCGCGCGGAGAATTCCGGCGGCGTGGTTGGGCGGAAATCCTTGGCCCCGGTGTTGATCCAGCTCAGGTATCCGACATTCTTGAACTCCGGCATCATCTCGCCGGCGAGCAGCTCGGCTTCGTGCGCCGAGATCTTGCCGTCGTGGTCCTCATCGATCAGCGGGATCTCGATCTCGCTCGAGAACGGGTCGAACCGCCATTCGATCTCGACGTGGGTGTACCGGCCGTCCTTCGCCACCACCCGGACGAGCTGCTGGATCCAGATATGCGGATGGGCCATCGCGACGGCCGGCGCGAGCAGACCGGCGAGCACGATGACCAGGGCGACGGGAAGCCTCAAGCCATCGCCTCGCGCGGCACCAACCGCGGCTTGCCCTCCTCGTCGATCGCCACGAACACGAAGGTGCCATGGGTAACGCGGATGTCGGTGTTGCCGTGACGGCGCTGGACGACGGTCTCCAGGCCGATGGTAATCGAGGTCCGGCCGATCTTCTCGACCTCGCCATAGATCGACACCATGTCGCCCACCTTGATCGGCTCGACGAAGGTCATGGCCGTGATCGCCACGGTGGCGACGCGGCCCTGGGCGACCCTGGCCGCCAGGGCGCCGCCTGCCACGTCCATCTGGGACAGCACCCAGCCGCCGAAAATATCGCCATTGCCGTTCATGTCGGCGGGTTGCGGCACGGTCCTGACGATCGGGTCGCGGCGGCTTTCGGCCATTAGGTCTCCATCAGCAAGGCGTCATCCTGAGCGCAGCGAAGGATCTCAAGCCCGTGCCGGCGGCAGTCGGCGATTAGATCCTTCGCCGCGCTCCAGCGCGGAGGTTACTCCGCGCGATGACAACTAATATTGATTTTTCGCAGTTTTCCTACCATACCGATGTTGTACCGGCCACCAAGCGATCCCCTCGCGCGGCCGAGGAAAGACAAGAAGCAGCCATGGCCAAAAACGGCGATCTGTTCGATCGGTCGGGCGGCAAGCGTCCCGCGGCGACCAAGGATACTTCATACACCGCGCGCGATATCGAGGTGCTGGAAGGGCTGGAGCCCGTCCGCAAGCGCCCCGCGATGTATATCGGCGGCACCGATGAGCGGGCGCTCCATCATCTCGTGGCCGAGGTGCTCGACAACTCCATGGACGAGGCGGTCGCGGGCCACGCCGACACGATCCATCTCGAGGTGCTGAGCGGCAACCGCGTGCTGGTGCGCGACAACGGCCGCGGCATGCCCGTCGACCCGCATCCCAAGTTCAAGAACAAGTCGGCTCTCGAAGTCATCCTCACGATGCTGCACTCCGGCGGCAAGTTCAACAGCAAGGTCTA
>DASZJU010000366.1:0-32488 GCA_035947815.1 Reyranella sp.
GCAAGCAATCGCGCCGGGCCCCCGAATAGGTCGTCGATTGCAACGACTATTGCGATCGAGTCGAGCCGCTCGAGGACGCCGGGATAGGCCGGAAGCAGCACTTTGGCTTCGACCCCGAGCGCGCCCAGGGCCCGGGGAAGGGCATGGCTGACGTCGGCCAGGCCGCCCGTCTTAACGAGTGGAAATAGCTCGGAAGTGACGAAAAGGACGCGCACTCAGGTGAGGCCGGCGATGCGGTCGATCATCGACTGCGTGACTAGGCAGATGCCCCGTTCTGTACGGCGAAAGCGTTGCGCGTCGCAGCGCGCGTCCTCGCCGACCACCAGCCTGTCCGGGATTCGCACGCCGCGATCGACGACGACGTTGCTGAGCCGCGCGTTTCGGCCGATCTGGACGCCCGGCAGCACGACCGCCCCTTCGAGCTGCGCATACGATTCGATGCGCACACCCGTAAACAACAGGGACCGCCGCAGCGAAGCCGACGATATGATGCAGCCGCCCGAGATCGACGAATCGATCGCGCTGCCGCAGCGATGGTCCCTGTCGCTGACGAACCTCGCCGGCGACATGATGTCCGCGCGGGTCCGGATCGGCCAGCCCGGATCGTCGAGGTCGAGCGCCGGTGTCAACGAGGTCAGGTCGATGTTGGCCTGCCAATAGGCGTCGATGGTGCCGACATCCCGCCAATAAGGCTCGGCCTCATTGGCCGACCGGACGCAAGATCGCGCAAAACGATGCGCTACCGCCGTTCCATTGCGCAGGATGTAGGGGATGAGGTCGCGACCGAAGTCGTGGCTCGACCTGGCGTCGACCGCGTCCCGCTTCAGCTGATCGAACAGGAATCGCGTCGAGAAGACGTAGATGCCCATGCTGGCGAGGGCGCGATCGGGACTGTCTGCAATCCCTGGTGGCTGGCGCGGCTTTTCCAGGAAGGCGGTGATGCGGTCATTGCCGTCGACGGCCATGACTCCGAAGGCGCTCGCCTCCAAACGCGGGACCTCAATGCAGCCGATGGTCACGTCGGCCTCGGCCTCGACGTGCTGTCGCAGCATCGGCTCGTAGTCCATCTTGTAGACGTGGTCCCCGGCCAGCACGACGATATGCTCGGGATTGTAGCCGGCAATGATGGCCATGTTTTGGAAGAGGGCGTCGGCGGTCCCTGCGTACCATTGCGAGGAGCTGGAGCGCTGGCCGGCCGGCAGCACGTCGAAGGTGTCGTTGTGTCCGGCGCTGAAGAGACTCCAGCCGTACTGCAGGTGACGTATCAGGCTGTGCGCCTCGTACTGGGTTGCTACGCATATGCGGCGAATGCCGGAATTGAAGGCATTCGACAAGGCGAAGTCGATAATGCGGCACTTGCCGCCAAAGAAGACCGCCGGCTTTGCTTGCTTGTCGGTGAGCTCCATGAGCCGTGAGCCGCGGCCGCCGGCCAGAACGCAGGCTGCACTGCGGTTCGCGAGATTTTTACCGTCCCGATTCATCTTCCGGTTCCCGATGGCAGGCGTCACCGCCGGGGATGTGCCAGAGGGAGCACGGACGATCTTGCCGATGCTTGCGCTCTTCGTTGATTCTTGTTGCTACTTTCCATCGGAATCCTTCAAGCGATCCGGCCACGCTCGGCCAGCGCGGCGGCCAGCAATGGTCCAAAGGCCGTTTGCGATGCGGCCACGAGGCCGGTCAGACAATCCAGGGGCGCGCAGGCTCGCGTGGGATGGCGGGTAATCCTGCATACGAGTGAGCGTGGCCATCGGCGGTCGCGCTCCCGGCGGCGCCGTCCTCTATCTGGAATCCGCGGCCTTCGTGACCGGCGTGACCCTGCACGTGGACGGCGGCCAAAGCGCCGGCCATTGAGAAGCCTTGCGATGCGCATCGTCACCGTCCAGGCCACTCGCGAGACCGGCACATCGGGCGTCGGTTACGCGAGCGGGCGCGACCAATTGCGGATATCCGCATAAATTGGAAGGTGTGGCACGACCGCCATTATGGAAATCGATTGCCTTCGACCAACATCGCGGGTTGCGCGGCGTGCAGTAGGATGGGAGACGAATTCGCAGCAACATCGTTTGGAGGAGGAGGCTGGATTCGAACGCCAAGGCTTGCTCGAGGTCCGCTTTTTCGCCCGATAGCGGCGACACAACAGACATCCCAAAGGTCCGCGATGTGCCTGTAGCCGACACCAAGCATCACGCCGACCGACCTCAGCCGTCATGCCGCCGTGATCTACACTATGGAGCGGGCGGGCGGCGGCGACACCTTTCGTCAGGGTGCATCCGATATTGCCGTCACCTTGTCGGGGCGGCTGCGCGTCAACGCCGCCGAGGCAGTGCGGGCCGCGGTTCTCAGCGGCCGGGGCTATGCGATCGCTTCGGAATGGATGTTTGCGCCGGAGCTTGCATCCGGTGCGGTGCGCGCGGTTCCCACCGACTGGGTCCTGCCGCCGCTCGATTTCTGGGCCTTGTTTCCAACAGGCCGCATGGTGACGGCCAAGGCGCGGGCTTTCGCAAATTTTGTCGAAGCCGAGCTCGCCAGGTTTTATTCCGCGCGCACGCGCTGTTGACGAGGTTCGCCGGCGCTTGTCGCAACCTGGCCGACCGTGAACGGAAATTCTCCGTCGTATCTGTCGTTGTTTCCCTGCGGACAGACCGTCCACCGTAGCACGTAGGCGCCCGGCGTCGGTGTCTGGATCCTCGCGAACAACACTTTGGGTGAGGCTTCGAGGCGAGGATGGATGATCTCGATGACCTTGCCGTCGTGGACGAGGAAAAGCGACGACCGCTCGTGGCTGATGGGCCGATCGAATTGGATGAATACTTCGGTGCCTCGTTCGCCAATCGTCACGCTTTCCATCCGAAGAGGCTGTGTCGTGTCGGGCTCGGCCGTCTGGGCATGCGCCTGAAGGCCCAGCAAGCACAGAACAGCAAGAGCAATTCCTCGAAAATATTGCGCCATCATGACTGCCTCCAGCGAACGGGTGAGGCACACCAAGATAGGCAAAGCGGGCTGTGCCGATAGGCGGCTCGACGGCATGAAACCTATTCCAGGCACTGGCCGCTGTGACCAGTCCATTCCCGAGGGGAATAATTCCTATTAGCTCGACCGGCCCGCCGCGGCCAATGGCCAAGCGCTGGCGCTCGCGAAGGACAAGGTGAACGTCGGCTATGCCGAGCTGCTGTCGCGCAACGGGCTTGCCACCCTGGTGGCCGAAGCGGACTACGACCCGGTCGAGGAGGCGCAAGGACCGAAGGCCATCTTCAGCTTCGCTGCGGTGTTCGCCGAAGTGCGCGTCGACCCGGAGCTCGGCCTGGTGCGGCTGAGCCGGTTCGTCGGCGCCTATGACGCAGGCCGCATCATCAATCCCAAGACCGCGCGCAGCCAGGCCATCGGCGGCATCATCTGGGGCGTGGGCCAGGCCCTGCTCGAGCAGTCGGAAACGGATCCGGTGCTGGGCCGCTTCCTCCACCGCAACTGCTCGGGCTACCTCGTGCCGACCAACGCCGACATTCCCGGACGAGGAAGCAAGCCCGCTCGGCGCCAAAGGGCTGGGCGAGCTGACGGCTGTGTCGGTGGCGCCCGCCATCGCCAACGCCGTCTATCACGCCACCGGCAAGAGAGTGCGCGATTTGCCGATTACTGTCGAAAAGCTGCTGTGATGCCGGCCGCTTTGACGAAGACGGGCACCCACATCCGGAGCCTCACTGTCCATGCCAACGGGATCCCCAGCGCTCGCAACGCACTATCGGATGATTGCGCCCGACTTGCGTGGCTACGGCGACACGTCCACGCCGCCGTGCCGGCTGACGCTCAGTCGATAGTGTCGGCCGTCACGTCCAAGGGCGCCGCGACCACGTGGCCGGCTACCGGCACCGTCTTCACGGCGGCACTGGAGACACGGACCGGCGCTGCGACAACGCCGCAGCCGGCAAGGCTCACGGCCGCTGCCAGGATCAGCATCACGCCCAGCAGGCGGCCCGGTCGGATACAGTCGGTCAAGGGATCATCCTTCCGTCCATGCTAGTAACGTCGGAATGACGGTTCGTCGGTTCAAGTCCTGACCGCAACCATCCCCCATGGCAAACGCCAAAAACCCTCACACGTTGCCGGACAAGGCGGCATTCGATCGCTTCACGCTCTACTCGACCGCCACGTTTTTGACAGCATTGTGCTGTCATCGCGGCCGCGTGTGGCACCACCCATGGTGTATGGCCGACGCTCCGCGCTCTCCCGCGCCCTCTATGCCGGTACGAAGGTATTATTCTCCTCGCCGCTGACGCTTGCCTCTTGACAGAACTGAGCAACGTTGGGGCGTATACCTGCCGACACTCACGCGCAGCGGATCGGCATGATGAAGACGGCCCTGGACGATTCCCGAGGCTCCAGCAGGGCCCCTCCGTCACGGCTCCATGACGATGACGACGCGTCCCGTCACCGATCGTTCGAGCAGCGCGCGCATCGCCTCGGCCGCCTGGTCGAGGCGGAAGGTGCGGTCGACATGCGGCCGGCAAAGCCCCGCCTCGCACCAGCCGCGGATGCGCTCCATCAGGGCGAAAGTCCGCTCGGCTTGTTCGAAGCGCGCATCGTGCGGGCTCCAGCCGACATAGTAGCCGTAGTTGAAGCCGGTCACGGCGATGGTCTTGATCAGCAGGATATTGGCCGGGATCTGCGGGATGGTGCCGCCGGCGAAGCCGATCGGGCAGATGCGGCCTTCGACGGCCATGCAGCGCAACGACTGGGCGAACACCTCGCCGCCCACCGGATCGTAGACACGGTCGACGCCGCGGCCGCCGGTCAGCTTCAGCACCTCGTCGCGGAAATCGCTGGTGCTGTAGTCGATGATGTGGTCGGCGCCGTGCGCCTTGGCGAACGCCGTCTTGCGCGGGCCGCCCGCGGTGGCGATCACCGTGGCGCCCAGGATCTTGCCGATCTCGACCGCGGCCATGCCGACGCCGCCCGCGGCGGCATGCACCAGAAGCGTCTGGCCCTTCTGGACATTGAGCGCCATCGGCCAGGTGAGCGCACCGGCCGAGGTCGGGTAGGAGATGGAGAGCTGGATCGCCTCGACGAAGCCCACGTTCTTCGGCTTGGCGAAAACGTTGACCTCGTGAGCGACGACTTCCTCGGCGAGCCCGCCCCAGTCGAGCACCGCCACGACCTCGTCGCCGGCTTTCAGCCGCTTGCAGGCGGCATCGACCTCGGTGACCACGCCCGAGACCTCGGTGCCGGGCGCGAAGGGGAAGGGCGGCCGGCGTTGGTACTTGCCGGCGATCACCAGCGTGGTGGCGAAGCTCACGCCGGCGGCCTTGATCCGGATGCGCACCTGGCCAGAGCCGAGCGCTGGCGGACTAACGTCTTGAAGTTGTAAATCTTCTGGGTTACCCCACTGATGGCACATTACGGCTTTCATGCAGATACCCCATCATCGGCGTCGTTCCGCCACAGCAAAAAATTGCAGTCACACCAACCGGAGGTTGCGCCATGGCATTTCGCCTCACTCCCCATGCGTTCGTCATCTCGTCGACTCCAGGCGCTGGAGCGGCGGAAGCCGTCGAGCGCGTGCTGAACGAGGGCAATCAGCTGATCGTGAAGAAGTGGAAAGGCGTGTTCAAGCCGACTGAAGGTTACGGCGAGACGTTGCAGCGCGCGACGCTGCAGTTCGATTTCGCGATCTCGGTCGTCACGCCCGACGACGAGGTCAAGCGGGATCGCCCGGGCGAAAAAGACAGCGTTTTCGCGCCTCGGGACAACGTGATCTTTGAGCTCGGCCTGTTCAGCGCAGCGCTTGGCGCCAAGCACGTGCTGCCGCTGGTCGTCACAATCAATGGCCGGCAGCCCAGCCTGCCGAGCGACCTCGGCGGGCTGACCTTCTTCCCGGTTGAGATCGACAAACAAGCGCCGCTGGAGCCCCAGGTCAAGGATGTGTGCGATCGGATGAAGGCTCACATGCTGCAACACTATAAACGACCGGGCCTGGGTCTGTTGCCTTCCAGTGCGCTGGCGATTGGCTATTTCGAGAATTTCATCAAGCCCGTCACGGAAAGCCTGCAGATACGACAAGCCTACATCGCAGGCGATGCAAAGGAGAGGCGCCCGCTCGGACCTGATAAATGGGAATTGGCGATCTACCTTCCCTCCGATCTCGCCAAGGCGACCAGCGAGCATTGGCGAGACGAGGCCGATGGTCTGGGGCTCGGGCACGGCCAGACTGATCTGCCGAAGGGATTCCAGGGGCGGCCCTATCCGTTCAGGACCAAGCAGCAGGAACCGTCCGAACGGCTGGAGCTCTTTGACATGCCGACCACACTCAGGTCGGTTTACCAGGCGATTCGAAGATTGATGCCGGAGGAACGCACGGCACCGGTCGACTATCAACTCGCAGACGAGCGCGGGCTGGCAGATTTCTATCGTTCCACGCTCGCGCTGATCGAAAGTGCAAGCTTGTCCGGCCGAGTCAAATTCATCGATTGGGCGGACCCGCACCCGGACCTGACGCAGCGGAAACGGCTTACCCAACCTCCATCGGTAGACTCTTGACGCCGCGCAGGATCAGAGAATCGTGCCACTCCGGCTCGCCGCCGGAAAGCCGGATGTGCGGCAGCCGCTCGGCCAGGCGGGTGACCGCGATCTCGGCCTCGAGCCGGGCGAGCGGCGCGCCCAGGCAGAAATGAATGCCATGACCGAAGGTGACGTGCGGGTTCTGCGCCCGGCCGATGTCGAAGCGCTCGGGGTCGTCGAACGCCTCGGGGTCGCGGTTGGCCGAGTTCATGAAAGCGAAGACCCGCTGGCCCTCGCGGATGGTCTTGCCGGCCATCTCGAGGTCGGCAGCGGCGACCCGCGCCAACGCACCCGAAGGACCGTCATAGCGCAGATATTCCTCGACCGCCGATTCGGCCATCGACGGCTGGGCGACTAGCCGTTCCCACTGGTCGCGATGCTTCATCGAATAGAGGAAGCCGTTGCCGATGAGGTTGGCGGTCGTCTCGTGGCCGGCGAACAGCAGCAGGATGGCCGTGCCGATGATCTCGTCGGTCGAGAGCGCGTCGCGATCGTCGCGCGCCAGCACGAGCTGGCTGATCATGTCGGCGGTGGGCGCCGCGGTGCGCGCCTCGACCAGGGTGCGGAAATAGCCCGACATCGCCTTGGCGCCGGCCTCGGCCCGCCGGTACTTGTTGCCGGCGACCTGGGCGGTACCGATGAACAGCGCAATGTCGTCGGACCACACTTTTACGCGTTCAAGATCGACTCGGGGCACTCCCAGAAGATCCATGATCACCGAGGCCGGCAGGGGGTAGGCGAAGTCGGCGACGTAGTCGACCGTCTCGCCGCGCCTGGCCTTGGCCAGCATTGTATCGATCAGGTGGGCGACGATGTCCTCGATGTTGGGCCGCAGGTTGGCGACGGCGGTCGGCGTAAAGGCCTTGGTGAACAGGCGGCGCAGGCGGGTGTGGTCGGGCGGGTCGCGGAACACCATCCAGTGGTTGAGGTAGCGCACCAGGCTGTTGATCGAGCCGCGCTGGTAGTCCGGATTGGCCTTGAAGAAGGGCGTCAGCCGGTCGGCCGAGATCTGCCGGTTGTTGAGCGCCACCTGCTTGACGTCGGCATAGCGCGTGACGATCCACGCCTTCATGGCCGGCGACCAGTGCACCGGATCTTCCGTCCGCAGGCGGGCGAACTCGGGGAAGGGATTGGCGTTGGTCGCGGGATTGCCGAGGTCGAAGACATAGGCCATGGCGTGGAGGCTAGTCTGCCGGCTGCTTACCGAACAAGCCCATGCCCGCTACAATACTTGCCATGTCCCGCGTGTTGGAACGCCACGGTTACGGCCACGACCACGACTGGGCCCTCGTGCCAGCGTGTCGATGACCGTCGAGATCAGGTATCTTGGGCCGGGCGACGTGCGCGTGTTCGAGCGCATCGCGCCGGACGTGTTCGATCATGCCGTCGACCGCGCCACCCTCGCGCACTATCTCGGCACGCCGGGCCATCATCTCATCGTGGCCCTTGCCAACGGCGAGATCGTGGGCCAGCTGGCGGCCGTGGTGCATCGCCATCCCGACCTGCGGCCCACCGAGCTTTACATCGACGAAGTCGGCGTGACCCCGGCGCGGCAGCGTCAGGGCATCGCAGCCCGCCTGCTCGAGGCGGCATTCGCGCTCGGCCGCGAGTTGGGCTGCACGGAGGCCTGGGTCGGCACCGAGCCCGACAACCTGCCGGCCAAGGCGCTCTACGAGCGACGCAGCCTGCCGGTCGAGCCTTTCATCATGTACGTCTTCAGGCTCTAGTCTTCCGGACCGCGAGCGTCCCGCTCGCTCAGATCATGAGCGAGCCAGAGGCTCGCGGTCCGGAAGACCATGACGCGGTACACGCCCTACGCAGCGGGCCCCGCGAACAGCAGCAGGTTGCCGTCGGGGTCGCGCACGATGAAGGTGCGCGCGCCCCATGGCTCCTGCTTCAGGGTCTGCTGGAAGTCGACTCCGGCCGACTGGTACTGGATGAAGAGCTGGCGGATCTCGGCAGCGCTGGCCACGGTCATCGAGGCCGCGAGAAGCTGCTCGCGCTCGCGGATGTCGCCCACGAAAACCGGCTCGCAGATCATGCGCAGGTTGAGCCGGGCATTGTCGCGTTTCACTTGCCCATAGAACGGCGGCTCACCGTAGGTGAAGACCACCTCGAAGCCGAGCTTCGAGGTGAAGAACGCGCACGACGCCTTGATGTCGGCGACGAAGAGCTGGGCTTCGACTTCGGTCAATTCGGGCTTCGCGGCGATCGCATGGGCGGTGTCGGTCATGGCTTGCACTCCTGTCTTGAGCGCCTGCCAGCTCTCGAACCCGGATTGGCGAGCCACAAGCTCCTGCGCGTCGCTGAGCTTGAAGTCGCGGTCCAGGATCTGGCGGTCCGTCAGATCCTTGAAACGCGGCAATACGGCCCTGATCTGCGCGGCGACCGGGTAGTAGCCGTCGCGATGCCAGCGCACATAGAGCTTGGCTTGCTTCCGAAGGTTCTCGAGATTTGGCATGGGCGCATCTACGGGTTGGTCGACGTAGGTGGGCATAGCCCTTTCGGCCGTCGGCCGATGCGCCCTACTGCAACGCGGCGAGCATGTTCCGCCGCGCCCGGCGATGTCAACGGCCTCAACGAGCCAGGGCGTTATGCCAGTTCGGGAACGCCCAGCGCCTTGCCGAAGCGGCGGCTGCAATCCAGCGGATCGCCGTACTTGCGGTGCCGCGCCGTGTGCTGGGCGGCGGCCAGCAGCAGGCGGCCGCGGTGCGGGTTCCGGTTCTTGCCGAAATCCTCCAGCATGCACAACGCGATCTCCTGGTTGTGCGGGTCGTTGCCGAGCCGCGAGCAGGCGAGCGCCAGCGCGCGCACCAGCGGCGCCGTGTCGTGGCCGCTGTCGAGCGTGGCCTGGACCCAGCCCAGCGCCTGCGGGGCCTTCAGCGCGATGCAGGCCGCCTCCGCGCGGGCCGCCAGTTCATCGGCGCCGAGCGCGCCGATATTGGCCGGCTTGTCGATGTGCGGCGGCGTGAGGTCGCCGGTCAGCTTCTGGTGCCAGGCGTTCTGGTTGAGATAGGCGGCGGCGAGATAGAGCAATTTCAGCCGCTGCGGATGGTCGAACTTGTCCCAGAACCAGCCCAGCGTGTTGCAGTACTCGTAGCAGTGCTCCGGCAGGGAGAAGTTGAGCTCGTCATGGGTCTCGATCACGACCTGGGCGGCGCCGACCTGGATCGCATCGAGGATCGCACGCGGGCTCTTGCCGGCCTTCAGCAGCGCGGTCAGGTGCGGGAGATAGGCCGGTTCGGGCTGGCGCAGGATGACCTCGATCAGGGCCTCGGTCTCGTTGGCGTCGAGTGGCGCCTTGTTGTTGGCCAGGATGGCGCGCTCCTGCTCGGTCGTTCCGCTGTAGGGCACGGCATGCAGGGTCTGGCCCTCGAGGTAGATCATGATGGCGTTGCTCGCCGCCTCGTAGAGCGAGTACCAGCGCGGGCCGACGGCGATGTCGAGCGCGCCGGCATAGAGCACGTCGTGCGCGCTTTCCCAGCCGATCGCCTCGCCCAGCTCGATGGTGGCGCGGGCGCGGAAGGATTTGTGGCCGGTCGTGTAGGAGCGATTGTTGAGCGAACGATCCTGCACGTCGATCAGGCCGGCGAAGGCGAGCTCGGCCAACGCGGCGCGCCGCTCGGCCGGGTTCTCCATCAGGCCGAGGAACAGGCGGTAGGCATCGACCACCTGGCCGCGATGCACCAGGGTCATCCAGCGGCCGAGCCGGTCCTTCAGCGGACCGTCGAGCCTCTGCGGCGCCTGGTCAGGCCAATGCACGACCGGCACCGGCGGCGGGCCGTCGGCCAGCTGGAAGCCGCGCGCGTAATGTCCCGGCGCCTTGGCGATCTTCTGGTTCCAGATGTCGAGCCCGGTCGGGATGTACCAGATGGTCTGGGCCATCGGCAGGCCCGACGCGTTGCCCGGCAGCATCTTGGAGAGATGCAGGCTCGAACGGGCACTCAGCAGGCAGTGGTCGTTGTTGACGAAGTTCACGTACCCGTCATCCAGGCGCTCGTGATAGGGCACGTGGGTGTAGGGCGCGTGGATGCGCACGGCCTCGCGCAGCATCTCGGGCAGCGGCCGGCCCTCGCGCAAGAGGCTGTAATAGACTTCGCTCGCGCCCTTCTGGTCGCGGGCCATGACGCGCTCTTCCAGCGCGCTGTACAGGGGGTCGGAACGCGTACTCGCAGCGACAGCAGAGTCAGGCGGCATGCAAACCTCCGGCAAGACCGCCATTAGACGCCCAGACGGGCTTTCTTCCAAGCCGCTTTTCGCCCACGATCCGTATCGTGGCATCGAAAAGGCGGGGGATAGCCATGCTCAGCACGCGTTCCAGCAAGCGCGACAAGGTCGGCGTCTTCAACACCGACATAATGCTCGACATCCTCGACGAGGGCCGGCCGATCGGCAGCCTCGTCTTCGACAAGAAGGCGATGAAGGCTGCCATCATGGTCGATGGCAAGGACTACACCGTGGCGAGAGCCAGCGAGCGGCACGACGAGCGGCTCTACGAAGCGCTGATCCGGGTGATGACGGGAGCCGAGAAGCCGCCGCCCAATCCGTGGGCGCTCAAGGACGGCAGCGGCCGGATCCTGGCGTTGGGCGAGCAGGTGAAGCAGGGCTTCGCGGTCAGCCGGGGCGAGGAGAGTTTCTCCTTCCGCAAGGTTTCGCGTCCCTACCACCTCTATCGCCAGGGCAGCGATCAGTCGCTGGGCTCGGTTGGGCAGGAGAAGTTCTTCACCCGAACCCTGCATATGAGGCTGCCGGCCGAATTCGATCCTGCGTTCCAGGTCTTCCTGCTGGCGTTGCTGCTCGCGCTGACGATGCAGAACCTCGAGAATTCGAGCAGTTAGTCGCCTTAGGCCCAGGGTCCGAAAGGCGGCATGTCCTTGCTGGGCTTCAGGGGGAAATTGGGCGCCCGTTTTTCGAAGAACGATTTTATGCCTTCCTGCGCATCGGCGCCGGCGGCGAGGTAGCCGACGCATTGCAGGTCGAGCGTGACGGCGTCGATGGGATCCTGGGCGCCCAGCATGCTCCACATCAGCCGGCGGTTGACCGCGGCGGCGACGGACGAGGAGGAGCTGGCGGCGAATTTCTTCGCCAGAGCCTGTGCGGCGGGCAACAGCTCGTCGGGCGCATGGATGGAGCGGACCAGGCCGCCTTTCAGCGCCTCCTCGGCGCCGAACAGCTCGGCCGTCATCACCCATTCCTGCGCCCGCTGCATGCCGACCAGCCGCGGCAGGAACCAGCACGAGCCCGCCTCCATCGCCATGCCGCGCTTGTTGAACACGAAGCCGATGCGGGCTGTGTTCGACATCATGCGGACATCCATGGGCAGGCACATGGTGATGCCGACGCCGACGGCTGCGCCGTTGATCGCCGCCACGATCGGCTTCAGGCAATTGAAGATCGCCAGCGTGATCGAATCGCTCGCCTCGCGTTTCTGCGGTTTGCTGCCGTCGTTCCACACCTGGAAGGCGGCGCTGCCGCCCGAGATGTCGGCGCCGGCGCAGAAGGCGCGGCCGGCGCCCGTGACGACGATGGCGCGCACCTCGTCCATCGCATTCGCGCGGCCGAAGAAGTCGATCAATTCCCGGCTCATCGCCGTGTTGAAGGCGTTGAGCTTGTCGGGCCGGTTGAGCGTGACGGTCATCACGCCGTCGGAAAGATCGGTGAGCAAGGTCTCGTATTTCAGGGGCATTATCGCTCCTTCCGGATCGTTCCGCGCAGCGAGGCGGAATGTCGTTGCGCGACTGCGCGGTTTGGGAAACATTCGCCGCAAGCCAAGCGATCCGCAATCCCGGAGGAAGTCGATGTCTCACCTGCTGAAATCCGTCGAAGACGGCGTGATGAAGATCGTGCTCAACCGGCCCGAGGCGATGAACGCCCTGTCGCGCGACATGATGACGGGCCTCACGGACGCATTGAACGAGGCGGCGGGTTCGCGCGAGGTCGGCTGCGTCGTGGTGCGCGGCGCCGGCGACAAGGCGTTCTGCGCTGGCGGCGACGTGAAGTCGATGGCGGCGGGCCGCGACCAGGACAAGACCTACGAGGACAAGGTCCACGACATCCGCATCCGCATGCAGGTCTCCGAGCTGCTGCACGAGATGGGCAAGCCGACCATCGCCATGGTGAACGGCGTGGCGGCGGGCGCCGGCCTGTCGCTGGCGCTGGCGGCCGACATGCGCTTTGCCGGCAAGAGCGCGCGCATGACGACGGCCTTCGCCAAGGTGGGCTTCTCGGGCGATTTCGGCTCGCACTATTTCCTGCACAAGCTGGTCGGCACCGCCAAGGCGCGCGAGCTCTACTTCACCGCCGAGATCCTGAACGCCGAGCAGATCGAGAAGCTCGGCCTCGCCAACCGGGTGGTCGACGACGCCAACCTCGAGAACGAGACCATGAGCTTTGCCAAAAAGCTCGCCGCCGGCCCGCGGGTGGCGTGGTGGCACGTCAAGAAGAACATGAAGGTGGCGGAGGAGGGCTCGCTCGCCGAGGCGCTCGATTCGGAGGCCGCGCGCATGATCCGCACCGGCGAGACCGAGGACCACAAGGAAGCCGCCCGCGCCTTCGTCGAAAAGCGCGCGCCGGTGTTCAAGGGCTACTGAGCTTCATTCACCTCCCCCCGTCATACGGGGGAGGTGGTCCGTAGGGCCGGAGGGGGAGAGCCCCACAGGCAATCTTCGAAATTTTCAGATCTGAAATCAGCAGGCTCCTACCTGCGGCTTTCCCCCTCCGCCCCCTTCGGGGGCACCTCCCGCGTAAGACGGGGGAGGTAAGTGAATAGCCTCTTCAACGCGCCCGCCACGCCCTCGGGCATGGCGACGATAGCGGCGATCAGCAGTACGGCATAGAGCAGGGCCGACAGGCCCTTGCCGAGGCCGGCGGTGACGTCGGGGAAGAACTGCAGGAAGAGGCCGCCGAGGATCGCGCCGCCCGGCGAATGCATGCCGCCGATCACCAGGCCGAACAGCATCTGCACCGAGAGCGCGAAGTTGTAGGCGGTCGGACCGACGAAGCCGAACTGGTAGGCCGACAGGCAGCCGGCCAGCGCCAGATAGGCGCCGGCGATGCCCGACGCCGTGGCCCTGACCTGCACGACGCGAATGCCCTGCGCCGCTGCTGCGAGCTCGTCGTCGCGCGCCGCCAAAAGCGCGCGGCCGGATCGGCTGGCGATCAGGTTGTACGCCAGCCACAAGCCGATCCCCAGCAGCGCCAGCGCCATCAGGAAGGCCCAGCGATCGTTGCTCAGGAAGTCCCCACTCAGGAAGCCAAGGGGCGGCGTGGGAAAGTCGAGATAGAGGCCCTGCACGCCACCGGTAAAGCCCTCGATCAGGCGGTAGCGCAGGAGTTGCGGAAAGGCGATGGCAAAGGCGTAGGTCACCAGCGCCTGGGTCCACAGGCTGTAGCCGGCCGCGACGCGGCCCAGGCCATAGCCCGCGGCGAAGCCCAGCAGCAGCGCCAGCGGCAATCCCCAATAGACCGAGAACGGCGTGTGGCTGCCCAGGATCGCCGCGGCATAGCCGCCGATGCCGAACAGGCCGGCCTGGGCGAAGGAGAACTGGCCGCTCACGCCGCACAGGATCACAAGCCCGACCAGCGCGATCGCCCAGATCGCCGCCTGGGTGAAGCGGAAAACGATGAAATCCGGGAAGCAGAACGAAAGCGCGGCCGCCGCCACGAAGCCCATGGTCCACACGGTCCGCATGGCGTTACGATAGACCCTACGAACAAGGAATGGGAGGGAACGATGAAGCTCCGGCAATGCGTCTTCGTTACCAAGGACCTGGAGAGCTCCCGCGAGGAGCTGTGCGACATTCTCGGCATCGAGGTCGCCTATCGCGATCCTGGCGTTGCCAAGTGGGGCCTGGTCAATGTCGTCTGCCCGACCGGCCACGACTTCCTCGAGATCGTCACGCCCTTCCAGCAGGGCACCTCGGCCGGCCGCTACATCGAGCGGCGCCACGGCGACGGCGGCTACATGGTGATCATCCAGGTCGACGACGCTCAGGCCGAGCGCAAGCGGGTCACCGATCTCGGCATCCGCGCCGTGGCGCAGAAGGACCTGCCCGAATACCAGTACACGCATTTCCATCCGGCCGACACGTCGGGCGTGCTGCTGTCGCTCGACACGACCTTCGCGCCGACGGGCGTCGATCCCGCGCTGTGGTGGCCGCCGGCCGAGAAGGGCTGGCTGAAGCACGCCCGCTCGGACGTCACCAATGGCCTTGCCGGTGTCGAGATCCAGCACGACGATCCGGACAAGGCGGCCGCGACCTGGTCGAAGATCCTCGATCGTCCGGCGGTGGACAACATCATCCGCCTCGACGACGACCCCGACGGCGCGCAGGTTCGTTTTGTGCCGATCGTCGATACCCGCGGCCCGGGCGTATCGGCCTACGACGTCAGGGCCGTCGATCGCGAGCGTATCCTGGCGACCGCCCATAAGCGCGGCCGCAAGCTCGGGCCGGCGCAGGTCGAAGTCTGCGGCTGCCGCATCAACCTCGTATGAAACCGCTGCTGATCGTCGGCAGCTATCTCTCGCCCTATGTGCGCAAGGTCTTGGTGTGCCTGGAGATCAAGGGTATCGCCTACGAGGTCGATCATCTCGTGCCGTTCTTCGGCGACGACCGGTTCTCCAGGCTCAGTCCGCTGCGCCGCATTCCGGTGCTGGTCGACGGCGACCTGGTGCTGAGCGACTCCTCGGTGATCTGCCAGTACATCGAGGACAGGCAGCCCGCGCCGGCGCTGCTGCCCGCCGATATCCGCGACCGCGCGCGGGCGCGCTGGCTGGAGGAATTCGCCGACACGCGCATGGGCGACGTCTTCATCTGGCGCCTGTTCAACCAGATCGCCATCCGCCCCTCGGTATGGGGCGAGAAGGGCGACCGCGCGCTGGTCGACCGGACCTTGAAGGAAGATGTGCCCGCGGTGCTCGATTATCTCGAAGTCGAGGCGCCATCCGAGGGTTTTCGCTTCGGAGCCCTGTCGCTGGCCGACATTGCCATCGCGGCCTTCTTCCGCAATGCCGGCTGGGTGCGCTTCCAGATCGACCCGGCGCGCTGGCCGCGCGCCGCCGCCTGGATGGCGCGCACGCTGGCCGAGCCCGCGTTCGCGAAGCTGGCCAGGATCGAGGACGCCGTGCTGCGCACGCCGATCGCCGAGCAGCGCGCTGCGTTGAAAAGACTGGGAGCCCCCGTCAGCGCCGATACCTACGCCGGCCCGGCGCCGCGCCGCGGCGTCATGCCGATCTAGGGCCATGCGGCGCATCCATCCCTTTGTCTACGGTCATGTCATCGGCGCCCTGCTGACCGGCGCTGTGGCGGGCGCTTTTCTCGACGGCACGGCGGTGTTGGTCTTTTCCAGCGTGTTGGCGGTCAACGCCGTGATCGGCTCGCTGGTCTGCTGGTGGCGTCCGGGCTTCGAAGCCGCAGGCTGGAAGCTTTGGCTGATGGCGACGTTCGCCAATCCGATGATGCTGGCGGCGATCGCCTTCTCGATCGATTCGTACGACTGCCTGGTCGGCGCGCGCACCGGCTGGAACTGCATGTTCACCGACGTGGGGCCGGACGTCATCGAGGCTTGCCTGCCGTCGCCGCTGATCGGCCTTGCCGTCCGCTGGTTGTGGCGCCGCCGCGCCGCCGTCGTCTAGGCCGCGACCGCCTTGGAAAGCCGGCCGCGGATCATCTCCTCGGCCTCGCGCACGATGCGCTCGACCAGTTCCTGGCAGGTCGGGATGTCCTGGATCAGGCCCATCACCGTGCCGGCCGACCAGACGCCGTGCTCCATATCACCGGTCTCGTAGACCACGCGGCCTTTGGCGCCGGCGACGATCGGGCCGATCTCCTGGATGGTCTTGCCTTCGTGCTCCATCTCGATCGCCTTCTTGGCGACCGAGTTGCCGTAGACCCGGCTGGTGTTGCGCATGGTCCTGAAGATCAGCGAGGTCGAGCGCTCGTCACTCGACACCAGCGCCTGCTTCACGTTGTCGTGGATCGGCGCCTCCTTGGTCGCCATGAAGCGGGTGCCCATGTTGATGCCTTCGCAGCCCAGCGCCAGCGCCGCTACCAGGCCGCGCGCGTCGCCGAAGCCGCCCGAGGCGACCATCGGAATCTTGATGACGTCGGCCGCCGCCGGCAGGAGCACGAGGTTGGGGATGTCATCCTCGCCGGGGTGGCCGGCGCATTCGAAGCCGTCCATCGAGATCGCGTCGACGCCGACCTTCTCGGCCGAGATGCCGTGGCGCACCGAGGTGCATTTGTGGATCACCTTGATGCCGGCATCCTTGAACTTGGGCAGGAACGGCTTGGGGTTGTTGCCCGCCGTCTCGACGATCTTGACGCCCGATTCGATGATGGCGTCGATGTATTCGCCGTAGGGTCGCGGCACCAGGGTCGGCAGGATGGTGAGGTTGACCCCGAACGGCTGGTCGGTCATCTCGCGGCAGCGCTTGACCTCCTTGCGCAGGTCCTCGGGCGTCGGCTGCGTCAGCGCCGTCAGGAAGCCCAGCGCGCCCGCGTTCGCCACCGCCGACGTGAGCTCGGCGCGGCCGACCCATTGCATGCCGCCCTGCACGATCGGGTGCTTGATGCCGAACATCTCGGTGAAGCGCGTCTTGATCATCTGCTGGTTTCCCCGCCGGTCCCTGTTGCGGCCAGCATTAGCGAACCTCGCCCGCGCGCACTAGCCCCGGAACGGCCTTCCGCAGCGCGGATTGACGAGCGCAAGCTCGTCATCCCGAGCGGAGGGAGCGAAGCGACCGCAGTCGACGGACCTTTCATGCAACGACAGAAGACGAGGTCCCTCCACTCCGCCCTTCGGGCTCCGGTCGGGATGACGATCGTGGTGCAGATCGTTCAATGAGCCTCTAACCATGCCAGAACATCCGTGCGCGCGGGCGCCCGCTTGTGAAGCAGCTCGGCAAACGACGCGACGACATCGATATGGCCGACGCCCGGATAGAGTTTGAGGTCGACCGGCGCGCCCGCCTTGCGCCACGCCGCCGCCAGTCGCTCGCTGTTGCGCGGATAGACGGTTTCATCGGCCGTGCCGTGGATGAGCAGCGCGGGCGGCAGCGGCGCGCGGGCGAAGGTGATGGCCTCCATGTCGGGATTGTTCGCGGAGCCGAAGACGTCGATCAGCTTGGCCGACGTCAGAGGCAGGAAATCGTAGGGACCGCAAAGGCCGACGACGCCCTGCTGCGCCATGCGATCGACGCCGGCGGCCCGCAGATAGGGCGTGTTGGTCATCAGCATCAGCGCGATATGGGCGCCGGCGGAGTGACCCATGACGAACAGCCTGCCGCTGCCGACGCGGTCGGATGCCCAGCGGACGGCTTGGGCGCCGTCCTCGACGAACGCGGGGAAGCGCACCTCGGGATAGATCCGATAGTCGGGAATAACGACGATGTAACCGCTGGCGCAGAGCGCTTGGGCGACGAACAGGTAATCGCTCTTGCGGCCCGAGTCCCACGAGCCGCCGTAGAAGAAGATCACCGCCTTGCCGTCGGCGCGCGGCGTGTCGGGCCGGTAAAGGTCGAGCTTCTGGCGCGGGTCGGGGCCATAGGCGATGTCGGGCTCGAGCGCATAACCCTTGCGCGGGACGGTGGCGTTCAGCAGCGCGACGGGAGAGCAGCCGCCCAGCAAGCCAATGAGGCTGGCTAAAAGACCTCGGCGGGCCAAGTTCATTCCGCGGCGATGTCGCGCACTTGGTCGGCCAGCGCCAGGGAAGAGGTGAGGCCGGGTGATTCGATGCCGAAGAGGTTGATAAGCCCCGGCACGCCGTGCTCGGCCGGCCCCTGCACCCTGAAGTCCTGGGCTGGTGCGCCCGGCGGCACGATCTTGGGCCGGATGCCGGCATAGCCCGGCTGCAGCGCGCCGTCTTTGAGCGCCGGCCACCAGCGGCGCACGGCAGCATAGAACCTGTCGGCGCGGTGCGGATCGACCGTGTAGTCGATGCCGTCGATCCATTCGACATCAGGGCCGAACTTGGCCTGGCCGCCCATGTCGACGGTGATGTGCACGCCCAAGCCGCCCGGCACGGGAACGGGATAGATCAGGCGCGAGAAGGGCGAGCGTCCGGCCAAGGTGAAATAGTTTCCTTTGGCGTAGTACGCAGGCGGGACGCGGTCGGATGGCATGCCGGCGATTTTTTTCGCGAGTGCAGGTGCGTGCAAGCCAGCGGAGTTCACGAGAAGACGGCAACGCAGATTCATCGGCTCGGCGCCGCCGACCTCGATCTCGATGCCGCCGTCGACGACGCGGCCCTGCTTCACCGGGCTGTGGAAGGCGAACATGGCGCCGCTGTCTTCGGCATCGCCCTGCAGCGCCAGCATGTAGGAGTGGCTGTCGATGATTCCGGTGCGCGGCGACAACAGGGCCGCGGTGCAATGGAGGTTGGGTTCCATTTCCCTCGCTTCGCCGGCGCTCAACAGCCGCATGCCTTCGACGCCATTGGCCTCGGCGCGGCCTTTGATCTCGGAAAGCTTGTCATTTTCGGCGTCGTTGGTGGCCGCGATCAGCTTGCCGCAATTGCGATGCGGCACGCCGTGCTCGGCGCAATAGGCATAGAGCAGGCGGCGGCCGGCGACGCAGGTGCGTGCCATCAGGCTGCCCTTGGGATAATAGATGCCGGCGTGGATGACCTCGGAATTGCGCGAACTGGTCTCGGTGCCGATGCCTTCGGCAGCCTCCACAACGATGACCTCACGGCCGGCAAGCGCAAGGGCGCGGGCCACGGCAAGGCCCACCACACCTGCGCCGATCACGACGCAGTCGACTGACTCGAACGGGGACGAACTCATGGTCGCATGCTAGTAGAGACCGCCGTGACTACGCCAGCAAGACAACCGCGTCTGTGGCCCATCCTTCGAGACGCCGCGCTGCGCGCGGCTCCTCAGGATGAGGCCTTCTTCTTACCTCACCCTGAGGAGGCGCGAAGCGCCGTCTCGAAGGGCGCAGCATGAAGGGCGCGCTGGTCACGGGAGCGGGGATGCGGGTCGGCCGCGCACTGGCGATGGCGCTGGCGGCCGATGGGTTCTTCGCGTTCGTGCACTACAACCGCTCGGCCGGCCCGGCGCGCGCGACGGTGGCCGCAATCACAGCCGCCGGCGGCAAGGCCAAGGCGGTGTGCGCCGATCTCTCCTCGGCGCGGCAGGCCGAGGCGCTGGTCGGCAAATGTCGCGCGCGCGGCGTGCGGCTCACCTGTCTTGTGAACAATGCTTCGCTGTTCAAGCTCGATCGCGCACCGACGGCGGACGCGACGGATTTCGACCTGCACATGGCGGTCAACCTCCGGGCGCCGCTGCTGCTGTCGCAGGCCGTGGCGCGGCAGCTTCCGGCGGGCGAGACCGGCGTGATCGTGAACATGCTCGACCAGAAGCTTTTCAACCTCAATCCGGATTTCCTGACCTACACGCTGTCCAAGGTCGGCCTGCAGGGGCTGACGACCTTGCTCGCCCAGTCCTTCGCGCCGCGGCTCAGGGTGGCCGGGATCGCGCCCGGCCTCACCTTGCGCAGTGGCAGTCAGACCGATGCGCGCTTCGCCCGGCAGCACACGGAAAATCCCCTGAGGGTCGGCGTCACCACGGCCGACCTGGTGCGCGCGCTGCGCTTCATCATGGCGACACCGACTTTTACCGGCGACGTCCTGATCGTCGACAGCGGCGAACACCTCAGCGGACGGCCGCGCGACATCGCTTTCGATACCAGGAAGAAGAAATGACATGGCTACCGACTCCAATCGCCGCATCTTCATCCGCGACTTCCGGCTAGAAGTCTCGATCGGTATCCACGATTTCGAGCACAAGAAGCCGCAGACCGTGGTGGTGAACGCCGATCTCTTCCTCGCGCCCCCCGAGAAGGCGCACGGCGACAGGATCGCCAACGTCCTCAACTACGACACCGTGCATGACGGCATCATCGCGCTCGCCAAAAGCCGTCACTTCAACCTGCAGGAGGCGCTTGTCGACGCCATCCTCGACCTCTGCCTGGCGCAACCGGGCGTGATCGAGGCGCGCGTGTCGACCGAGAAGCCCGACGTGTACGGCGATTGCCGCGTCGGTTACGAGGCGGTGCGCAAGACCGTATGATAAGAGAATGGTCATTTCCTCCCCCGTCATACGGGGGAGGTGCCCCCGAAGGGGGCGGAGGGGGAAGGCCGCAGTCAAGGTGCCCGCCGATTTCAGATCATGATGTTTCAGAAATCGTCTGTGAGGTTCTCCCCCTCCGGCCCTGCGGGCCATCTCCCCTGTGTGACGGGGGAGGCGATGAGAAGCAATGACACGCGATCGCCGTCATCTGCTGGGCGCTTTCGCCGCCATGGTGTTCGTCGGCGCGAGTTGGGGCGCCAACCTGCCCGTCACCAAGGTGATGCTGCGCTACTACGACCTGATCCCGATGGCGGCGCTGCGCACCGCTGCGGCGACCGTGTCGCTGATCCTGCTGCTTTGGCTGATCGAGGGCAGGCGCGCGCTTCGGGTCGATGTCGGCCTCAGCCGCTTCCTGCTGCTCGGCCTGATGATGGCGAGTTTCTTCGCCGTCTACGCGCTCGGCCTGCAGTACAGCAATCCGATCACCGTCGCGGCGGTGCAGGTGGCGGGTCCGCTGGTGGCGTCGGTGACCGTGCGGCTGGTCAGCGGCCTGCGCTTCGATCCCGGTTTCGGCGTGGCGCTGGCGCTGACCGTGCTGGGCGGCTTCATCCTCTCCGCCGGCAGCCTGTTCGGCACCGGGTCGGTGACGTTCGGCGGCGGCGAGATCGTCGTGCTGTCGAGCAACGTCCTGTGGACGCTCTACAGCATCAAGGCGCAGGCCTGGTTCAACCAGGCGAGCCAGCTCCACCGTGCCTATGTCGCCTCACTGTCGGCCATGGGCTGGCTGATCCTGTGCAGCCTGGGGCTGATCGCCGTGGGTTGGGCGCGATCGCCGCTCGGCGTTTCCGATCCCTGGATCTGGACCCAGCTCATCACCGTCGCGATCCTGGCCAGCGGGCTTGGCAGCTATTGCTGGAATGTGGGCGCCAGCCGACTCGGTGTCGCCGTCGCGTCGCTGTGGGTCAATCTCGTGCCGTTTTTCGCCGTAATATGGTCAATGGCCTATGGCTTCGTCCCCAACGCCTACCAGATCGTCGGCGGCCTCGTGGCCTTGAGTGGCGTGGTCTACATGCAATGGCGCAGGCTGCAGATCGCACAACGCTGAGCTAGGCTTCACCGACCATGACCGAACCCGTCCTCAAGACGCGCTCCTGCCGCTGGATCCTCGTTCCCGGCGTCGCCGATCCGCGCGGGCGCATCAACTTCCTGGAAGTCGGCAAGGGGTTGCCCTTCCAGCCGCAACGCCTGTTCTGGCTGCATCACATCGCACCCGGCCAATGGCGCGGCCGCCATGGCCATCGCGAGTCGGAACTGGTGCTGGTGGCGTTGCACGGTGCCTGCCGGGTCCAACTCGACGATGGCCGTGCCACGCAGCAGGTGGCTCTCGACGATCCGGCCAAAGGCCTCTTTGTCGGGACGTGGGTGTGGCACGAGCTCACGGATTTCACGCCGCCGGCGGCGATCCTGGTGATCGCCTCGACGCTCTACGACGAGGCCGAGTATTTGCGCGACTACGAGGTCTTCAAGCGCGAAGCGGCGGCGAGGTTGGCATGATCCCGTTTCTCGACATGAAGGCGGTCTATGCTGAGCTGAAGCCCGAGCTCGATGCCGCCTATGCCCGCGTCATGGAATCGGGCTGGTTCGTGCTCGGCAAGGAAGTCGAGGCCTTCGAGGCCGAATACGCCGCTTTCTGCGGCACCGCGCACTGCGTCGGCCTGGCCAACGGGCTGGAGGCGCTGGAGCTGGCGCTGCGCGCCTGGGACCTCGGCGCCGGCGACGAGGTCATCGTGCCATCCAACACCTATATCGCGACCTGGCTCGCGGTGACGGCGGTGGGCGCCAAGGTAGTCCCGGTCGAGCCGACGCCGGGCGGGGTCAACATCGATCCCGATCGCATCGCCGCCGCGATCACGTCGCGTACCCGGGCGATCATGCCGGTCCATCTCTACGGCGAGCCCGCCGACATGGACGCCATCATGACGCTTGCCCACAAGCACGGACTAAAAGTGGTCGAGGACGTGGCGCAGGCGCAGGGCGCCAAGGTGCGCGGCAGGCGGACCGGCGCGCTGGGTCACGCCGGGGCGCACAGTTTCTTTCCGACCAAGAATTTCGGCGCCTTCGGCGACGGCGGCGCCGTGACCACCGATGATGCCCGCTTGGCCGAGCGGCTGCGGGTGCTGCGCAACTACGGCAGCAGGGTGAAATACGTGAACCTGGAGCGCGGCTTCAATTCGCGGCTCGACGAGATGCAGGCAGCCTTCCTGCGCGTAAAACTGCCCCGGCTCGATGCCTGGAACGAGCATCGCCGCCGGCTGGCCGCGCGCTACGCCGACAAGCTGGCGGATATCCCGGGCCTCGGCCTGCCGCGCGCGCCGCAATGGGCCGGGCCGGTGTGGCATCTCTATGTCGTGCGCGTCCTTGATGGAGAGGGGCGCCGCGCCGAGCTGATGACGGCGCTCGACAAGGCGGGCATCGGCTCGCTGATCCACTATCCCATCCCGCCGCACCTGCAGCAGGCCTATGCCGATCTCGGACGGCCCAAGGGGTCGTTTCCGCTGGCGGAGAAGCTCGCCGAGACGGTGCTCAGCCTGCCCATGGGTGCGCATATGAAGCTGGAAGCGGTTGACGAGGTGGCGGCGGTAGTGCGGGCCACGCTGGGTTGAGGGCGGCAGGAAGGACGGGGCAATGATCAAGAGCGACCTTGTACGCGCGATGAACGAAAGTTACGCCAAGCTTCAGCTCGAAGCTGCACGCGTCGAAGAATTGCCGATCGAGCTCGAGCAACTGCGCCGCGCGATCGAAGCGGCAAACCGTAAGGTCGACTTCGATATCGATCCCTCCGACTTCCGCGCCGCTTTGCTGGACGTTGCCGCGGAGCCAAAAAATGACTGATTGGTCGAGAGCATCGCTCGCCGAAACGGCCGACGCGATCGCGGCCGGCAGGACGACGTCGCGTGATGTCACGGAGGCCTGCCTCGACCGCATCACACGGCTCGGCGACACGCTGAATTGCTTCGTCGAAGTAGATCGGGACGGCGCGCGCGCGGCCGCCGATGCGGCCGACAAGCGCCGACTAAGCGGCGCTCCGCTGGGGCCGCTCCACGGTGTGCCGCTGGCGCACAAGGACATGTACTACCGGGCAGGCCGGGTGTCGGCCTGCGGATCGAAGCTGCGCGCCGACTGGCGGGCACCCTACACCGCCACGGCGCTGAGCAGGCTCGACCAGGCCGGTGCCATCGAACTCGGCCGCCTCGTCATGGTCGAGTTCGCCATGGGTCCGCATGGCTACAATCAAAACTATCCGCAATGTCGCAATACCTGGAATCCGCAATACATCCCCTGCGGCTCGTCGAGCGGCTCCGGCGTCGCTGTCGGCGGACGCATGGTCCATGCGTCGTTGGGCTCGGATACCGGCGGCTCGATCCGTTGCCCCGCCGCGGTTTCGGGCGTCGTCGGCCTTGTGCCGACAAATGGCCGGGTGAGCCGCCGTGGCGCGATGCCGATGTCGCACTCGTTCGACGTCGTCGGCCCGCTGGCCCGGACGGCGCGCGATTGCGCTCGTGTGCTGGGCGTCATTGCCGGCCACGATCCTGCCGACGCGAGCTCGCTCGACCTCCCGGTGCCGGACTATGAGGCCGAACTGGGCAGCGCGGCGTCATTGCCGACCATCGGAATCGCGCGCGGCTATTTCGACGCGGGCGTGGATGCCGACGTCAGAAAGGCGCTCGATCGCGCCGTCGATGACTTGCGACGGATCGGATTCGTCATCGAGGACGTCGCCATGCCGGGCGATCTGCTCGACGAGATCGCCGAGTTGCATCCGCTCATCATGAAGGCAGAAGGTGCGGCGAACCATCTGTCGACCATGCGCGAGCGCGAGGCCGACTACACGTTCGAGGTCGGCCATCGCCTGCACGCCGGCTTCTTCATCCCGGCGGCCAGCTACATTCGCGCGCTGAAGCTGCGTGGCGCCTACCTGCGGGCCTTCGCGCAGGCCGTCTTCCCGCAAGCCGACTTGATCCTGACGCCAGTCTTGCCGACCCAGGTGCCGACCATCGCCGAGACCAGCGGCCGCACCGGCAAGGCCTATCTGGACATGGTCGTGGCGCTCACACGCAACACGAAAGTCATCAATTTCCTCGGCCTGCCGGCCATCAGCGTGCCGTGCGGCTTTACCTCGAACGGGCTGCCGACCGCCTTCCAGCTCTTCGCGCGGCCCCTTCAGGAATCTGCCTTGCTGCGCGCGGCGGATCGCTACCAGCAGGCGACGGATTGGCACGCCTGCGAGCCTGGGTTGGTCGCCGACGCCGCGCGGCCTGTCGCGGTGTGAATTCGGCGGCGCCGAGCCGGCTTACGGCCAATTGCAGTATTCGTACGCGGGATTGAGGAGATTCGACTCATGAAAATCGGCGCGGTGATGTTCTTCACCACTGACTCCATGCAGCCCGCACCGCTCGGGCGCGCGCTCGAGGAACGCGGCTTCGAGTCCTTGTGGGTGCCGGAACACACCCACATTCCGTCGTCTCGCAGGTCGGCCTATCCGGCGAGCGGCGGACTGGTGCGGGCCTACTACGAGATCATGGATCCGTTCCTGGCGCTCAATACCGCGGCGGCCGTGACCACCAAGCTCAGGATCGGCACCGGCATCGCCCTGGTGACCCAGCGCGATCCAATCGTCACCGCGAAGATGGTGTCCTCGATCGACCAGCTGTCCGGCGGCCGCTTCCTGTTCGGCGTCGGCAATGGCTGGAACCAGGACGAGGTCGAGAACCATGGCACCGCGTTCAAGAGCCGCCACAAGCTGGCGCGCGAACGGATTGAGGCGATGAAGATGATCTGGACCCAGGAAGAGCCCGAATACCACGGCGAATTCGTCGCCTTCGACAAGATGAAGCAGTGGCCCAAGCCGGCCCAGAAACCGCATCCGCCGATCATTGTCGGCGGCGCGTTCCCCTATGCCGCCAGGCGCGCGATCCGCTATGGCGACGGCTGGATCCCGCGCGACGACTGGCTGGAACGGGACGGCATGGGAGTGCTCGACCAGTTCCGCAAGATGGCGGCGGACGCCGGGCGCGATCCCGCAACCTTGCCCATAAGCATCTTCCGCGTGCCCGACGACATCGACCGCCTGCGCCTGTGCGAGCAACTCGGCATCGACCGCGTCGTCTTCTCCCTGCCGGCGGAGAAAGAGGACAAGCTGCTGCCCATTCTCGACCGCTGGGCCGAGCTGAAGCATCAACTGCGCGATGGGCCCGGGTGAGAAACGCGCCGCCGGCCTCAGTTTTGCACGATGGCCTTGGCGAAGCGGCGATCCTCGGCCTTCTGGCGACTCGTCTTGCCGAGCGTCGCGCGGCCGAACAGATAATGTTTCGACATGTCGGCCGAGTAGCGTGTCGCCGCAGGTCGCTTGCCGACGGCTTCGGCGAGGGCGCGGACATGATGCGGGCCGGCGCCGCAGCAAACACCGAGATAGTGAATGCCCAGGTTGTCGGCGGCAGTGCCGAACTCGGCGATCTCGAAGCGATTGCAGGTGAACGGGTCGAGCGCAATCGGAAAGGCATGCCCGCCGGGCAGGCAGCCGCAGCCGTAATCGGTGAGCGACTGGAAGGACGGCCGCGACCGCGTGGTCCGATAGGGCACCGGCAGCGCCGCCATGTGGCATTTGACGGCTTTCCGCATCCCGGCGAGCAGCGGCAGCATGCTCGCCGGCCCGCGCGTGCAGTTGAGCCCGACCACGTCGGCGCCGGCCTGCTCGAGCCTGCGCGCCGCATTTGCCCAGGTCCAGCCTTCGCGCGTCCTGCCCTTGTGTGCGGCGAGCGTGATCACCGCCACTTGGCCCGCCTGTTTGATCACGTCGAGCGCCAGCAGAGCCTCCTGGGTGTAGCCGAAGGTCTCGCCGATGATGAAATCGACCCCGGCATCGACGGCCCATCCGACCTGTTCCTCGAACATCGCGCGCACGGTCTTGATCGTCGCGGGATCCTTGGGGTCATAGATGGTGGTGTTGCAAATGTTGCCGGCCAGCAGCGTCCCGGTGTCGAGCGCCACCTTCTTGGCGATGGCAAGCGCGTTGAGGTTCATCGGCTTCAGGTCCTTCTCGCGCCCGATGACCCGCAGCTTCTGGCGATGCGCGTAATAGGTGAACGCCTCGACGACATCGGAGCCGGCATGGACGAATTCGCGATGCAGCTGCTCGACCAACTCGGGGTGCTCGAGCACGACTTCGGGCACATAGGCGCCGGCTTGCAGATAGCCCCGCCGCTCGAGCTCGAAAAGATAACCCTCGGCGCAGATTACCGGACCCTTGTCGAGCCGGGCCATCAGGCTGGCCTTTCCTGCCGTCGTCTTCTTGCTCATCTTGCTCCCCTTCATGAATCGCCGGCTTGCGCGCTCACAGCCTCGCCCGGTAGTCGCGCTGGATCTTCTGGATGCGCCGATGCGTGCCGAAGAACGCGTGCTTGGACATGTCGGCGCTGTAGCGGCTGGCCGCGGGCTTTCGCCCCACGGACTCGGCGAGCGCGCGGATATGGTGCGGACCCGCGCCACAGCAGATGCCGAGATAGCGAATCCCCAGCGCCAGCGCGTCGGCGCCGAAATCAGCGATCTCGCCGCGCGTGCAGGTGAAGGGATCGAGTCCGACCGGGAACGGACGGACTCCGGGACAGCAGCGATCGCTGAGCGACATGAAGCTCGGCTGCCTGGCGGTCGTGCGGTACGGCACCGGCAGCGCCGCCACGTGGCAGCGCACGGCTTTGCGGATGGTCTTGAGCAGCGGCATCATGGTGGCCGGCCCGCGATGGCAATTGAGCCCGACCACTTCCGCGCCGGCCGCTTCCAGTCGCCGGCACGTCTCGGCAGCGCTCCAGCCTTCGCGCGTTCTGGTTTCGCGATGGATCGAGAAGGTCACGACGGCGGGAACCTTGCTGAAGCGCTTGATCGCCTCGAGCGCCATCAGCGCCTCGCCGCCCCACGAGAAGGTCTCGGCGACGATGTAGTCGACGCCGGCGCCGGCGGCCCAGCCGACCTGCTCTTCGAATATTCGCGCGACCTTCCTGAGAGCAGCCCTGTCGCGCGGCTCATATATATTCGTATTGCAGATGTCGCCGGCGAACAGCGTTGCCGTCTCGCGCGCGACTTTCCGGGCGATCGCAAGCGCCATGACGTTCATCGGCTCGAGGTCCTTCTCGCGACCGATGACGCGCAGCTTTTCGCGATGCACGTAGTAGGTGAGGGCTTGCACGACGTCCGAGCCGGCATGGACGAAGTCGCGGTGCAGCCGTTCCACCACTTCAGGGTGCTCGATCAGCACTTCGGGAACGAACGCGCCGGCCTGCAGGTAGCCCCGGCGCTCGAGTTCGAAGACATATCCCTCGGCGCAAATGACCGGGCCCGCCGCCAGGCATTGCATCAACCCGCGCCTGGCGCGCGACTTGATCCTGGCTTTTGTCATTCTGATTGGCTGCCCATCCTCGAATAGTCGCATCCGACCGCGCGAGGCGTCACGCGGAAAAGCGCGCGGGTCAGGCGCGCATGCGCAGGCCCTTGGGATCGAACAGCGGCTCGTCGAGTCGAACCGCCCTGCGGCGCTGGCCGATGATCTCGATCTCGAAGCCCGAGCTCGCCAGCCCCAGGGCCGCCGGGACATAGCCCAGCGCCACCGATTGCCCCGCCGTATGGGCATAGCCGCCCGACGTGATCCAGCCGACCACCTTGCCGTCGTGCCACACCGGCTCGTCGCCGATCGCGTCGGCTCCGTCGGCATCGACCGTGAAGGTTACCAGCCGGCGGCCCGCGCCCGTGGCACGTTCCTCTGCCGCCGCTTCGCGCCCGATGAAGTCGTTCTTCTTCAGATCGACGAAGCGATCGAGTCCGGCCTCGCCGGGTCCGTAGATCGGGCGGTACTCACGTGCCCAGGTGCCAAAGCTCTTTTCCAGCCTCAGCGAATGGAGCGCGCGCGCCCCGAAATTGCGCAGGCCCAACGGTCGCCCGGCCTCGAGCAGCAGATCGTAGAGCGCGCGCTGATACTCGGGTGCCACCCAGATCTCGTAGCCGAGATCGCCGGTGAACGAGATCCGCCCGACCATCGCCGGGATCATGCCGATATCCATGTGCCGGAACGACAGGAAGGGAAATACCGCTGTCGACAGGTCGTCGCGGACCAGGGATTGCAGCAAGTCGCGCGACTTCGGTCCGGCGACGGAGAGCCCGACAGTGTCGGCGGCGCAGGCCCGGACCGACGTGCCCGGCGGCGGCGGATGGCGTTCGAACCAGCGTTGATAGTGCTTCTCGGCCGCGTAAGTGCCGACGATGAAGAACTGCTCCGCAGCAACGCGGGCGATGGTGAAATCGCCGATCAGCTTGCCGCGCTGGTTGAGCATGGGCGACAGCGCGATGCGCCCGGTCCGTGGCAGGCGATTGGCCATCAGCCGGGTGAGCCATTGCTCCGCGCCCGGGCCGCACACCTCGAATTTCCCGTAGTTCGATATTTCGAGCAACCCGACGGCCGTGCGGACGGCCGTGCACTCTTCGCCGACATGGCCATGGGCGTTCGAGCGGCGGAACGTGATGTCCTCGACCGGCGCGGTGCCCTTTGGCGCGAACCACAGCGCCTGTTCGAGGCCCCAATAGTCGCCGAACACGGCATTCGCGGCCTTGAGCCGGTCGTAGATCGGTGTGGTGCGAAGCGGCCGTGCGGCGGAAAGTTCCTCGTTGGGAAAGCGGATGCGGAAACGGCGCGAATAGTTTTCGCGCACCTTGGCGTTGGTATAGGCCATCGTGGCCCAGTCGCCGAAGCGCGCCACGTCCATCGCCCAGACGTCGAAGCCGGGATCGCCGTTCACCATCCAGTTGGCGAGCGCCAGGCCAACGCCGCCCCCCTGGCTGAACCCGGCCATGACGCCACAAGCGACCCAGAAATTCTTCAGTCCGCGGATCGGGCCGATCAGCGGATTGCCATCGGGCGCAAAGGTGAACGGCCCATTGATCGTCTTCCTGATCCCGGCCCGCTCGATCGCCGGGAAATGCCTGAAACCGATCTCTAGGCTGGGGGCGATGCGATCGAGATCGTTGGGCAAGAGCTCGTGCCCGAAATCCCACGGCGTCGCCCGCTCCGACCACGGCTTGCCCTGGCGCTCGTAGGTACCCATCAACATGCCCTTGGCCTCCTGGCGCATGTAGATCTCGCCCTCGAAGTCGACGACATGCAGCATCTCCTTGGCCGATGAGGCGACCTCGGGGATCTCCTCGGAGATGATGTATTGATGCTCCATCGCCAGGATCGGCAGTTCGAGGCCGACCATGCGGCCGACCTCGCGCGCCCACAGCCCGCCGGCATTGACGACATGCTGGGCATGGAGGTTGCCCTTTTCGGTGACGACGTCCCACGTGCCGTCGGACCGCGACCTGAGATCGGTGACGGGCGTATGGCGGTAGATCTCGGCGCCCTGCAGCTGGGCCGACTTGGCGTAGGCGACGGTCACGCCCCACGGGTCGACATGGCCCTCGATCGGGTCGTAGAGCGCGCCGACGAAATGCTTCTTGTCCATCAGCGGGAACAGTTTGACCGCCTCGTCGACCGACACCATGTCGAGTTCCATGCCGAGATAGCGACCGCGCGCATTGACCATCTTGAGCCAGTCCAGCCGCTCCTTCGTTCCGGCGAGCATGAGGCCGCCAGTCAGATGCACGCCGCAGGATTGCCCCGAGAGCTCCTCGATCTCCTTGTAGAGATTGATGGTGTATTGCTGCAGCTTGGCGACGTTGGGGTCGCCGTTGATCGTGTGCATGCCGCCGGCGGCGTGCCAGGTCGAGCCCGAGGTGAGTTCGCTGCGCTCGATCAGGACGACGTCCTTCCAGCCCGCCTTGGTCAAGTGATAGAGGACGCTGGCGCCGACGACGCCGCCACCGATCACTGCGACCTGGACATGGGATTTCATGAGGGGGGTCCTGGACTCTTGGTGGTCAGAGTATCCGATCAACGACAGCCCGGGTACCCCGGGCGTCGGGTTGACAGTGGCGGCAGCCGAAGAGCAACCTTTTTGCCAATTGTCGGTACGCGCGAGATGGCGGGAATAGCCATACAATTCAGGCGCGGCCAGACGAGGGGGGCCTGCGATGAGCCACAAGAACCACCACCCGTATCTCGGCACGCTACATGAGCAGCTCGAGAGCCGCAAAATCGACCGGCGCGAGTTCCTGCGTACCTCGACCTTGCTCGGGCTCTCCGCGACCGCTGCCTACGCGGCCGCAGGACGAATACTCGGCGGCGACGCCGTCGGCCCGGCGCTGGCCCAGGCGGCCGCCAAACCCAAAGGCGGCACCCTGCGTGTCGGCATGGCTTGCCAGGAGATCAGCTCGCCGCACACCTATAGCTGGGTCGAGTCGAGCAACTCGGGCCGCGCGGTGCTCGACTATCTGACCGTGACCGGCCCCGACAACATCACGCGGCCCTCGCTGGTCGAGCGCTGGGAGGCCAGCCCCGACCTCAAGACCTGGACCCTGCATCTGCGGCGCGACGTGAAGTGGCGCAAGGGCCGGCAGTTCAATGCCGACGACGTCGTGTGGAACCTCAAGCAGGTGCTCGATCCGAAGACCGGTTCGTCGACCGTCGGCCTGATGAAGGGCTTCATCCTCGACGAGTTCGAGACCGACGAGCTCGATGCCAAGGGCGCCAAGAAAAAATCGGTCCGGCTGTGGGATGCCAACGCAATCGAGCGGGTCGACGACTTCACCGTCCGCCTGAACGGCAAGTCGGCGCAGCTTGCCATCCCCGAGCAGCTCTATCACTACCCGTTGCTGATCGTGGATCCCGAGGAGGGCGGCAAGTTCGGCGTCGGTTCGAACGGCACCGGCCCATTCGAGCTCGTCGAAAACACGGTCGGCCGCAAGCAGGTGTTCAAGGCGCGCAAGGACTATTGGGGCGAGGGGCCCTATATCGACCAGCTGGAATATATCGACCTCGGCTCGGATCCGGCGGCGGCGCTGGCCGCGCTGGCGTCAAACCAGGTCGACCTGCTCTATGGTGCCGACATCCGCATCGCCGAGGCGATGGAGAAGCTGCCCAACGTCACGATGCACAGGGTCGACACCTCCTATACGGCGACGGCGCGCATGCAGCCGATCAAGCCGTTCGACGACAAGCGCGTGCGCAAGGCGGTGCAATACGCCACCGACGTGGACGCCGTCCTGAAGTTGGCCCATCGCGGCCTCGGCCTGCCCGGCGAACACCACCACGTGGCGCCGATCCATCCCGAATACGCCAAGCTGCCGCCGGTCATGCGCGATATCGCCAAGGCCAAGGCGCTGCTGGCCGAAGCGGGCTACCCCAACGGAATTGACGTCGACTTCACCGTGCGCACCACCCCGGCGTGGGAGCCGGCGGCGGCGCAGATCATGGCCGAGCAATGGAAAGAGGCCGGCATCCGGGCCAAGATCACCGTCCTGCCGGACACCCAATATTGGGAGGTCTGGACCAAGCTGCCGTTCGGCTTCACCACCTGGGCCCATCGGCCGCTCGGCGTGCTCAACTACGCGCTCGCCTACCGCACCGGCGTGCCGTGGAACGAGTCGAAATTCTCCAATGCCGAATTCGACCGCCTGCTCACCCAGGCCGAGGGGACGCTCGACGTCGACAAGCGGCGCGAGATCATGGCCAAGCTCGAGCAGATCATGCTCGACGAGGCACCCGTGGTGCTGCCGCTCTATCGCGCCCTCTTCACCTTCTCGCAAAAACGGGTCACGGGCTTCCGGATGCATCCCACGGCCTATATCAATGCCAACGAGATCGCCGTGACTTCCTGAGGCGACGATCGGTGGGGACATGATGCGGCAGACAGTCGAAAGCACCGACCTGGAGTTTGCGGAAAATCA
>DASZJU010000367.1:0-10390 GCA_035947815.1 Reyranella sp.
ACGACGATGATCTGGACCACGAGCAAGCCGATCATGAGACCCAGCACACCGGCGACGCCATTGCTCTTGAACAACGCCAGGACGATGAAAGGCGAGACGACCGTGGCGCCGCGCCCCAGCATGTTGCAGAGGCCGTTGGCCCTGAGCCGCACCTCGGTCGGGAACAGCTCCGTGGTGTAGACGCCGTACAGAACAGCGGTCAGGACATAGATGCCGACGATCAGGACGAAGCCCACGGCCAGCAGCAGCGTGGGGTCGACCATATAGGGGTACGCGGCGCCGGCCACGATGCTCAGCCCGGAGGCACCGATGATCGTCGGCTTGCGGCCGAAGCGGTCCGCACAATAGGCGCCGACGGCGCAGCCGACCAGCGAGCCACTGGCCAGCACCATCGTATAGGTCAGCGACTTGGTGATGCCGATTCCCTGCTGCCCGAAGAAAGTCGGCAGCCAGTTGACGAAGCCGAAGATCAGCGTGTTGGCGGTGATCAGCACGACGCAGCCGACAACCAGCCGCGGCAGCAAGGCAGGGCTGAACAGCGACGCGAACGTCCAGTCGGGCGTCGGCACCGTGACCGCCGGCGCCGGCAAGGGCCTGCCATCCGAGACCTCGCGCTCGATCACCTGCATCAGTGCTTCCGCCTCGGCCGTTCTGCCATTGCTCTCGAGCCAGCGCGGGCTCTCGGGCAATTTCTTGCGGAGATACCAGACGATCAGGGCGCCGACGCCGGCAATCGCGAACATCGGCCGCCAGCCGAACTCCGGGATGACGAGCGTGCTGATGATCGACGTGGCGGGAAAGCCGGCAACGACGATAAAGGCCATGAATGCCATCCAGCGGCCGCGCGAGGCTGGCGGCACGAATTCGGTCATGGTGGAATAGCCGACCACGATCTCGGCGCCGAGGCCGAGGCCCATCACGAAGCGCGCGGCGATCAGCCAGTCCATGCTGGGCGCCGCCGCGGCGGCGAAGGACGCGAGGCCGAAGACGACCAGGTTGAACTGGTAGGTGAAGCGTCGCCCGAACCGGTCGCCCAGGAAGCCGGCCACCACCGAGCCGATGGTCATGCCGACGAAGGTCCAGGAGATGAACTGCGGGACCTGGGCGAGCACGGCGAACTTCGTCTGCACCGCGGCGCCCAGCACGGAAGCGCCGACATAAAGATCGTAGCCGTCGAAGAACATGCCGGCGCCGATCAGCCAGAAGATGCGATAGTGGAACGAGGATATCGGCAGCCGGTCGAGCCGCGCGCCGGTATTCACCGCTGACGCCATGGAAGTCTCCCCCGGAACGCTCTTCTTGGCGGCCCTCCTCGGATCATTGTCCGCCGGACCGTTGTGCACGTCGTTGCGCGCACAGTAATAATGTCACGGGCTGGCGGTCCTGGCCTATCTCGATTTTGTGATGAGCCCGCGCGAATGACCTCCGACGATTCCCCGCTCGACGTCGTGCCGATGGGCAAGGGGCGCAATCTGGTGCTGCTGCACTCGCTGCTATCCGATCGCACCGCCTTCGATCGCATCGCGCCGCAAGGCCAAGGCGCCTTTCACATCATGGCTGAAAAGGTGGAGGATGGCGGCATGGAAGCCGTTCTCGCGACCGCGCTGCAGCGAATGTTTCCCGATGATTTTCTTGCCGCCCACCCGGCGATCGCCGAGGAGCGTAAAGCGAGCCTGCGGGCCGCCAGGCCGGAATATTTCGCCGCAGCCTGCCGCGCGCTCGCCAGATTCGATCGACGCGCGGGCCTCGGCGCCATCCGCAATCCCCCGCTGGTCGTGGTCGGCCTGCGCGACACGGCCACGCCACCTGGCCTCCCGTACGAACTTGCCGCCGGCATTCCCGGTGCCGTGCAGCTCGCCGGGTAGCGCCGCCGCCATGCCGAGCTGGTTTTTCGCCTCGCTGCACGGCTATCAGATCCGATGGCTGAGCGGCGATCTGGTCGCCGGACTGATGCTGGCGGCGATTGCCATCCCGGGCCAGCTCGCCACCGCCCGGCTGGCGGGAATGCCACCCGAGACCGGGCTCTATGCCTTTGCCGCCGGATCGCTCGCCTTCGCCGCCTTCGGGGCGAATCGCTTCATGTCGGTCCAGGCGGACTCGACCATCGCGCCGATCTTCGCCGGCGCGCTGGCCTCGATTGCCGTCACCGGCACGGCGGACTATTCCGCACAGGTCACGCTGCTTGCCCTCATGGTCGGCATCATTCTTCTCGCCGTCGGTCTGTTCCGGGCGGGCTGGCTGGCCACTCTCCTCTCGATCCCGGTCACCACGGGATTCCTGGCCGGAATCTCGGTCCACATCATCATTGGCGAGCTGCCGACCCTCTTGGGCATTTCCGAAGAGCAGGGCCACATAGTGCTGCGCCTCGTCCACATTGTCGGCCGGCTCGGTGAAACCAATGTCTACGCGCTGGCGATCGGCACCGGCGTGTTGATCGCCACCATGGGCACGGCGCGAGTCAGCCCCCGCGTACCCGGAGCGTTGATCGGTCTCGTCGGGGCGGGCCTTGCCGTGGCGCTGTTCAATCTCGACACCCGCGGCGTCTCCATGCTCGGTGCGCTGCCGGCACGGCTGCCGACGCTTGCCGTGCCAGCCCTGCCTGGTCTCGAAGAACTGGGCAGCCTGGTGCCGTTGGCCCTGGTGATCGCCATGGTCTGCATCATGCAGACGGCCGCGGTGGCGGGAACGTATCCTTCGGACGACGAGAAACCCGATGATGTGAGCCGGGATTTTGCCGGCGTCGGCGCCGGCAGCCTCCTGGCCGGCTTGATCGGCGCCTTTCCCGTCGATTCGAGTCCGCCCAGCACCGCGATCGTCCGCGAGTCGGGCGGGCGCTCGCAGATCGCCTCGCTCACGGCCGTCGCCCTGATGATTGCGCTGATGGTCCTGGCGTCGGGTCTGACGGCCTATGTTGCCCAAGCAGCGCTCGCCGGCATCCTGATCTACATCGCGCTGCGTATCTTCCGACTCGGCGAGATGATCCGGATCTATCGCCGCGGCGGCCTCGAGATCCTGCTGGTGGCGGCCAGCGCCGGCCTCGTCATCGCCATGCCGATCGAGACCGGCATGCTGCTCGCGATCGTGCTGTCCTTCATGCACAGCCTCTACATCGTCGCCCGGCCCTACTGTGTCGAACTGGCAAGGGTGCCCGGGAGCACCGTATGGTGGCCACCCAGCCTGGTCGAGCATGGCGAGTTCGAGCCCGGGGTGCTCGTCTTCGCACCCGCCGCGCCACTCAACTTCAGCAATGCCCAACGCATCCGCGGCAACATCGAAGCGGCCGTCGCAGCCAAGCGCCCGTCGGTGAAGTTGCTGGTCATCGAGGCCAGCGGCATCATCGACATCGACTATACCGGGTCGAAAGTCCTGCAGCAGGGCTTTGCCGATCTCAAGGCGAAAGGCATCGTCGTCGCGATCGCCCGACTGTCCGATCAGCGGGCTCGAGACCAGGCCAGCCGCTCGGGCCTGACCGAAGCCATTGGCGCGGACCACGTATTCCTGTCCGTCGAAGACGCTGTGCGGAAGCTCGGACCGGGCAACCGCGGGGCGGCCGATTGATCGCCGCCGTGATTGACTCCCCCGCCCCAGGCCACACAATCACGCAACCAAAACGAACAAGACCAAGGGCTGAGGAAACCATGCGCTTCAAGGACAAGGTCGCGTTGATCACCGCGGCGGCGAACGGCATCGGCCGGGCTACCGCCGCGATCATGGTGCGCGAGGGCGCGACGGTGATCGCCGTCGACAACCACCAGGGCCGGCTGGGCGAGGCGGTACCGGCGCTGCGACAGGGCGGCAGCACGGCGGGCGGCAAGGCCGAGGGCAAGCTGGTCGACGCGCTGGACGCCGCTGCGGTCGACAGCCTGGTCGCCGAAGTCGAGCGCGAGCACGGCCGCATCGACATCCTGGTCAACGCCGTCGGTGGCAGCACGGTGATCGCCAAGCCCGCGGCCAGCACCGAAGAACTCAGCTTCGCCGACTGGCAGAAGCTGATCGCCTTCAGCCTCGACGGCACCTTCCTGTTCACCCATGCGGTGATCCCGGTGATGAAGCGGCGACGCCACGGCAAGATCGTCAACCTGGCCTCGATCGCCGGGCGCGGCTTGAGCGCCAACAGCTCGAGCGCCTATGCCGCGGCGAAAGGAGGCATCATCGCCTTCACCCGCAAGCTCGCCCACGAGCTCGGGCCGGACGGCATCAACGTCAATGCCATCGCCCCCAGCATCACGCTGACCGAACGCATACGGCCGCATTGGGAGAAACGCTCCCAGGGCTCGCAGGCCGAGGAGATCGACCGCACGCCGCTGCGCCGCGTTGCCGAAGCGGTCGACCAGGCGAACGTGATCTGCTTCCTGGCCTCGACCGACGCCGATTTCGTCACCGGCCTCACCATCGACGTGACGGGCGGCGTGTAAATCTTTTTCCTCCCCACGCTTCGCGTGGGGAGGAATGATTTGAGGAGAAGGAACATGGCGGGCAAGGTCGGATTCATCGGGCTCGGCGCCATGGGCGGGCCGATGGCGCTCAACCTCGTGAGAGCTGGCTTCCCGCTGGTGGTGAACGACATCGACGCGGCGAAAACCGAACCGTTGAAGGCCAAAGGCTGCGAGGTGGCCAACTCGGCGCAAGCGGTAGCGGCGGCGGTCGAGCGCACCATCGTCATCGTCGAGACCACCGAGCAGGCCGAATCGGTGATCATCGGCGCGCACGGCATCATCCGTGGCGCCAAGCCCGGACACATCGTGCTGTGCATGTCGACCATCGACCCGTTCGCCGCGCGCAGCATCGCCGACCGCCTGGCGGCGCTCGGCATCGCCATGCTCGATGCGCCGGTGAGCGGCGGCACCGGGCGGGCCCGGTCGGGCGAGCTGTCGGTGATCGCGGGCGGCGCCGCTGAGGTGTTCGCCAAGTGCGAGGACCTGTTCGCCGTGATGGGCAGCCGCTCGTTCCATGTCGGTGCACTGGGCAGCGGGTTGGCCATGAAGCTGGTCAACAACATGCTGGTCCAGGTCAACACCGTGGCGGTGGCCGAGGCCCTGGTGCTGGGCGTCAAGGCAGGGCTCGACCCACAGACGATCTACGAGGTGGTGCGCGTCTCGACCGGCGCCAGTGCGGCGTGGGAGTTGCGCGTGCCGCGCATCCTCGCGGGCGACTTCGCGCCGGGCGGGACGATCGACATCTCCTACAAGGACCAGGAACTCGAGACCGCCTTCGCCAAGCGCCTGGGCGTGCCGCTGCTGTTGGCCAACCTGACGCAGCAGGTCTACCAGATGGCCCGCGCCCAGGGACTGAACAAGCAGGATGGCTCGGCGATCGTGAAGATCTTCGAGCAGATGGCCGGCGTGACGGTGAAGGGGGACTGAGCGATGACGACATTCGTGCTGATCCACGGCGCCTACCAGGGCGGCTGGATCTGGAAGCCGGTCGCCGAGCGGCTGCGTGCCGAGGGCCATCTCGTGCTGGCGCCCAGCCTGGACGGCTGCGCCGAGCGCAAGGGCCAGGTGCGCGCCGGCATCACCACCGAGACGCACGCCGCCGAGATCGCCGAGCTGCTTTTCTACCAGGACCTGAAGGACGTGGTGCTGGCCGGTACCAGCACCGGCGGCATGGTGATGGCGCGTGCCGCGGAGCTGGCGCGCGAACGGGTGGCGCGCGTGGTGTTCGCCGACGCCCTGGCGCTGCTCGACGGCGAGGCCCTGCCCGACATCGTCAAGCGGCCGACCGCGGTCAACACCGAACTGACCAGCGGCCCGTCGCGGCAGGATTTCGAGACGCGCCTGTTCGCCGACCTGGATCCGACGATGCGACGCTGGGCCCTCGACCGCTGCACGATGCATCCGATCGCGACGATGCAGGCGCCGGTCAAGCTGGAACGGTTCTGGGGCGAGGCGTGGAATGCCTCGGTGATCTGGTGCAAGCGCAGCACGAATCCGCCCCAGGCGCACCAGCGCCGCACCGCCGACCGGCTGAAGGGCCGCTGGCACGAGTTGGACACCGGCCACTACCCGATGCTGACCGAGCCGGAGGCGCTGGGGCGGTTGATTGCCGAAGGCTGACGGGGAACCGTCGACAACCTCCGGCGTTTCCTTCTCGTGCGCGGAAATAGGTGTGCTCGGCCTTGCCGCGCGAAGCGGCGGCGAATTGCCAGCCGCTACGAAGGGAACGTCCTATGCGGGCCTTATCAATCGCTGTCGTATCCATCCTGTGCGCCGCGCTGACGGCGCCCGCTTCGGCCGATAACGACAAGGACAAGGGGCATGGCCATGGCCATGGCGGTCCCAAGGTCGAAAGAAACGACAACGACCAGGGCCACGGCAATGGCGCCGTCGCCATCGCCCCGCAGCAGATTGTGATCATCGACCGCGATCGGGACACGGTGCGCAGCTACTACCGCAATGAATTCGTGGCCGGGAACTGCCCGCCGGGTCTTGCCAAAATGAACAACGGCTGCCTGCCGCCGGGCCAGGCAAACAGAGCATGGGCGGTGGGCCAGTCGCTGCCTCCCGAAATCATCTACCAGCCCATGCCGCGCGGGCTGTGGACGCAGCTGACGCCGCCGCCGCCCGGCTACGAATACGCGCGGGTCGACAACAATATCGTCCTGCTATCGACCGCGACCCGTGTCATCGCCGGAATGCTCGGCAACATCGGCAACTTCGGCGACTAGAACGGATCTCTATCGTGCGTTTCACGTCATGCCAGGAAATCGGCTCGAGAGAGGATGATCGATGTTTGGGAAATGGCTTCTGAGCCTGCTGCTGCCGGCGACCCTGGCGATCGGCCTGGCCGCCTGCAACGAAAGCAGCGGGACGATGCAACCGGGCGCCGTCAACACGTCGGCGTCGGGCGGCTATAGCGGCGATTCAGGCCGCGTGGTCTCGATTCGCGAAGTGCCCCTCCGCGGCAGCAATTCCGGCGTCAGCAACGGCACCTTCATGGGCGGCGGTCTGGGCATGGCAGGCGGTGCGGCGATCGGCGCGGCTACGACCCATTCGGTGGTCGGCGCGGTGGTCGGCGGCCTGCTTGGCGCCGTCGGCGGCGCAATCGCCGGCACCGCCATCGACAGCAGCGGCTCAACCAAACGGGGGATCGAGGTCACCGTGCAGAAGGACGACGGCCAGAAGGTCGACATTGCGCAGACTGACGATGGCGACGTCCAGATGGGCGATCGCGTCAACATCGTCACCGATCGCAATGGCGTCGCGCGGGCCGTCCGCGACACCTCCCGGCGTGACTCCTAAAGACTGTCGGCCGCGCGATAGTCGCGGCACCTTCTTGATCGATCCAACCATTCACCGCGCGCGCGGGAGGTAATCTTGGCCAACGGCGGCACCACTGGCGGAAGCAGCAACGGCTTGCTTTATGGCATCATCGGCGCGCTGTGCGTCGTGGTCGCCGGCGGCGGCTTTTATGTGTTCAAGATGGACAAGCCGGTCGAGCCTCCTGTGCAAGCGGCAATACCGGCCCCCGTTGCGCCTGTCGCTCCGCCTGCGCCCGCTCCCGCGCCGGCTATCGTTGCACCACGACCGGCGTCGCAGCCCGCTTCGCCGGGACCGACAGCCGCGCAGCTCGGCCAGGCACGAAGCCATATTGCCGATGCCCGCCACCTCGCTTCGCTCGGCGACTTCGCGAACGCCGAAGTAGCGCTACAGGCCGCCGACAAGGTGGACCCCGGATTGGCCGAAATCGCCCAGGCGCGCCGCGATATCGCGCAGATGCGCACCGGGAGCGACCAAGTCGGCCCGTTGGTCGAAAGAGCGCGCCACGCCATCGCGCGCGGTGACTATGTCACCGCCGGGCGGGCGCTCGCCGAGGCCGAACAGATCGATGCCAGGGCCCCGGCCGTCATCGAGGCCCGGCGCGAACTTCAGGCCGCAGAGAGGCAGGCCAACAGGCCGCAGGAGAGCCGCCCGCAGGACCCGAAAGTGACCTTGCTCGTCACGGCCGCGCGCGCCGCGATGCTGGTTGGCGACCTCGCTTCGGCTGATCGGTCACTCGACCAAGCCGAGCAGATCGACCCCCGCGATTCCGCCGTCATCCAGGCCCGCGCCGTGTTCAATGCACAGCGAGCAGGACGGCCACTGCGAAACTAGGATTGAGGGCGATTCAGGCCGCAGCCGAAGACCATCGCCTCCACCCGGTTCGGCCCTGGACGGCGTTTCCGCCTAAAGGCAACGCTTCACACCTGCGCGAGAGAGCACCTCCCTCGCCAGATCCACGAAACGCAATCCCGACAAAAGCGTTATTGTCGTTCCGCGACATCGACGGAACCCTGACGTGACCAAAAGGACGCTCCTGCTGGGAAGCGCCATAGGGCTTGCGGCAGTCCTATTGGCGGCCTTTGCCGTGAGTTGGCAGCCGGCATGGCCGGCGCTCGCCAATCCTTCAGCCACTTTCGATCCGGCCATCGTCGCGCGGGGGGAAAAGCTCGCACATCTCGGAAATTGCGCCGGTTGCCATACCGCCCAGGGCGGCCGACCGTTCGCCGGTGGGCGGCCCTTGGAGACGCCGTTCGGCACGGTGTTCACGACCAACATCACACCCGACCCCGAGACGGGCATCGGCCGCTGGTCGCGCAAAGCGTTCGTGCGCGCGTTGCGCGACGGCGTGGCCCGAAACGGCGATCTTCTCTATCCCGCCTTTCCCTACGATCATTTCACCCACGCCAGCGATCCTGACATCGACGCACTGTACGCCTTCCTCATGACGCGGCCGGCCGTGCAGGCGCGGACGCCAGCCAATCGGTTGAAGGAGCCTTTCGGTTTTCGGCCGCTTCTAGCGGGCTGGAACCTGCTTTTTCTTCACAAGGGTCCACTCGTCGATGATCCGGGCCAGTCAGCCGAGTGGAATCGCGGCCGCGCGCTGGCCGAGGGTCTGGCGCATTGCGGCGGCTGTCACACCCCGCGCAACGAACTGGGCGCCGAGAGAAGCGACCATGCCTACGACGGCGCCTGGATAGAGGGCTGGTACGCGCCGCCGCTCAATGCCGATTCGCCCGCGGTGCGGCCGTGGACCGCCGAAGACCTCTTCGCCTACCTGCGCACCGGCCTCAGCGCGACCCATGCCGCCGCGGCCGGTCCGATGGGCAGCGTCACGCGCGGGCTGGCGCAAGCGTCGGAGGACGATGTGCGTGCGATCGCCGTCTATTTCGCCTCGCTTATGGCGCACGCACCGGCCGCGCAGGGGCTGCCGCCGGCAGATAAGGGCAACGTCGCGGATGCCGCCCATCCCGAGGCGGCCGCCCTCTTTGCCGGCGCCTGCGCCACTTGCCACGAGGCCGGAGCGCCGATGATGCAGGAGGGACGGCCGTCGCTCGCCTGGGGAACGCCCTTGCACGAGAACACGCCCAACGACACGATCCAGATCATCATGCACGGCCTCGCGCCGCCGGCCGGCCGGTCCGGTCCGACCATGCCGGCCTACGGCGACAGTTTTAGCGACCGGCAGCTTGCCGACATCACCGCGTATCTGCGCGCGCGATACACCGACAAACCGCCGTGGCCTGACGTCCCGAGGGCCGTGGCGCAGGTGCGCAAGGGAGGCAGCGAATGATCACCCTTACCGTCAACGGCGTGTCCCACCAGGTCGACGCCACTCCCGATACGCCGCTGCTCTACGCCTTGCGTAACGATCTCGGGCTCAACGGCGCCAAGTTCGGCTGCGGGCTGGGCCAATGCGGCGCCTGCACCGTGCTGGTCGATGACAAGCCCACCTTCTCCTGCCTGTTGCCGATCGCGGCACTGGCCGAGCGCAAGGTGCGCACCATCGAAAGCCTCGGCACCCGGGAAAAGCCCGGCGCGCTGCCGGCAGCGTTCGAGGCCGAACAGGCGGCCCAGTGCGGCTACTGCATCGCCGGCATGATCATGCGTGCGCAGGCGCTGCTGGAACGCACCACCCGGCCGACCGAAGCCGAGCTGCGGGCCCACATGGCGCCCAATCTCTGCCGCTGTGGCACCCATATGCGCGTCCTGCGCGCGGTGCGGCGCGCCGCCATCGCCATGGGTGGCGGCGTGCGCAACGATGCGGAGGACGCGCTGTGAGCGCCCTCACGCGACGCCGGCTGCTCGGCCAAGGGGCGCTGGTGGTGGCCTTCTCCCTGTCGCGCCGGGCGATGGGCCAGGTCGCGGAGAAGAGGCCCACCCTGCCCGGCGATCTCGACAAATTCCCCCTGCTCGACTCATGGATCCGTATCGACGCGGACGGGCATATCACGGTGTTCACGGGCAAGGCGGAGCTCGGCCAGGGACTGAAGACGGCACTGGTCCAGGTCGCAGCGGACGAGCTTGCGGTCCCGCCGGCCGGTATCGAGCTCATCACCGCCGATACCGCGCGCACGCCCGACGAGGGCGTCACCGCGGGCAGTCATTCCCTGCAGGACAGCGGCACGGCC
>DASZJU010000368.1:0-2006 GCA_035947815.1 Reyranella sp.
GGCGTAGTTGGGGCCCATCAGGTAGAGGCTTTTAACGCCCTTGGTGTTGAGATACTCGCCCATCGCCATCGGCGTCTGGTCGTTCTGCCACGAGGTCGAGAAGAAGTTCTTGTTGCAGAGCTCGCCCGCGATCTGCGACGGCCCGGCATTGGCCGAGATCAGGATCGTGTCGCCCTCGTCGGTAACGGTCTTGAGCGAGGCCAGAAGCACGTTCGACCAGATGTAGCCGGCGACCACGGCCACCTTGTCCTGCTGCACGAGCTTCTCGGACTTCTGCTTGCCGACGTCGGGCTTGAACTGGTCGTCCTCGTAGACGATCTCGAACGGCACGCCGCCCATCTTGCCGCCGAGATGCTCCTTGGCGAGCTCGACCGAACGGCGCATGTCCTCGCCGATGGCGGCCTGCGAGCCGGAGAAGGTGCTGATGAAGCCGATCTTGATCGGCGTCTGCGCCGTCGCCGGCAAGGCAAAGGCCAGCGCCGCAATTGTTGCGGTACCAAACAATTTGGTTTTCATAGGTTGTCTCCCTGCCTCATCCCTGTCGTTTGATTGAGTGTCATAAAAGCCGAAAAAGCCACGAGCAACAACGACTGATTCCCCTTCCACCTCACCCTGAGGAGCGCGCGCAGCGCGCGTCTCGATCGCGCGGGGTAATCCCCGCGCTGTGGTGGGCAACCCACGCGGCCTGTGGCCCTTCGAGACGCGACCCCGCGGGTCGCTCCTCAGGGTGAGGCAAATTACGACCTGAGCTTGAAGCGCTGGATCTTGCCGGTCGCGGTCTTGGGCAGCTCCGGCACGTACTCGACCCAGCGCGGGTACTTGTAGGGCGCCAGCGTCTTCTTGCAGAGCGTCATCAGTTCGTCGGTCAGCGCCGCGCTGCCGCCGCCCGCCTGCTTCAGCACGACGATGGCCTTGGGCTTGACCAGCGCGTCGGCGTCGGCGTGGCCGACCACGGCGGCCTCGAGCACGGCAGGATGGCCGACCAGGCAATTCTCGATCTCGACCGGCGAGCACCAGATGCCACCCACCTTCAGCATGTCGTCGCTGCGGCCGTCGTAGATCAGGTAGCCGTCGGGATCCTCGCGATAGGTGTCGCCGGTGTTGAGCCAGCCGCGGACCATGGTCTCGGCGGTCTTCTCCGGCTTGTTCCAATAGTACTTGGCGGCGGACTCCGAGCGGATCCACAGCCGGCCGCTTTCGCCCTTCGCCACCGGCTTACCGGCATCGTCGAGGATCTTCACCTCGTAGCCGGGCACCGGCTTGCCGCTGGTGCCGGGACGATGATCTTTTAGGCTGTTGCCGATGAAGATGTGCAGGCACTCGGTCGAGCCGATGCCATCCAGGATCACCGTGCCGGTCTTCTCCTTCCAGCGGCGAAACATGTCGGCTGGCAGCGCCTCGCCGGCCGAGACGCAGGCCTTGACGCTGTCGAGCTTGCGCGGAGCGGCATCGAGCGCCACCAGGAGGGCGGCGTAGAGCGTCGGCACGCCGTAGTAGAAGGTGGGCTTGAACTTATCGATGTTCTCGAAGGTCGTGTCAGGCGTCGGCCGGCGGTCGTCGAGGATGGCGGTGCCTCCCGTCCACAGCGGGAAGGTCATGGCGTTGCCCATGCCGTAGGCGAAGAAAAGCTTGGCGGCCGAATAGCAGATGTCCTGCTCGGTGACGCCCAGCACGCGGACGCCATAGAGCTCGCTGGTCACCACCATGTCGCGATGGCCATGGACGGCGCCCTTGGGCCGCCCGGTCGAGCCCGAGGAGTAGAGCCAGAAGCAATCGTCGTCGGGAGAGGCGAGACGCGGCTCCAGCGCGGGAGAAGCCTTTGCCATTTCGGCGAGGAAGGTGTCGACCGTCAGGGCCTTGATCGGAACCTGTTTTAGCGCCGGCTCGATCTCACCCGCGAACTCGCTGGAATAGACGACGAGCTTGCAGCCCGAATCCTCGAACATGTAGGCGTAGTCCGGCGCGCGCAGCAGCGTGTTGGGCGGCACCGGCACGATGCCGGCCTT
>DASZJU010000369.1:0-8397 GCA_035947815.1 Reyranella sp.
GCGGCCGCGGCGTTGCAGAAGGCCAGCATGTTGTTGACCAGCTTGGCCACCGTGCCGGTGCCGAGCTCGCCCATGTGGATGACGTTGGCGCTGAACGACTGCAGCACCGGCAACGCGTCGTCGAATACCTTCCTGTCGCCGCCCACCATGATGGCGATGGTCGCGGCTTCCGCGCCCACCGTGCCGCCACTCACCGGCGCGTCGAGCATGGCGATGCCCTTGGCAGCCATCGCGGCGCCGATCTTCTTCACCATCGAGGGCGCGTTGGTGCTGAGATCGATGTAGGTCTGGCCCTTGCCTATGTTGGCGAGGATGCCGCCGTCGCCCAGGGTCACAGCCTCGACATCCTTGGGCATGGGCAGCGATGTCATCACCACGTCGGCGCCCTTGGTGACGTCGGCCACCGACTTGGCGGTGGTGGCGCCGAGATCGGTGCAGGTCTTCACCGCGGCGGGGTTCAGGTCGAACACGCTCACCTGGTGGTTGCTGCGCTTGACGATATTGCGGCACATGGGGCCGCCCATGTTGCCGACGCCGATGAATCCTACTTTCACGGTTTCCTCCGCCCCTCAACCAAAACTCCCGTCATCCCGAGCGAAGCCGCCAGCCTGCTCCGAGCGAAGTCGAGGGGGGCGGCGTAGCCGAGGGACCTCGTCTTGTCGACGGGACAACAGAATAGGTCCCTCCACTGCGCCTCGCTGGCGCTCGGCTCCGGTCGGGATGACGGGTGGGTCACCTCATCGCACCTTGAGCACCAGCTTGCCCTTCACGTGGCGCGCCTCGCTGACCCGCAGGGCATCCGCGGCCTTCGACAGCTCATAGAGCGTGACGTGAGGGTGCCGGACGGCCCCTGACCGGTAAAGCTCGGCGATTCGCTCGAGCGGCGGCCGGTCGCGGCCGACGGCTGGCCGCAAGGCGGTCACGTCGCTGCGATCGGGCTTGGGCGCCTGGCCGCCCGACGCGATGAAGGCCGCGCGTCCGCCCGGCTTGAGGACCGCGAAGGAGCGCAGCGCGACGTCGCCGCCCACGGTATCGAACACCGCGTCGCAATTCTTCACGACCTTGGTGAAATCGGTGGTCTTGTAGTCGATCACCTCATCGGCGCCGAGGTCGCGCACGAACCCCAGGTTGGCCGTGCTGGTGGTGGAGATGACGCGGGCGCCGAGATGCTTGGCCAGCTGGATGGCGAAGCCCGCAACGCCGCCCGCGCCGCCCTGGATCAGGATCGTCTCGCCGGATCTGAGCTTCAGCGTGTCCTCGACCGAACGCAGCGCGGTCAGACCGATGAGCGCAAGCGCGGCGGCGTCGACATGCGACATCCCGGCCGGCTTCTTGGCGACGATGGCGGCGCCGACGGCGATCTTTTCGCAATAGGTTCCGTCGCGGCCGGCCTCCAGCACGCCGAACACGTCATCGCCGACGCGGAGATCGGCGACGCCGGCGCCAAGCGCGCTGACCGTACCGGAGAAATCACGCCCCAGGATCACGGGAAACTTGGGCTGATTGTAGTCACCGGCGCACACTTTCGGATCGGCGCCGTTGACGCTCGCAGCCACGGTATCGACGACGATCTGGCCCGGCCCGGCGACCGGATCGGCAAGGTCGCCGTACTTCAGGACGTCCGGTCCGCCGAATTTGTCAATGTAAGCGGCCTTCATGGTGTGACGTTTCCTCTCTTATTCCGTTCATGGCTGGGAACGCGCACCACGGATCAACCGCCCCGGCAAGGCGCCGGTCGCCTCGCCGTGGCGATAGACGACGGCGCCGGAGACGATGGTCGCGTCAATGCCCTCCGTTCGCTGCAACAACCGCTTGCCACCGGCGGGAAGGTCGTAGGCGATCTCCGGCGGGCGCAGGCGCATGTTGTCGTAGTCCAGGATGTTGATGTCCGCCTTCATCCCCGTCCGCAACAGACCGCGATCAGCCAGCCCGATGGCGGCGGCGTTGTCTGCGGCGAGGCGCTTGATGGCCCAGGACACCGGGAACAGCGAGCCGCACCCACGATCGCGGGTCCAATGCGTCAACGTGAAAGTGGTGGAGGTGGCGTCGCACATGATGCCGACATGGGCGCCGCCGTCGCCCAGGCCGAGCAGGGTGTTGGGCGCCGCGATCATCTCCCGCACGACGTCGAGGTTGCCGGCGGCATAGTTGGTGACCGGCAAATACAAGATCCCCCTGCCATCGCGTTCGAGCAGCAGGTCATAGGCCACCTCTTCCGGCGAACGGCCTTCCCGCGCCGCACGCGCGGCGATGCTGCTCTCGGCCTTCGGTTCGTAATCCGGAGGATCGCCGAGCGGGTACATGCGGTCCCACCGCTCGACCCGGCCGGCACGCCGGCTGCCCTCGAATTTCTCGGCCAGGATGCGGGCACGCAACTCGGGTTGGCGCAGCTGGATCAGCCGTTCCGGGAACGGCAAGTGAGCGATACGCTTGTAGGAGGGCCGGCCCATGAACGGGTTCTGCGACAGCTCGAGCCCCAGCAGCACGCTGGTCGGACGCGAGCGGACCTGGGCGGTGATCCGCAATCCCTCCTCGTTGGCTTCGTCGATCTGGGCCATCAGCTCGCGCCAGCCATTGGGTTGGGCATCGGACTGCGTCAGGGTGATGGTAACCGGCCGGCTCGACTCCTTCGCCAGCCGGCGGAACAGGCCGATCTCGCCCGCCTGATCCTCGAAGTCCGACACGATCTGCATCCAGCCCTTGCCGGTCTCGCGCATCGCATGGGCGATCGCGGTCAGCTCGGCTTCCTCGGCGCGCAAGGTCGGGATGCTCCGGCCGTCGGCGGCGCGATGATTGAGCGTGCGCGAGGTCGAGAAGCCGAGCGCGCCGGCGCGCAGGCCTTCGGCGGTGAGCTCGGCCATGCGCTGGCGGTCTTGTTCGGTCGCGGGCTCGCGATTGGCGCCGCGCTCGCCCATCACGTAGACCCGCAAGGCGGCGTGCGGCACCTGAGCGGCGACGTCGGCATCGTAGGAACGGGCGGCGATGGCATCGAGGAAATCCGGGAAGCTGTGCCAGTTCCAGGGCAGGCCTTCGCTCAGCACGACTTCGGGAATGTCTTCCACGCCCTCCATCAGGTTTATGAGCATGTCGTGCTGGTCTTCGTGGCACGGCGCGAAGCCGACGCCGCAGTTGCCGAAGAGCACGGTCGTCGCGCCGTTCCAGGACGAAGGCGACAGGTGGTCGCTCCAGGTCACCTGCGCGTCGTAGTGCGTGTGCAGGTCGACGAAGCCCGGCGTGACGAGCTTGCCGCGCGCGTCGATCTCCTCGGTCCCCTTGGCAATGTTCCCACCGATCGCCGCGATCTTGCCGTCAATCACGGCGAGGTCGGCTTCATAGGGGTCACCGCCCGCCCCATCGACGATGGTGCCGTTGCGAATCACCAGGCTGGGAGAGGACATGCGGACACTCCGATGCGGTCGGGAACATCGTATCGGCAGGAGCGTCGTCGTGGCAAACGGGGCGGGGTTCCTCCCGCGCTCACGTGGCCTGCGCTGCATGCATGTGCGTCGGCAGTGCGATGCCAAAGGCTAAAAGACCATTTTCATGGGCGATCGCCTTCTGGCGGTCCGCGGCGAGCGACGACAGCGCCTGCAGATTCTCTTCGGGCGACGGCCAGGTCGTCTTGTCGAGCACGTCGTCGGCAACATGCGGACGGAAGAACGGGTGATCCGTCCCGAACATGATCTTTGCCGGATCGGCAAAGGCCTCCAGAGCAGCAAGAGCCGGTCCGTGATAGGCGATCGAATCGTACCAGCATTGGCGCAGGTAGTGGCTGGGCGGCTGGGTTAGGCCGAAATCCTTGGAGATGTCGTTCTTCACGCAGGAATCGAGGCGGCCGGCGAGATAGGGCAGCGTCCCGCCGGCATGGGCGATCAACAGCTTTAGCCCGGGATGACGCTCGAGCACGCCGCGCAGGATGAGCAGGGAGACGGCGATCGAGGTCTCGAAGGTGAAGCCCAGCGCCAGCATCAACGCGTGGCCGGTATCGGGAAAGAGGCCGTGGCCGATCCCGTAGTGCGGATGGATGAAGACGAAGAGGCCGGCATCGGCCGCGGCCTTCCAGATCGGCTCGAATCCGGGATCGTCGAGGCCCTTGCCGCGTCCCGCCGAGCCGATGATGACGCCGCGCATATGGGGATGGCCGGCGATGCGCTTCAACTCGGCAGCGCAGGTCTCCGGCCGCTGCAGCGCCAGCACGCCGAAACCCAGCAGTCGCCCCGCGGAGCCCGTGCAAATCGCCTCGAGATCGTCGTTGAGCTCTGCAGCCAGCGCCGGCGCCTCTTCGGGCTCGACGAAGTCGATCCAGGGATTGGCCGAACTTATGACCGAAACGGCGATGCCGTGATGGTCCATGAAAGCGAGCTTGCGGCTCACCTCGTGGAATTCGCCGCCGATCGGCCGGCCGGCCGAGGTCGAGGTGTCGGCTTCCTCGTCGGGCAGGATGATCAGGCGATCGCCTCCGGCACGCGAAACGATGCGCGGGACTTTCTGGCGCTGGCGCAATAGGGCGACGTAGCGCGGCAGGTACATGTGGGTGTGGACGTCTATCAGCGGCAGGGACAAGGTGACGATCCTCGTTGGCAGGAAAGGCAGGGCGAGCCGCTGCAAGCAAGCGGCGAGCCACCATAGCCGGCTTGGCGCGGCGATTGCTTGATTTCGACCTGTTCGCAGGGGTGAACGCGCGGGGAAGAACAAGGGAGCCAATCATGGGAAACAAGCGTGTCTTCGGTCGCCGCAAGGCCATGGCGGGAGCAGCGGCCGCGACAGGGCTGACCCTCTGGTCGCAGCGTCTAAGCGCCCAGTCGGGCGAGGTCGCGGTGGGCGCGATGGTGCCGATCACCGGCCCGTTCAACGTGTCGGGCCAGCAGTATCATTTCTCGCTGCAGATGGTGCAGGACGAGATCAACGCCAAGGGCGGCGTCGCCGGCAAGAAGCTGAAGGTCGTCTTCGAGGACGTGAAGGATTCCAACAGCGTCGCGGTCAACGCCTACCTCAAGGTAGTGCGCGACATCGAGCCGCCAATGATCTTCCTGTCGAGCTACACGACGCAAAATCTCGCTACCGAGCCCGAAGTCACCAAGGCGCAAATCCCCGGCATGTATGCCGGCGGCGGCGACGCCATGCATCTGAAGAAGAACCCGTGGCTCTTCCGCATCCGCCCGCATGACGGGCTGCAGGCGCTGGCACTCGCCAAGCACGCCACCGAGGGACTGGGCAAGAAGAAGATCGGCATCATCTACGTGCAGAACGACTTCGGTCAGCCCGGCGCCGTCGCCGCGGAGAAGATGGTCAAGGCCGCCGGCGCCGAAGTCGTCGGCATGGAGGCCTATGCTTTCACCGACAACGACATGTCAGCGCAGCTGCAGAAGCTCAAGGGGGCCGGCGCTGACTGCCTGATCTGTATCAGCTACGGCAAGGACGGCGCGCTGGTGCTGAAGCTGATGAAGGAGATGGGCATCGACCTTCCGGTGGTCATCTCGTCGGGCGTCATGGTCCCCGCGGCGCGCAACCTGATCGCGCCCGACGAGCTCGCCCACGTCAACGGCGTGATGGATGCCTACCTGGCGCCGGAACGCGGGCCCGACGTCGCCGCCTACATCAAGACCTTCAAGGAGCGCTTCAAGGTCGACCCCGATCCGTTCGGCTCGTGCTACTACGACGGCGCCTGGATCATGAAGCAGGTCATGGACAAGGTCGGCACCGACCGCACCAAGATCCGCGACGAGCTCAGACTGGTGAAGGACTACAAGGGCGTCACCAACTCCTTCACGACCGACGAGTGGGGCAACATGGTCCATTCGCTGGCGGTGTTCTCGATCAAGCCCGGCACGCGCGATCCGGTGTTCATCCGCACCATCACGGCGTGACCTATCGCTTTCCTCCCCCGTCAGACGGGGGAGGTGGCCCGCAGGGCCGGAGGGGGAAAGCCCCACGGACGATCCTTGAAACGTCATGATCGGAAATCGGCGAGCACTTTGACTGTGGCCTTCCCCCTCCGCCCCCTTCGGGGGCACCTCCCCCGTAAGACGGGTGAGGCATGACCCTGTCGTGTCGGTAACCGCTTGCAGCAGTTCGTCCAGCTCATCGTCAGCGGACTTGCCGTCGGCTCGGTCTACGCGCTGGTGGGCCTTGCCTTCATCATGGTGAACGAGGCGACCGGTGTGGTGAATTTCGCGACCGGTCAGATGGTGGCGATCGGCTGCTTCCTGGCGGTCTCGACCAGCCTGCAGATGGGCCTGCCGCTGGCGCCGGCCTACGCGCTGGCGCTGGTCGCCATGGCGCTGTTCGGGATGGTGTTCTACGCCGTCGTCTTCCGTCCGTTGCAGGACCGGCCCGTGGTCACCGTCATCATCGGCACGGTGATGATCGGCATCGTCATCCAGAACGCCGCGCTGATGACCTGGGGCTCGGTGCCCTTCCGCCCGCGCTCGCCGTTCGGGCGTCAGGTGATCGACGTGTTCGGCGCCGCCCTCGCGGCGCACGCGCTGTTCGTGATCGTCGTCGCCTTCCTGATGATCGCCCTGCTCTATCTCTTCATCTACCGCACCACCATCGGCGCCCGCATGCGGGCGGTGGCGCAGGATCGCGACGCCGCGCGTCTGATGGGGATCGGCGTCGATCGCATGTTCGTGCTGACCTGGATCATCGCCGGCCTGCTGACCGGCGCCGCCGGCATCCTGGTCGGGCCGATGTGGTTCGCCGACGTGAACATGGGCGATCCGATCGCGCTAAAGGCCTTCGCCGCCATCATCATCGGCGGCTTCTCCAGCGTCCCGGGCGCCATCGTCGGCGGCATCCTGGTCGGCTTGGCCGAGATGCTGGGTGCGGCCTACATCTCGTCGGCCTACAAGGACGGCCTGGTCTTCCTGGTGATGATCCTGTTCCTGCTGGTCCGCCCGCAGGGCATCTTCGGCGAGCGCATCGGCCAGCGCGCATGAAGGCCCGCTCCGCTCTGCTCGCCGCCTGTGCGGTCTTCCTGGTGGCGCTCGTGCTGCCCGCTTTCATCAGCGGCTACGGCATCCGCATCCTCAACCTGGCGCTGATCTCGGCCATCGCCGTCATCGGCCTCAACTTCGCCTTCGGCTATGCCGGCCTCATCACCCTCGCCCAGGCGGGCTTCGTCGGCTGCGGCGCCTACATCACGGCGATCCTGTCGACGACACTCGGCCTCTCACCCTGGCTCTCCATCCCGGCGGCTGTCATCGCCACCGGATTCATTGCCGTCGCGATCGGCCTGCCGATGTTGCGCCTGAAAGGCCATTACCTCGCTTTGGCGACCCTGGGCTTCAACGTGTCCTTCGTCATCGTCGCCACCAACTGGAAGTCGGTGATGGGCGGCACCGACGGCATCTCCGGCATCCCGCCACTCGCTTTGCCCGGCTGGGCGTTCGCTACCGACCACCGCTACTACTATGTCATCTGGGTCGTGCTGGCGGCCGTCACCTGGTGCGCCTGGCGCATCCGCAATTCCCATATCGGCCTCGCCATGATCGCGGTGCGCGACGACGAGATCGCGACCGGCGCCGCCTCGGTCGGCGTCACCCGCATCAAGGTGCAGGCCTTCGCCCTCTCCGCCGTCTATGCCGGCCTTTCGGGCGCGCTGTTCGCCCACATGGCCAACTTCGTGGCGCCCGACGATTTCAACCTCGGCCATTCCATCATCTATCTCGCGATGCTGATCATCGGCGGCGAAGGCTCGATCCTGGGCAGCATCGCCGGCGCCGTCATCGTCACCTTCATGCCCGAGCTGATGCGCGATCTTGGCACCGCCTACATGATCGTCTTCGGCGCACTGATGCTGCTGATCCTGATCTTCCTGCCCAAGGGCTTGTTGAGCCTGACCGCCAACGTCGGCCGCCGCCTGAAGGAGCACGGCCGATGACGACGTCCCGTCGTCTCGACCGGAGCGCGAAGCGCGAAGCGGAGAGACCTCGTCTCCACGATAAGCAGCATATCGTTGAAACAAGGTCTCTCCGCTCGGGCCTGCGGCCCTCGGTCGAGACGACAGAAATCCTCCTGTGCGGCATCGGCCGATGACGCCGACGATCCTCGCGATCGACGGCCTGTCGAAGAATTTTGGCGGGGTGCGCGCCGTGCAGTCGGTGTCGCTGGCGATCCCCGGCGGCCGCATCTTCTCGGTCATCGGCCCCAACGGCGCCGGCAAGACCACGTTGATCAACGTGCTGACCGGCGTCCTGTCGAGCTCCGGCGGCAAGGTGCGCTTCGAGGATCGCGACATCACCGACGCGCCGGCCCATATCGTTGCCTCCGCCGGCATGGTCCGCACCTTCCAGAATGGCCGCCTCTTCCATCGCCTGACCGTGATGGAGAACGTTTTGGTCGGTGCCCATCATCTGCTGCCGCAGTCCGTGTGGTCGGCGATCGTCGGCGGCGCCG